>NZ_JACYGY010000002.1:0-355472 GCF_015221875.1 Dyadobacter subterraneus
GAAGGTAGGTTGCATACGCGTTACGCACCCGTACGACGGTGACATTGCTGCCCCCTCGCCTTGCATGTATTAAGCCTGCCGCTAGCGTTCATCCTGAGCCAGGATCAAACTCTCCATTGTAAATTTTGTTTTGTGGTAACCCCGAAAGATCCCACGTTATCTTCTTAAACGAACTATCTTGTTACTCTCTTCATCATGTCAAAGAACTGTGCTCCGCATCTTCCGAAACTTGTCGCGCTGATCGTTTTCAGCGCCGTACTACCCGATTGGGAGTGCAAAAGTGCAGCCTTTTTTTTTAACACGCAAGTGCAAAGACAAATTATTTCAAAATCTTTTTTGAAATAATTTGTAAGAAGCTCAAAATGAGGAAAATCCACCCCAAAGTTTTTTTGAAGTTTTTTTGGGGCGATAGGTTGGGAAAGTAAAACAGGTTAGAAAAGCACTTAAAGAGATTGCTCGTTCCCGGCATCGTTGGGATAAAGGATCATTTAATACTGGACATGGCAGAAGAAAACAATCGGAGCTTTCAGGGAGGAGCCATTTACTCGTAGTTTTTACACTACTATAATAAGGAAATGGAAAATGGTTTTACAGATTATTAGTTTCACAGATTGTTCACAGGTGGCTCCTATGGAGTCGGAAAAATTGCAATGGGTAATTTCTGGCTAGAAACAGGGAGCTCCGATGGAGCTTGATAATTCAGAATTTATTGAAAGGATAGTGATACAGCAGGAAAATTGAAAGTAAACCCGAAAGAAAATATGGCTAAAAGTACTCTTATATTAAACTACCTCCTATACCTAATTATCTTTCTGATTTTGAATGTCCCGCTTAAGACGAATTCTTTTAGTTATATAATGATCACAAATCATAACCATAAATAATATCAGCCCAATCCATAACAGATTCTTACTACCCACCCAGTTTTGATAAGAGAATAGTGCTCCAAGTGCCAGCAAAGAAACCGTTGTAAGCATTAATATTGCCCGAAGAACTGTTAAGTATGTTTTCATCATATGGCTAATTTTAATTCAATACCCCCAATTTAGATACTGATCAGATTTCAATACCAAATTATATCAGCATCCGTTAAAACAAAACGGGCTCTCAATTAAAACTGAGAGCCCGTTCATTATATTGTATTTTACCAGATCAAGATCCGCATGCCTCACATCCTTCCGGATCATCTAGCGAACACTGCATGTCTGCGCGGCTATCACGAGGTGCTGCCGGTTTTGTATGATCTTCGGCATACTGAACGTAATTAAGCGCTTTTTCCGCAACCACTTCTGTAACCGGTTCGATTTGTGCTTCTGCTTGCTTGCCCAATGTGAATTGAACAGGGGCAGAGGCTGCACGAGTACGTAGATAATACATACCTGTTTTCAAGCCGCTTTTCCAGGCATGAAAATGCATTGAAGTCAGTTTACCAAAATTCGGTTCTTCAAGGAAAATATTCAGTGACTGCGACTGGCAGATAAATGCACCACGGTCAGCAGACATATCCAGAATACTTCTTTGCTTAATTTCCCAGGCTGTTTTATAAAGGTCCTTAATGTTCTGAGGAATATTTGGAATCGCCTGAACTGACCCGCTGGCACGAACCAGGTTATTTTTCATTTCCTCATCCCAAAGACCAAGTCTCACAAGATCCTTCAAGAGGTATTTGTTCACAACCACAAACTCTCCTGAAAGAACCCGTCGTACATATATATTGGAAGTAAATGGTTCGAAACATTCATTGTTACCCAGAATCTGGCTTGTAGAAGCTGTTGGCATAGGAGCAAGCAACAAAGAATTTCTTACACCATTCTGGATTACTTCTTTTCTTAGTTTACCCCAGTCCCAACGCTGACTTTCTGGTTTAACACCCCACATGTCAAATTGGAAAATACCTTGTGAAATCGGACTTCCCTCCCAGCTTTGATATGGACCGTGAAGTTTTGCCAACTCCATAGAAGATTCCATTGCACCATAATAAATGGTTTCGAAGATATCTTTATTTAATTGACGCGCTTCTTCCGAATCAAAAGGCATCCGCATCATACAGAAAGCATCTGCCAAACCTTGAATCCCAATACCGATCGGACGATGTCTTTTGTTACTATTTTCAGCTTCCGGAACAGGATAATAGTTAAGATCAATAATCTTGTTCAGGTTGCGGGTGATCACTTTTGTGATCTCATATAATTTCTGGTGATCGAAACGGTAAAAACCGTCCGCTTTCATTTCAACAAATTTCGGTAATGCGATCGAAGCCAGGTTACAAACCGCTACTTCATCAGGAGCTGTATACTCCATGATTTCTGTACAAAGGTTCGAAGACTTGATCGTACCCAGATTTTTCTGGTTTGATTTCGAGTTCGCGTGATCTTTGTACAACATATAAGGCGTACCCGTTTCAATTTGCGATTCAAGAATTGCAAACCAAAGATCCTGCGCTTTTATCGTTTTACGTGCTTTTCCTTCAAGCTCGTATCTTTCGTAAAGTTTTTCAAATTCTTCACTGTGCGTATCAGATAATCCGGGACACTCATGCGGACAGAATAATGACCAGGTGTCATTCGCTTCCACACGTTTCATGAACAAATCCGGAATCCACATAGCGTAGAAAAGATCACGTGCGCGTTGTTCTTCCTTACCATGATTTTTTCTTAAATCAAGGAAATCAAAAACATCAGCATGCCATGGTTCCATATATATTGCAAAAGAACCTTTACGTTTTCCACCGCCCTGATCAACATAACGCGCCGTATCATTAAATACACGAAGCATCGGCACGATACCATTTGACATTCCATTGGTACCTTTAATATACGAACCTGTCGCACGTACATTGTGAATGCTCAAACCAATACCACCGGCAGATTGAGAAATCAAGGCACATTGCTTTAACGTATCATAAATACCTTCAATACTATCCTCCTTCATTGTTAAAAGGAAACAAGAAGACATTTGTGGTTTTGGCGTTCCTGCATTAAACAATGTAGGCGTTGCATGCGTAAACCATTTTTCAGAAAGCAAATGGTATGTTTCAACCGCCGCCTGAACATCGTCCTGATGAATACCAACTGCAACACGCATCAGCATTTGTTGGGGACGTTCAACGATTTTACCGTCTACCTTTAATAAGTAAGATTTTTCAAGCGTTTTGTAACCGAAATAATCATAAGCATAATCCCGGTCATATATAATAGTAGAATCAAGTAATGAAGCATTTTGACGAATTACTTCGTAAACTTCCTTGGAAATCAACGAGGCATTTTCACCCGTTTTGCTGTCAACATACGTGTAAAGACGTTTCATTGTCGCCGAAAACGACTTCAATGTGTTTTTGTGAAGGTTTGAGATCGCAATCCGGGCTGCTAAAATAGCGTAGTCAGGATGCTTGGTAGTCATGGAAGCAGCGGTTTCCGCAGCAAGATTATCCAGTTCGGCCGTCGTAACGCCATCGTAGATTCCGGATACAACCTTTTTAGCTACCTCTATCGGCTGGATGTAATTGTTATCGAGGCCATAGCTCAGCTTCTCAATACGGGCAGTCACTTTGTCGAATTTTACCGACTCACGGCGACCGTCACGCTTTATTACGTACATGGACATGTCAAATATTTTCTGAGGTGAAAGATTTAAAGAATGTTAATGAATTTTGGGAGGGATCTGAAAAAAATTTCCATGAAATACGTGAAAATAAATCGAAAGTGCAACTGGGTTTTACGCTTTTTAAAGCACAAATTTCAACATCCAAGTTTAACAAATTGTTAAAATTCTCGTAACAAGTGATTTAAGCAAAAAAACAGACGGAAAAGATTTTAAAAAAAAACTTTTTTCAATTTTCCTAAAAAATTTGCAAACTTTTTTTTAACCAACCTAATTTAAACAAGAAATGAAAGTTAGTATAACAATTGATATTCAATTAATTATAAAAAATTTACTTAACGGCAAATTTTAAAATTTGTAAACTTTTTTAAAAACGCGGGTAAATTTCTCTACATATTACTTTAACTATTTCAACTACTTGCATTTCTTCTAACTTACACTTTAATCAAATGGATCAGCCTGAAAAGCCTCAATCAAGAAGGAATTTTTTGAAACAAACCGCAGGTATTTCTGCCGGTTTGATCATAGGTGCGGAGACACTTGTACAAGCTAGCGATTTTTCTGAAATATCTTCAAAGTTTTCGTTGCCTCTGGGTGTTTATGCATCCTATGAAAAGGCCGACTTATTGAAACAATATGGCTGCTCGTACATAGAGGAATCTGTTGGTGGATTTCTTATTCCGAAAGATGGGGATTTGCAGTATGCCAAAAATCTCCAGCAATTGAAAGACGACAAATTCCCAATCCGTTCCTATGTTATCCTTTTGCCAGGACAACTAAAAACATTGGGCCCGGATGCAAATCATGAAGCCATTTTACAACGAACCGATCTTGCTTTGAAACGTGCGAAAGAATGCGGATCAAAATATATTGTATTTGGCAGCGGCGCGTCCAGGATTATTCCGGAAGGATTTGATCGTGACAAGGCAAAAGCACAGCATATTGAACTAAGTAAAAAAATGGCGCCGCTTGCGGAAAAGTATGGAGTCAAAATTGCGTTGGAACCTCTAAATCGCGGAGAAACTAATTTTATAAACAGTTTGGCGGAAGGCGTTGAAATTATTGACGCTGTTAATAGCCCGTCGTTTCAATTGCTTTGCGACATTTTCCATATGTCAAAAGAAGACGAGCCGGCAGACCAGATTGTGAAATACGGAAAGCATATTGTGCATTGCCATATTGCCGAAAAAAAGGACCGCACACCGCCCGGTGTTGCGGGAGATGATTTCAGACCCTATTTAAGTGCTTTGAAAAAAATAAAATATAAAGGCGGACTTTCTATTGAATGTTTTGTTTATCAGGACTTCGATAGTCAGTCGAAAAAAGGTATTGAAGTACTTCAAAAGCAGATTAGCGAGGTCTGATTTTGAATAATTTAGACTCATCGCATAGATATTGAGAAAGATAACTCAGATTTGCTTGGTTTAATAGATAAGAATTTTTACTTTTGCAATCCTTTTTGAGAATTGTATAGAAACACATAATTGCATATACCAATGAAAAATGATATTCATCCCAATTACAGAGAAGTAGTATTCTGGGATCTATCCAGCGACGACAAGTTTATTACACGCTCTACAATCGAAACCAGCGAAAACATTACCTGGGAAGATGGAACAGTTTATCCTGTTTACAAAGTGGAGGTTTCTTCTAAGTCTCACCCATTCTATACAGGTAAAAATGTACTTGTTGATACAGCGGGACGTGTTGATAAATTCAGAAAACGTTACGGTACAAAAGAAGCTTAATCTTATTAAAGGATTAACAGTCGTAAAGAAAGCAGTCTCAAAGCGAAAGCGATCAGAGACTGCTTTCTTTTTTTGTCGGTACCAAAAAAATGGCCGAACTTTGGCGATACATACTAAAACTGAATATGCGTAGTATCATCCTGTTCGACGATCCAGTAATTAGATTACAATTATTGCCTTTTACATACACCAGACCGGTTGCAGGAATTCGCTGTGGAATCCGGACTATTGCTGAAAAATGGAGTGAATGGTTTCAAACCGATATTTCCTATCAAACGGAATCATATCTTGCTCATCGTTTTCCAATTAAAAAATCCGAAGACAACTTATATATTAATGGAGCGCTTTGCCCGGATGCTTCATTTCTTGCGGCGATTGAAAAACTTGCTCCGGAATCTGTTCTTTTATCAAAAGAAAATGAAATTCTTGCTGTAAGAACTTCTTCAACGGAATGGTCGCCAACCGAAAAACCTGATAAACTGGTCAGTCAGATATATAATGAACCAGTAATTATTATTCGTCAGATCTGGGATATATTCTTAAATAATGGCGCACAGATAAAAGCTGATTTTGCCAGAATAACTTCCTCAAAGAAATCAGAGAAAATTACCGATCCTTTCACACATTGCTATAATCCTGAAAATATATTTATTGAAGAAGGCGCGGTAATCAAAGCTGCTATATTAAATGCGGAAAACGGACCGATTTATATTGGAAAAAATGCTTCTATTCAAGAAGGCGCTACTATCCAGGGTCCTTTTGCGATTGGAGAAAGTTCGGTTCTGGCACAAGGAGCTAAGATACGTCCTAATACTACCGTCGGACCGTTTTGTAAAGTGGGTGGCGAAGTGAGTAACTGTGTTATCTTTGGATATAGTAACAAAGGCCACGACGGATATTTGGGAAATTCGGTATTGGGCGAATGGTGTAATCTGGGCGCAAATACCAATAACTCGAATTTGAAAAATGACCATACCGCTGTAAAAATTCATAGCTACGTAACTGGAAAACTGGAAAGTTCCGGTTTGCTTTTTTGCGGATTATTTATGGGAGACTATTCCAAAGCCGGAATTTCTACCATGTTTAATACCGGAACGGTTGTTGGCGTAAGTGTAAATGTTTTTGGAGCCGGTTTTCAATCCAAACATGTTCCTTCTTTTTCCTGGGGTGGAAATGCGGAAGGATTAACTGAATATCGTTTTGACAAAGCTGTTGCGGTTGCAAAAGATACTGTTAACCGGCGTGGTGTGACATTTGATGAGTCCGACGAGAATATAATGAAACAGGTTTTTGATCAAACACAAAATCAGCGTTAACATTATAGAATTAAAAAATAGATTAACCCAAAACCAACGTGCTTTTTAAAGACATTCCAGGACTGGCGCCTATTAAATCTACATTGATTCGTTCTGTGCAAACAAGCCATTTGGCCCATGCATTGCTGTTCGATGGTGCAAGCGGAGGCGGAGGATTGGCATTGGCACTGGCATTTGCGACCTATATAAATTGTGAAAACCGGAGCGAGGAAGATGCCTGTGGCGTTTGTGCTTCCTGCGCAAAAATGAATAAATTAATCCACCCGGATTTCCATTCTATTTTTCCGATTGCTACTTCTAAAAAGATAAGCGGAAATACCAGTGAAGCTTTTCTACCACTTTGGCGTACATTTTTGCTCGAAACGCCTTACCGAGTTTTACCTGAATGGCTGGATTTTATAACTGCTGAAAACAAGCAGGGAAACATTTCAGTGGAAGAAGCCAGGGGAATCCTAAAAAAACTTTCTGTTAAATCTTACGAGGGAGAATATAAAATTCTCTTAATATGGAAGCCGGAAATCATGAATGCTTCTTCGGCAAATGCATTGCTGAAAATTCTTGAAGAGCCGCCATATAAAACACTTTTCCTGTTGGTAAGTGACCAATCTGACCGATTGTTGACTACCATCATTTCAAGAACACAACGCGTTGCCGTTCCTGCTTTTTCGGATGAAGAAGTTCGTCAGTTTTTGAAACAACAATCTATCAGTGAGGCCGTAGCAAACCAGATTACTTATCTTTGTGATGGAAATTTATCTGAAGCGCTGCGTCTTGTTAATGAAACTTCTGATGACCGGTCTGCGTGGTTTGCTGAATGGATGCGGTATTGTTACAGATACGACGTGGCTAGCCTTGTAAGACTGGCTGATGCTTTTGATGGTATGAACAAAGAAAAGCAAAAAGGGCTTTTCGAATATGCTCTAAGGCTTTTCCGTGATATGCTGGTATGGAGCCAGGGAGCTGCGGAGCTATTGCGGGTTCCGCAGGAAGAACTTACTTTCGTGCAGAATTTTTCAAAAGCAGTTAATTTCGACGCTTTGGAAAATATGGTTCAGGAAGTGAACGTTGCTTATTACCACATAGAACGAAACGTCAGGGCAAAAATGGTTTTTCTTGATTTATCATTGACTATTGCGCCATTTTTTCAACGCAGATGAAAAAAAAAATTGAGCTTATCGGCGCAACCGATATTGTAGATTTACCAGAACTTGGATGGTATCACGTTCCCGTTCGCGTTGATTCGGGAGCAACCACTTCCGCCATTCATTGTGCACGTGTGAGACTGATCAAAGAAGGTGAACATGAAAGATTATGTTTTTACCTTGATGCAAAAAGAGGGGCGCCTGAACAATCTTTTACTGTGAGCGATTTCAAGGAAACCGTTGTCAGAAATTCTTCCGGAAAGGAGGAAAAACGATATGTAATTAAAACGCAGATCACCATTTTCGGCAGAAAAATACGTACCGAGTTTTCATTAGCTAACCGTAAAAAGATGAGCTATCCGATATTGCTCGGAAGAAAATTACTAAAAGGGCGTTTTATCGTTGACGTATCACAAAAAGATCTTTCCGCCAAACAAAATGCTGACAAAATCAGGCACAAAAAGAATCCTGATACTGAGGCCAACCCTACTCGCTTAATCCACTAGATTTATATGAAAATCGCCGTATTATCCACCAATCCTGACCTTTACTCAACGAAGCGTCTGGTGGAGGCAATCAAAAAGAAAGGTCACCAGGCTGTGGTTATTGACCACGTCAAGTGCTTTGTCATGATTGAAGGAGGAAAACCAACTGTCATTTATAAAGGAAAAGCGATAAAAGGAATCGATGCGATCATTCCAAGAATCGGGACTTCCGTGAATGCTTTTGGCTGTGCTGTTGTGAGACAGTTTGAATTGATGAAAGTTTT
Organism: Dyadobacter subterraneus; assembly: GCF_015221875.1. Taxonomy (NCBI): domain Bacteria; kingdom Pseudomonadati; phylum Bacteroidota; class Cytophagia; order Cytophagales; family Spirosomataceae; genus Dyadobacter; species Dyadobacter subterraneus. Next base: position 8,576 of record NZ_JACYGY010000002.1, read on the forward strand.
TACAACCGTAAAATCTCAGGCGATTTTGCGGTCGCGTGATAAATTGCGCAGTATGCAGGTACTTGCGAAATCGGGCGTAGATATTCCAAAAACTGTTTTTGCCAAAAATCCTGCCCAGGTTACCGAGCTGATCAATATGGTAGGCGGCCCTCCGGTTGTTATCAAATTGCTGGAAGGGACTCAGGGAGTTGGCGTAGTATTGGCGGAAACAACCAAAGCTGCCAAATCCACGATTGAAGCTTTCTACGGATTACGTGCCAATTTCCTCATCCAGGAATTTATAGCCGAATCCAAAGGTGCAGACATTCGTGCTTTTGTGATTGGAAATAAAGTGGTCGCAGCAATGAAACGTCAGGGACATGAAGGTGATTTCCGTTCCAATCTGCACCGTGGCGGTGAAGGTTTTGCCGTGGAATTATCGCCGGAAGAAGAACGTACCGCTATCGCAGCTGCCAAAGCATTAGGTGTAAGAATTGCCGGAGTTGATTTATTACAATCAGAACGCGGACCGTTGGTGATGGAAGTAAATTCTTCACCCGGATTAAAAGGTATCGAGGAAATCAGCGGGATCGATGTTGCCTCTTTGATTGTTGCCTATATTGAAGAGAAAATTATTACGGATGAAGGGGATACGGTTGGGGTTTAGAAAATAAATTGTAACGCTTAAATTTGTCTCGATAAATTAGACGATCTGTCTTAAACAATAAATAAGCTAACAGCCAAAAGCTAACAGCTAAAAAAGAATCATGCATATTAAAATAGGAACACGCGGTAGTAAATTGGCTCTTTGGCAGGCATATTATGTTGAAGATCTGCTCCAAAAAGGAGGTGTTACTACCGAAATCGTTATTATAGAGACAAAAGGTGATAAAATACTGGATCGCTCTTTATCTAAAATAGGAAGCAAAGGCGTTTTCACACAGGAACTGGAAGATCAGCTTAGAAGCGGTGATATTGATATCGCTGTGCACAGTGCAAAAGATCTTCAATCGCATTTGGATGATGATTTTGAATTAATTGCTTTCACAGAAAGAGAACATGCCAATGATGTTTTGGTAAGCCATAATACAACTCTTTCCCTTGGCAGCGGAGAACCTTTTGTAGTCGGAACTTCATCCACCAGAAGAATTGCTGTTCTGAAACATTATTATCCCCATATCAAAATCGTTGATATGCGTGGCAATTTGCAAACACGTTTTCGTAAGCTTGAAGAAGGACAATGTGATGCTTTGCTTTTGGCTTATGCCGGCGTTCACCGCATGGAATATGACGGATCAATTGCTGAACATTTGCTGCTTGACGAATTTACACCTGCCGTTGGACAGGGAAGTGTGGCCATAGAAAATTCAGTTTCTCTCTCGCAGGAGAAAAAAGATACTTTAAAAAAATTGCTTAATCATGAACAGACAGAAATCTGTTTAAGGACTGAAAGAGCATTTTTGAAACGTTTACAAGGCGGTTGCAGTATCCCTGTTTTTGCTTTGGCGATTTTAAACCATGATGAAATCACAATTTCAGGCGGAATTATAAGTCTTGATGGTCAGGAATTAATCCGCCGTTCAGAAAGCGGATCAAGCGCATTCCCGGAAGAATTGGGTACTGCCCTGGCGGACGAATTACTTGAAGCCGGAGCTGACAGAATTTTAAAAGATATTAAGACACAAAACGGTACTTTGTAAAATTTATCGTTTTCAATAAAAGCAAAATCCCCGTTTGCGCCTGGCAAACGGGGATTTTTTTCATGAAGAGCCGATTCTAGTTTTTAATCGGAGGAACAGTTTCTGCGGGTTTCTTTGTACTATCTGCCGGCGTTGCAGGAACAATAACTGCCGGTTTTTTCTGCGTACTATCTGTCGTTCCGGCTGGAAGTACCATTACCGGTCTCTTTTGAGAAGTACTGTCTGCCGGTGTTGTAGGAGTAGAAATGACCGGTTTTGCCATTGTACTATCTGGCTTCACATTTGTGCTATCCATTGTTCCAAACTTGCCATCTGATTTTGGAAGTAAATCCATACCAGCCGGCGCAGTTGGTGTAATTGTAAGCGTGCTATCTGTTGAACCAGCAGGTTTCGCTCCCATTCTACGAGAGGTACTGTCGGCTGCTGTTTTTGGAGCCATACCAGTTTGTCCTTGCGGGCGGTTAAAACCTCCTTGCGGACGACCTGCTGCCCCTGGCGTAATAGCCGGTGTGACTGCTGGTACGGCCTGCTGGCCTCCACCTCCTCCTGCGTCATTTCCGCCACCATCACTTTTCTGGTCATCATTGCTAACCGATTTCCTTTTGCGTGGTTTTGTTTCCACAAAAGTCATCTTACCAAAACGGTATGAGAAGTTAAGGCGGAAACCACGGTTGTAACGATACATAGTACTAACCTGATCAAATGTTGCGGATGAAAGATCCGTTTTCATTTTCAAGGCACTGGTCAGGAAGTTTTCCATGGCCAAACCTAAACTTCCTCTTTTATTTTTGAAATCTTTCTTGATACCAAGGTCATACATTCTGAAACCACCTGCGGAACCTTGCAGCTGAACTTCTTTACCTCTTGCAAAACCACCACCCTGGATTCCCCAGCCACCTTTCAAGGTAACACCTGTACGGAAACGGCCACTAACAACGAAACCACTGTTATGTGATTGAAGTGCTGCCAACGGACTGTTATTTTTCAAATTCACGTAGTAGGCATCAAGTCCACCACCAACAGACCATATTTTGAATAGTGTAATATTACCAAAGATATTTCCACCATAGTTCTGCTTCTCTCCAATGTTACCGTACGTGGTAGTAATTACACCATTTTCATTAGTTGTACGAATGTTTTCAATCGAACCATTCGTAAAACGCGCAAAAGTCGATACGTTGAAATACAAACTATTTTTGAAAAAACTTGTCCCCAACTCAATCTGATCTGTTAATTCAGGTTTAAGATTAGGATTTCCTCTTGTAATATTTTGCGGGTTTGAAGCATTTGTGTTAGGATTCAGAAACTGAATACCCGGACGCTGTAAACGACGGTTATAGCCCAGCTTAATCGTTTGTCCTTTTCCAAAAGTTTTAGAAACATTCAAACTCGGAACAAGATTTCCATAGGAAGGCAAATTAAGATTTCCACCTTCTGCCTGTTTTGCATCAATTGTAGTGTATTCATAACGCGCTCCTCCCTTTACAGTAAATTTACTTTTCGTGGTCAGAGTATAAGATGCATAACCTGCTCCAACATTCTGATCATAATTAAGGCTACTTACAGAATCTTGTACATTGTTTGTGAAATAACTATAATTACTGATCACCTGACGGAAAATTCCTTTTCCACCGACTTCTAACAACTGGTTATCTTTAATCGGAGTTGCATAATCGATTTGAATCGTACTTTCCTGGTTCGAGCTCTTGTTATTATTACCCGACTGGCCTACAACTTCACCAATTACATTATTACTGTAAGAATACAAATCTGCATCATAATCATTTGTCCGGTTATTGCGGCTATACTGACCAAGGATGCTTAATTCCTGCTGTGGTTTGCTTAATGTTTTGATATAATCAACATTGATATCCCATGTTCCTGATAAATCTTTTACATCAACATCACGATAAGAAGATTTTGTAACACCGGCCTGTGTATTATTTGTCAAAATATTTTGCGGTGTAAGTGCATTTCTTAAACCGTAGCGAATACCCGCTGAAATTGTCGTGTTCTTATCAATTTCATAATCCATTCCCAGGTTATAAGAACCAAAAGCACCGTTATTCTTAGATTTCGTAATTTGTGAAACTGAGAAGCCATCACCTGTTTGCAAGTTATCTGTTCTTCCCGGCTGGTGATAGTTAAACCGGCCAAAACCTCCCAAATTGAAACCAAGTTTTCCAGTGCGGTAATTTCCTCTTAAACCTAAATTGGAACCACGGTTCCCAACACCCGTATCAAGATTCAGCGTTCCGCCTTGTATCGTACTCTTTTTAGTAATGATATTGATAATACCACCAGAACCTTCCGCATCATATTTTGCTGACGGCGAAGTAATTACCTCAACCGATTTGATCATATCCGCAGGAATTTGTTTCAACGCATCTGCAACGCTGGTCGCTACCATCGTTGATGGCTTGTTGTTGATCAAAACGCGAACATTCGAGTTTCCTCTAAGTGAGACGTTTCCGTCCAAATCCACCGTAAGCATCGGCACTTTCCGCATTACATCACTTGCGTCACCACCTTTACTTGTAATATCTTTTTCAGCATTATATACAAGGCGATCCACTTTCTCTTCAATCATTTGTGCCATACCTACAACCTGAACCTCATTCAGCTGAACGATGTCCGGCGAAAGTACAATCGAGCCAAGATCAAGATCTGTTTTCTTATCAATTTTGACTCCTTTAATGGTTTTTGTTTTGTAACCGATAAAAGAAATTAAAATCTTGAAACTTCCCGAAGCAACCTTGGTCATGCTAAAAACACCTTTTTCGTCGGTCGTAGTACCGTCAACGGGTGCGTTTGTTTTATCGTCTATAAGTGCCAATGCAGCAAATTCAACCGGATTTTTAGTAAGTGAATCCACTAAAATCCCTCTTATTTTTCCACTTCCTTTTGGTGCATCATCAAGTGTTCCCGGAATAGCAGCTTTTTGTCTGTCGCCACCGCGCTGAAAATCGCCGCCTCCGCCACCAGGACGGCCTCCGCCACCACCTCCTCCGCCACCAAATTGTGCAAATGCAGAAGTTGTGAGTCCCAGGATCAGTGCTAATAATGTAAATTGTTTCTTCATGTTCATGGTCATTGGGGCAATATATTGTGTATAAATCAAGTTCAAAATAAGTATCTATTAAACTGTAAAAAAAAGGCAATAGATGGAAAGCTAGGTAATACCGATCAAAAGGCATTTCTGGACGATGAGAGGGTAGCGAACACCGCTGGTTTGAAGGAAAGATTCCACAAACAGCTGTTTTTCATATTATTAAATAATTATTCCAGTATTTGATTTTCCCAATTCATGATTTCGCCAAATTCACTCATAGACGCTCTTAGCCTAACGGTCGATTTATAACATACTTTGATCGATTGGACTAGGCACTTTGATATTTTCACAGTAAGATTGTATCGTGATCGATTGATTTAATCAGCGCTGAATAAAAATATTTGCATGGATACTCCCACAGTTAAAAAATATCCCCCGTTCTTTTTACATCTCCTGGGCTGGAGTTTTCTGGCTTTGTTTCTAATGTGGCAGCCGCTTAGCTGGCAAATTCAGTTTCCAATTTCCTTCTGGATCAAGCAGGCCGTTTTATTCTCTCTCCTGATCGTTATATTTTATCTGAATGTATACTTCTGGTTTCCAAAATTTTTGGCTAAAAACCGGTATTGGCGTTTTATATTATTCAATATTGCGTCCGTGCTTATATTGGCTACAACTATGGAACAGGTCAAAATTTATATCAAACATAGTGAGCAGATGGACCGTGCCTTTAAATTAGCACGAGAGGCTAATGGCGATAAAAAAACGCATGACAAACTGGATTACTTTTCCATGCTTACGGCATTAATTATTATTGGAATTAGTACCAGCGTGGCCGCCGTCCAAAATGCAGAACGCGACAAACAATACAGACAAAATCTTGAACAGGAAAAAATAAATTCGGAATTATCGTTTCTGAAAGCGCAGATTAATCCGCATTTTTTCTTCAATACATTAAACAATATATACGCACTCACCGTAATTGACGTAGAAGCAGCCAGGGAGGCTTTGCATAAACTTTCGCGTATGATGCGCTACGTACTTTATGAAACCCAGCATGGTACTGTTTTATTAAGTCAGGAAATTGCTTTTGCTCAGGATTATATTCAGCTTATGCAATTGAGACTTACGGATAAAGTAACTGTGAGCCTGAAACCTCCGGTTCCGCTTCATGATGTTTCCATAGCGCCGATGCTGTTTTTACCTTTTATTGAAAATGCTTTCAAACATGGGGTGAGCGCTGTTCAGCCCAGTCATATTGATATCAAAATCTGGCAGGAAGGTCAAAAAGTTTATATTGATGTCCGTAATACTTTATTTACGGAAAAAAGGACATTGCTGGATGAGAGTAATGGAATTGGTCTTACCAATACACAAAGAAGGCTCGACTTACTTTATCCGGGAAAATACCAGCTCGATGTAAGTGAAAATACCAGCGAAAAAGAATTTGAAGTACATCTGGAACTGCAAACTGCATGAACGTATTACAATGCATCGCCGTAGATGATGAGCCTCTTGCACTGGGTTTGGTTTGTGCATTTATCAATAAAACCCCATTCCTGAATCTGGCTGGAAAATATTCCAGTGCCGTAGAAGCATTAGAAGCAATTCATGAACTTTCCGTCGACCTGATATTTCTGGACATACAAATGCCGGATCTTACTGGAATTGAACTGGCAAGAATTATTGAAAAATCAGGAAATCAGGGACCAAGGATTATTTTTACAACTGCATTCAATCAATTTGCACTGGACGGTTTTCGTGTTGATGCGCTGGATTATTTACTGAAACCTTTCAATTACGAAGAATTCCTGAAAGCCGCTACCAAGGGAAAAGCATATGTTGATCTGGTGCAAAGAGCTGCTAATGGCTCAGCACCAGAAATGAGGGAAGATTATTTATTTTTGAAAGTTGAATATCAGCTCGTAAGAATTGCCTACGACGATATTTTATATGTTGAAGGCTTGAAAGATTATGTCAAAGTCATCCTAAAATCTGATACGAAACCGATTCTTTCGCTTACCAGTCTTAAAGCTTTGGAAGAGAAATTACCGCCGGCAAAATTTATGCGGGTACATCGGTCGTTTATTGTCAACCTGGATAAAATCGGTGCGGTTACGAGAAATTCTATTCAGATTGGAAGTGTGACTATTCCGGTAAGTGACCAGTATAAGGAGAGTTTTAATCAGTTTTTGAGTAAGTGGATGTGAGGATTAAAATTATTTTTTCTTAATACTCGCTAAAAATTCATCCGGCGACTGGTAATTGTGATTCTTTAAAGTCTTTGATGTTTCTTGTGACAATAATATTACAATTTGCTTTCAAGGCATTAAAATATTGAATTGCATCTTCAAAGTCGGAGAAATTCGAATTTAATCCTTTCTCAATTATTTCATCGTCAAGCATTGCCACTTCTGAAATAATCTTAAATTTCCGAAGCTTATCACGAACTATATCAACACGATCAATCTTAGTCAATAAATAATTTATTGTCGTATACGATAAAGCAGAAGCAACCATTATTATTTCCCCCTTATCCGCAAGTGAAGTAATTTTCGCAATCGAATTGTAAAATGGGATCCTTTCAGACAGCAAATCCATTATTACATTTGTATCAAGGAATAATTTAGCTTTCACTTATATTTTTCTTCCAAGTGAGACCTATATTCCTTTTTGTCATCAAAATCAGGTGGTAATTTTGATCCTGATGACATACTTCTTACAAAAGGGGTTATTTCAATTTCTTCAATATTATCTGTATCACCTATTCCCGTTAAGGATTGTAAATAGGATTCTATAATTGCAGACAAACTTCGTTTGTGGGAAGCAGCATATTCCTTTGCTTTTTCAATAACAATTTTATCCAGCTTTAAGGTTAATTTCGTATCCATAACAATATCAAGTGTACGTGGAAATATAATAAATTGATACGTAAAAAAAACAGTCAGGTCTGAGCATTCATACTCAACCTGACTGCGCGATAAGTAGCTAAATTCTAACCGCTAATAACTAACGCCTAAAACTCATCCTTTCAATTCCTCTTTTAAGAAAAACCCGGTATAACTTCCTTTGACTTTCGAAACTTTTTCAGGCGTTCCCTCGGCAATAATTTTTCCTCCTAACGCCCCACCTTCCGGACCAAGATCAATTACGTAATCTGAGACTTTGACAACATCGAGATTATGTTCAATAATCAAAACCGTATTTCCTTTTTCAACAAGTTTGTCAAGAACCACCAGAAGATGTTTTATATCCTGAAAATGCAGACCGGTTGTCGGCTCATCCAAAATGTACAGCGTTTTACCGGTATCACGTTTTGACAATTCCTCAGACAATTTCACACGTTGTGCTTCACCACCTGAAAGTGTCGTAGCATGTTGGCCAAGTGTTATATACCCTAAACCTACGTCAAAAAGTGTTTGAACTTTTCTCAAAATCCGGGGCTGATTTTCAAAGAAATCCAGAGCCGTTTCAACCGTCATATCCAGAATATCCGCAACAGATTTTCCTTTAAATCGAACTTCCAAAGTTTCACGATTGAAACGTTTTCCTTTGCAGGTTTCACAGTTCACATGCACATCCGGAAGAAAATCCATTTCAATACGCTTCATTCCTGCACCTTCACAATCCTCACATCTTCCGCCTTTTACGTTGAAAGAAAAACGGCCAGGTTTGTAACCCCGGATTTTAGCTTCCGGCAATTCTGCAAAAAGTGTACGGATATCTGTGAAAAGATTGGTGTAAGTAGCCGGATTTGAACGTGGAGTTCGTCCGATTGGCGACTGATCAACTTCAATAACTTTATCAATATTTTCCAAACCTTCAATCGATTTATAAGCAAGCGGTTCTCTTCTTGACTTATAAAAATGATGGTTCAATAACGGAAAGAGTGTTTCGTGAATCAAAGATGATTTTCCACTTCCACTAACTCCCGTAACAGAAATCATCGTTCCCAAAGGAAATGCCATTGTCACATTTTTAAGGTTATGGCCTGTACATCCTCTTAATGAAAGATAATTTCCATTTCCTTTCCGACGAACTTTGGGAATTTCAATTTTTTGTCTTCCGCTCAAATAATCAGCGGTTGAAGAACCGTTTTTCAGAAATTCCTCAGGCGTTCCGGCACCTACTACATTTCCACCATGACGGCCTGCACCCGGACCAATATCAACAATATAATCGGAAGCAAGCATCATATCTTTATCATGCTCAACTACCAATACCGTATTGCCAAGATCACGCAGACTTTTCAAAGAATTGATAAGTCTGACATTATCCCGTTGATGAAGTCCGATACTCGGCTCATCCATAATATATAAAACTCCGGTAAGCTGTGTTCCAATTTGTGTTGCCAATCGGATACGCTGCGCTTCTCCACCCGAAAGGGTACGAAGGGCACGGTTCAAAGTCAGATAATCAAGGCCAACGTCCAATAAGAAACCAACCCGTTTCCGAATTTCTTTTAAAACCTCGTGACCAATGATTTTTTGTCTTTCTTCAAGCCGATCTTCAAGACCTTCCAGCCAGTTTGACAAATCACGTACATCACGATTTGACAAATCAGCAATATCTTTTCCGTCTACCTTGAAATGCAAAGATTCTTTTCTCAAACGCTTGCCATTACATTCCGGACAAGTATTGATGGTCATGAAATCTTTAAGCCAATCCTGGATTTTATCATTTCCGGTTTCCTGCTGACGTTTCAGGAAATTGATAATTCCATCAAATTTGGTATCCCATTCTGTTCCCGGATATTTTTTTGAAGGAACCGCCACAGGCTCCTCACTTCCATAAAGCACAACTTTTATTGCCTCTTCCGGAAATTTTTCGAGTGGTGTGGTAAGATTTACTTTGAAAGGTTTCAGCAAAACTTCCAGTTGTTTGAAAATCCAGGCTTCCCGATATTCTCCCATCGGTGCAATTCCACCCTTACTAATGGATAGAGAACGATCCGGCATGATGGAATCTTCCGTAATTTCTTCAACCAAACCTAATCCCTGGCAAGTAGGGCACCAGCCATAAGGCGAGTTGAACGAAAAGTTGTTGGGAGAAGGATCATCATAACTGATCCCCGATTCCGGATCCATCAGGTTTTGAGAGAAATAGTAGGTTTCTCCCTTTTCATCCAAAACCATCAAAGCACCTTTTCCCTGCTTGATTGCTGTTGCCACCGATTGGCTCAACCGGAATCTCGACTGCGGATCTTCCTTTTCAGTTTTTGGAACAACCCGGTCCACCACAATTTCAATATCATGAACCTTGTAACGATCCAGCTGCATTTTTGGAACAATATCCTGCACTTCTCCATCGACACGCACTTTGGTATAACCTAAGCGTGCAATCTGAACAAAAAGCTCACGGTAATGTCCTTTTCTTCCTTTTACGGCAGGCGCTAAGAGAATTGTTTTTTGTCCTAAAAACTGTGTCATTAGCTGGTTCACAATCTGATCCTGCGATTGCTTCACCATTTTTCTGCCTGTAACATAAGAATAAGCTTCGCCTGCTCTTGCGTATAGTAACCTCAGGAAGTCATAAATTTCTGTAACTGTTCCAACGGTTGAACGCGGATTTCGCGAAGTTGTTTTTTGTTCAATACTGATAACCGGCGACAATCCACTGATTTTATCCACATCCGGCCGCTCCATTTCTCCGATAAATCCACGGGCGTAAGCTGAAAAACTTTCCATATAACGCCTTTGACCTTCCGCATAAATCGTATCAAAAGCCAGGGAAGATTTACCACTGCCGCTGATTCCAGTCACCACGACCAGTTTATTCCGTGGAATATTGACATCAATATTTTTCAAATTATGCTCACGTGCGCCCTGTACTTCTATCAGGTCCTGCTCTGCGAGTTCAATTCCATTCAAATCTTTCAAAATGATCCTGTTGATTTATATCCGTGTAATGCTCTCCATAGATAACCACAAAAATAGTCGTTGAGTTGCAAAATCTCATCTGATTATTCATATGATTTAACATATTCCAAATTGTGTGAAAGCTAGAATTAGTACCGTTCGCAAACGTTTGCGGATTGAATATTTACAATGAAACGTATATAAGTAACCATTTATATATTAATATTAATTATAAAAATAATACCTTATATATAGCAACTTGTTATAAAGAATCAGTACTTTTAATATTATCTTGACAATAAGTAATACTTTTTTAACATCTAACAAAATCCCCACGTATGAAACAAAATTTACGATTCTTATTTCTTGCTGTTACCTTATTGCTTCTGGCAATATTTAGCAGTAGTATTGCCCAAGCCCAGGACAAACGCGTTACAGGTAAAGTTGTCTCCTCCACTGATAATATTGGTTTACCTGGTGTAAATGTCACCGTAAAAGGTACCACTACGGGTACCGTAACAGATGCGGACGGGAAATATGCGATTGACCTTAAAGGCACTGGTGCTACACTTGTATATTCTTCCATAGGTTTTGGCAAACAGGAAATTGTTGTCGGTACCAAATCTGTTATCGATGTCAGTCTGGTTGATGACATTAAAAACCTGAGTGAAGTAGTTGTAACCGGTTATGGTTCACAATCCAAAAAGGAAATTACCGGAGCGGTAGCCACTTTGGATGCCAAACAATTATTAAGCACACCATCTACCAACCTTGGACAGGCGCTTCAAGGAAAAGTACCGGGTGTGGTAATTGGTAATGAAAACAGCCCTGGAGGTGGTGTTTCTGTACGTATTCGTGGATTTGGAACCATCAATGACAACTCACCCCTATATGTTGTTGATGGCGTTCCTACGAAAGGTGTTGGGGCAAACGGTGTTTCCAATACTTTAAACACACTGAACCTTAACGATATAGAATCCATGCAGATTTTGAAAGATGCATCTGCTGCTTCCATTTATGGATCCCGTGCGGGTAATGGTGTTGTGATTATTACAACAAAAAGAGGAAAAGTTGGAAAACCGGTTTTTACTTATGACACTTACTATGGCACGCAACGTCCAGGTAAACTTCTGAGCATGCTGAACACGCAGCAATATGCTGATTTGACCTGGGAAGCCAGAACGAACACAATTAACCAGGCAAAAATGGTTGATGGTGCATTTCCTGCCGGAACATCCTTGACCTATCCTACGCATGCACAGTTTGGTAAAGGAGCTACACCTCAAATCCCGGATTACATTTTTCCTTCCGGAACTTATGAAGGTGATCCAAAAGTTGCCAAAAACCCGGATGGCACTTATATCAATTACAGCACGGATGTAAACTCTGCTGATTTCAATAAAACAAAATGGCTGATTACAAAGGCCAATAAAGAAGGAACAAACTGGCTTAAAGAAATTTATCAGCCAGCACCAATCCAAAATCACCAGATTGGAGTTTCTGGCGGAACAGAAAGCGGCCGTTATGCGATGTCTTTGAATTACTTCAATCAACAGGGTATCATGATCAACACAAGTTTCAAACGTTATACTTTACGTTCAAATACTGAATTTAATGTGACAAAACGTATTCGTGTAGGTCAGAATTTCCAGGTTGGTTATGCACAAAGAGTTGGGCAGCCAAACGGAAATAGCAACGAAAGTAACCCGACCACCTTTGCTTATCGCGTTCCGCCGATTGTTCCTGTTTATGATGTTGCCGGAAATTTTGCAGGAACACGTGGTACAGACATTGATAACTCGGTTAACCCGGTTTCTCTTTTGGTTAGAAATAAAGATAATAACCAAAACGAAGTTCGCTTGTTTGGTAATGCCTATGCAGAGGTTGATATCCTTAAAAATCTTACTGCAAAATCAAGCTTTGGTATTGACTACAACTTGTACAATTATCGTAACTACACGCCGAGAGATATTGAATCTGCGGAAGCAAGAAGTACTCAAAGTTTGACGACTACCAATAACTACGAATGGACTTGGACCTGGTACAACACATTGACTTACAACATTGTACTGAACAACATTCACAAATTCAACATCATTGCCGGTACTGAGTCTATCAAAAATTACTACGAAAACTTTGATGCGACACGTACTAACTTCCTGGTTGATGCATTGGATAACCGTTATCTGAGCGCTGGTACTGGTGTTCAAACCAACAACGGTGGTGCGGCAAACTGGCGACTGGCTTCTGAATTTGCACGTGCAAGTTATGGTTTGAAAAGCCGGTATTTATTTGATGCAACCATCCGTCGTGACCGTTCTTCAAGATTTGCCGCTGCTAACCGAGTTGCCTATTTCCCTGCTGTAAGTGGTGGATGGGTATTGTCTGAGGAAAATTTCGCTAAATCAACTGCGTCATGGTTGTCATATGCCAAACTTCGCGTTGGCTGGGGACAAACTGGTAACCAGGAAATTGGTAATTACAACTCGTTTACGCAATATGCCACAAACCCTGCGCTATCTTTCTATGACTTAAACGGAGCAAAAACTTCTGCAATCCCGGGATATGAATTGATCCAGTTTGGTAACGTGAAAGCAAAATGGGAAACCACAACTTCTACCAACTTAGGTTTGGACGCGGCTTTCTTCAAAGGGAAATTTGACCTGGCGTTAGACTGGTATACACGCACAACATCGGATATGTTGTTCCCGGTATCACCTCCTTTGACTGCTGGTGTGGCTGCTGCACCTTTCCAAAATATCGGTTCTATGAGAAACCGAGGTGTTGATCTTGGTTTGAACTACAATGGCGCAACGCTTGGTGGTGACCTGACTTATACCGTTGGAGCTAATGTAAGTACTTACCGTAACATGGTAACAAAAACCAATGGTGATCCTAATACCCAGTATTTTGGTATCAACGATGAGCGTATCCAGAACTTTGTTGTGACACAGCAAAATCACCCGATATCATCCTTCTTCGGTTACAAACATGACGGTATTTTCCAGACTGATGCAGAAGCAAAAGAAGCGCCAAAAAACAATCTTGGCGCAAATGAAAACAGAGCTGGTCGTTTCAAATTTGTTGATGTTAACGGTGATGGCGTAATTGATACAAAAGATTTGAGCATCATTGGTAATCCTCACCCGAAATTCACTTATGGTCTTAATGTCAATGTGAATTATAAAAACTTCGGACTAGCTTTATTCGGAGCCGGTGTGCAGGGTAATGAGATCTTCAACTACGTAAAATACTGGACTGATTTCCCTACTTTCTTCGGTAACAAAAGTACACGCATGCTGAACGAATCATGGAGACCTGGCAAAACTGACGCGATCCTTCCTCAGCTGAATTCGAGCGATCAGGTTAGTATTCTTCCTTCTGACTATTATTTGGAAAAAGGTTCTTATTTCCGTTTCAAAAATATTCAGCTGACTTATTCTTTACCAAAAAGTATTGCTTCAAAACTTGGACTCGGACCTTGCCGCATTTATGTTCAGGGCCAAAACCTGATCACCATTACGAAGTATTCAGGAATGGATCCGGAAATCAATTTACGTAACTACGGTGCCGGTAACGACAGACAGATTGGTGTTGACGGCGGATCGTATCCGGCTTCAAAACAGTATATCGTTGGACTAAACGTAAGTTTTTAATCACCTGACCTTAGCAAAACTTTAATTTTATAAAGAGATGAAAAAAATTGCCATACTATTCTCGGCTGTTATTCTGGGAATTCTAAGTTCCTGCTCAGATAAGTTTCTGGACGTCAACCCAAAAGCGGCCCTTAGCTCAACAACCTTACAAAACAAAGTCGGTGTGAATGCCCTACTCGTTGGTGCTTATGCACTTCTGGACGGTTGGGCAACGGCCGAAGGTGCTTACCGTTCCTACAACGTTGGTGCTGATAACTGGGTTTACGGAAGTGTTGCTTCTGATGACGCCCACAAAGGTACCAACGCAGGTGACCAGCCACCGATTTCTTTAATTGAAACCGGAAACATTGCTTCTGACAACATTTATTTCCGTGGAAAATGGAGAGGTATGTATGACGGCATCGCCCGCTCAAATGACGTACTTCAAAACCTGGCAAAAGCAACTGATTTTACCGATGCAGAACGCGCTCAGGTAACAGCAGAAGCTCGTTTCCTTCGTGGAAACTACCATTTTGAATTAAAGAAAATGTACAACATGGTGCCTTACATCGACGACAAAACGTACGATCCAAACAATCTGGAAAGTACTAAATTACCGAACAGCACTGATATTTATCCAAAAATCGAAGAGGATTTGAAAGCGGCATATGATGTTTTGCCAACCTCACAATCACAACCTGGTCGTCCTACAAAATGGGCAGCTGGTGCTTTATTGTCAAAAGTATATTTGTTCCAGAAAAAATATGCTGAGGCAAAAACGATTCTTGAAGCAATTGTAGCAAGTGGAAAATATAGTCTGATGGCTAAATACCACGACAATTTCCAGGCTAGTACCAATAACAATGCCGAATCAATTTTCGAAGTAGAATATTCTGTGAATGACGGTGCAGCTGGTGGGGAAAACGGAAATATCGGATCGACTTTAAATTATCCATATGGCGGTGGTGCATTTACTACCTGCTGCGGATTTTTCCAGCCTTCTAACAATCTTGTTAATGCATTTAAAACAGATGCAAACGGGTTGCCATTGCTTGATACTTATGATGATTCCGATATTCCAAATGACCAGGGAATTGAATCAACTGCTCCGTTTACACCTTATGCTGGTCCGCTTGATCCTCGTTTGGACTGGACAGTTGGTCGCCGTGGTATTCCATATCTTGACTGGGGCGTTCATCCTGGAAAAGCTTACATCAGAGACCAGACTTACGGAGGACCATATTCTCCAAAGAAACATGTTTCTCACAAATCAGATCCGTCTTTTGCTTCAAATAACCGCTTAAATGCCAACAACTTCCGTATGATTCGTTATGCACAAGTTTTGCTCTGGCTTGCTGAAATTGAAACAGAAATCGGAAGCCTTGACAAAGCAAGGGCATATGTAAACCAGATCCGTGCGAGAGCTGCCAGACCAGAAGGTTTTGTAAAAAATGCTGACGGAACACCTGCTGCTAATTATGTGATTAAAGAATATACATCACCATGGCCAGATCAGGCATATGCGCGTAAAGCTGTGCGTTTTGAAGAACGTCTTGAATTGGGAATGGAAGGCAACAGACGTTACGATCTTGTACGCTGGGGTATTGCTGCGGAAACGATGAACGCATATTACGCTGTTGAAGGCACAAAACGTGCTTATCTGAAAGGTGCTCAGTTTGTAAAAGGAAAACATGAATATTTCCCTATTCCGATTCAGGAAATATTGAACAGCCAGGTGGGAGGAAAACCTACTTTGACACAAAATAACGGATATTAGAACATCAGGTTGAATTTAACAATAAAAGAGCCGATTCATTTGAGTCGGCTTTTTATTGTTATTTTTGTATCAAAACAGATAAAAGCAGCAAAAAGATGGTACTGAAAAACGAAAGCGATTACGAAAAAGCTTCCGAAAGAATTGATGAAATTTTCGGAGCAAAACCGGGCACACCAGAGAAAAAAGAACTGGAAGAATTATTGAAAGCAGTAAAAGCTTACGAAGATGATTTTATCAGAATGTTGAGAGAGAATGATATGTAAGGCATTTTCTCCTAAACTTTCAGCGCTTTCGCCTGATTCCAATATTCGTCCATTTCCGTCAAAGTCATTTCTGTCAGCATTTTCCCATCCGCTTTGGAAGCTTCTTCCATGTACTGAAAACGGCGGATGAATTTTTTATTGGTTCTTTCCAAAGCAGTTTCAGGATTAATATCAACAAATCTGGAATAATTAACCAGTGAGAATAGTAAATCGCCAAATTCTCCTTCTGCTTCTTTTTGGTCAATTGCTTCGCCCGATTCAATATTGAAGTTTTCCTTAAATTCCTGTAATTCTTCTTCAACCTTCGCCCAAACCTGCTGTTTTTCGTCCCAGTCAAAACCTGCTCCGCGTGCTTTTTCCTGAATTCTCATTGCTTTTACCAAGGCTGGTAAAGACGCAGGAACTCCGGAAAGAACGGATTTATTTCCTTCTTTTAATTTCAGTTTTTCCCAGTTCTGCTTCACCTGTTCTTCGGTATCCGCTTTTGCATCACCGTAGATATGCGGATGACGGGAAATCAGCTTTTCACAAATTCCGGTCAAAACATCAGCAATATCAAACTTTATCGACGTTTCAGGATTATTTTCAGAAGCGATTTTGGCATAAAAAACAATATGCAAAAGCACATCACCCAACTCCTTTTTTATTTCAGGCAAATCATTTTCAAGAATGGCGTCTGATAATTCATACGTTTCCTCGATTGTCAGATGTCGCAAACTTTCCAAAGTTTGTTTGCGGTCCCAGGGACATTGTTCCCGCAACTCATCCATAATTGTTAACAAACGGTCAAATGCCATAAGTTGCTGCTGACGGCTTTCCGGCAAATCGCTGAATATTTTTTCCATAATTCAAAGGTAAGGTTTCAGCGTTTAAAATGTAATAAATTAAGCAGACCCGCTGTTTGCTTTTTCAAAAGAGAAGCTAAAAATCAGCGAACTTTTTTCGATATAAAATGATTATTTCATCATCACCAACTTAATAATATATATTGAAGAAAATCCCTGCAAGTCAATCTTTTAAATCAACCGCCTCTTCGTCCCTATCTTTTAAAAAGCGATTTTCCGCACTACAAAATCTTCCAAGATTTTTCCGTCTCGTCTGGGAAACAAACAAATTACTGACATTAGGAAATATTTTTTTCCGGCTGATCAAATCTGCGCTTCCTTTATTGATGCTTTACATTGGTAAGGAAATCATTGATGAAGTGGTCAGGCTAATCGGAAACCGTGCTGATTCGCATAACGATCTGTGGCTGCTTGTAGGCGCAGAACTTGGACTGACTATAATTTCAGATCTGCTAAACCGCTGTATAAATTTATTTGATAGTTTACTCGGCGATCTTGTTGCAAATAAAACCTCTGTTGATCTCGTTCATCACGCCGCAAAACTGGATTTGTACCAATTTGAAAATCCTATTTTTTATGATAAACTGGAACGTGCCCGCCGGCAAACTTCCGGAAGAACGGTACTGCTTTCCCAAACGCTGGCGCAGATTCAGGATATATTGACATTACTTTCTTTGGGAGCCGGTTTGATCATTTTCAATCCGTGGCTGATATTAATTCTCATTATCGCCGTGATCCCTTCCTTTTTGGGAGAAACACATTTTAATGAAAAAACCTATTCGTTAACCCGCAGCTGGACACCCGAAAGACGGGAACTTGATTATTTGCGATATCTCGGATCGAGTGCCGAAACGGCGAAGGAAGTCAAGGTTTTTGGTCTGGAAAATTATCTGGCAAAACGTTTTAAAGAATTATCGGAAGAATATTATCTGGCGAATCGTAAAATTTCGATCAGTCGGGCAAGTTGGGGATATGGTTTATCAGCCATTGGAACACTCGCTTATTATGCCGCTTACTTTTTTGTGTTGATACAAACCCTAAGCGGAATAATTACCATCGGGACTATGACTTTTCTTTCCGGTTCTTTCCAAAGAATGCACGGAATGCTTCAAAGTATCATGAGCCGTTTTTCAGGAATTGCAGAAAACGCATTGTATCTGAAAGATCTTTTCGAGTTTTTTGAAATTGAACCGACAATTCTGGCCAATGAAAATGGCAGATTAATTCCTCGTCCGATTCAAAAAGGAATAACTTTTGAAAATGTCAGTTTCAAATATCCTGACAACGATTTCTGGGCAATAAGGAATCTTTCTTTCACTTTGAATCCAGGCGAAAAACTGGCTCTGGTTGGAGAAAATGGTGCAGGAAAAACGACTTTGGTAAAACTTCTTGCCTGTTTATATAAACCTACAGAAGGCCGGATTTTGATTGATGGAGTTGATATTCTGGATTACCAACTGGCAGATTTACGGGCTAATATTGGAATTATTTTTCAGGATTACATCCGCTACGAAATGACAGTTTCCGACAATATCGCTGTGGGTGATATTGAAAATATTGATGATAAGGAAGCCATTCAGATCGCCTCAGAAATGAGTATGGCAAATGAATTGATTACCCAGCTTCCTAATGGTTTTGAACAGGTTTTGGGAAAAAGATTTAAAGAAGGAACCGAACTTTCCGGCGGTCAATGGCAAAAAATCGCGTTGGCCCGCGCCTACATGCGCGATGCGCAGCTGATTGTTTTGGATGAACCAACTTCCGCCCTTGATGCCCGTGCAGAACATCAGGTTTTCCAGCGTTTCAGTGAATTGATTCATGGAAAAATGGCGGTGCTTATCTCCCACCGGTTTTCAACCGTCAGAATGGCGGACAGGATTTTATTTCTTGAAAAGGGAAAACTGATCGAATTCGGATCCCATGACGAATTGTTAAGTCTTGACGGAAAATATGCTGAATTATTCCAGTTACAAGCCCAGGGATATTTATGAGATCGGTGGAATTTTTAGTCCTGTTTGAAGAAGATTACTTGTACATTTTGCAATAATCACCCCTTCCGCACTCACAATATTTCCCTCCACATGCACAATATTTTTGCCGGCGCGAATTACATTTCCACTGGCAAAAATAGTTTCTCCAACTCTTGCAGCATTCAAAAAATCGCAATTCAGATTTACAGAAACAAAAGCAAATTCTCTTCCCAAAGCATATACCATCGTCCCGACAACTTCATCCAGAATCGTTGCCGCAATGCCTCCATGCAAAATCCCCATCGGATTTGACATATCTTTTCTGACCACAAACTCTACTTTCATACTTCCTTCCTGAATATCCAGCAGCGTTCCGTTTAGCCACCTTCCTACCGGCGAATGACTTTCTTCCATCCGTTTACCGATAAAAGTCTGCATATATTTCAGACGTAATTTGTCGTCGATCTGATCAGGCTTCAAAGATTCATTCATTTTATTTAATCATTAAGAAAAGTAAATATACAGCGGTATATAATTGGAAAATAGTAATTAACACAGATTTACGCAGAGAAGCATGTCAATACTATGGATTTTATTGCTACGTATCAAAGGTAATTGCTACCTTTGCCCGAGTTTTTCGAAGACTTAAAAGAGTATCCAAATATGAATTTTACGTTATCACAAATTCCTTCCCGTTCTGAAAAGCCTCGTGAAAAGGGAATTACGATGGTTATGGATAAAGGGCTTAGTATCAGGGAAACCGAAGATATGATTTCCAGCGCCTCCGGATTTATAGATATCGTAAAGCTGGGATGGGCCACTTCCTATGTTACATCAAATCTGAATGAAAAACTGGCGGTATATAAAAATGCCGGTATCCCAGTTTATTTCGGCGGAACCTTATTTGAAGCCTTTGTAGTAAGAAATCAGTTTGACGATTACCGCAAACTTCTGGATAAATATGATCTGAAATATGCCGAAGTTTCCGACGGATCTGTGGAAATGGCGCAGGATGTAAAATGTGAATATATCCGTAAACTTGCTCAGCAAGTGACTGTTCTGTCGGAAGTTGGATCAAAAGATGAAAACAAAATAATTCCTCCTTATAAATGGATACAGCTGATCAATTCTGAATTGGAAGCTGGTGCCTGGAAAGTAATCGGAGAAGCAAGAGAATCCGGAAATGTTGGACTTTTCAGAGCCAGCGGAGAAGTTCGTCAGGGTTTGGTAGAGGAAATATTAACCCAGGTTCCTTTTGAAAAAATGCTTTGGGAAGCACCCCAGAAATCACAGCAGGTTTGGTTTGTCAAGCTTTTAGGCGCAAACGTAAATCTTGGAAATATCGCACCAAGCGAGCTTATTCCATTAGAAACGATTCGTTTGGGATTACGCGGCGATACTTTTAACCATTTCCTGAATGCAAAAACAAAAAAGGAATGGAAAATTGATTCGAAATAACTGTTTTAACTCATCTTTCATCTCATAACATAATTGCTCAAACTTTAAAGCCATGGAATTATTAAAGCAGTTTATTGACTTCTTCCTTCACCTGGATAAGCATTTGTTTGATATCGTACAGCAGTATGGTACACTTACCTATGTAATTCTTTTCCTGATCGTCTTTACAGAAACCGGTTTGGTGATCATGCCGCTGCTACCTGGCGATTCATTGCTTTTCGCGGCAGGTGCAATTGCTGCTAATGAAGGAACTGGACTTAATGTTTGGCTTATCATTTTAGTCCTGATTATTGCTGCTCTTCTCGGAGACAACGTGAATTATTTCATGGGGAAAAAGTTTGGCGGAGAAATTAAAAAGCGGGAACGGATTCTGTTCCTGAAAAGAGAATATCTTGAAAAAACAGAAGCATACTATGCAAAACATGGTGGCAGCACCGTGATTATGGCTCGCTTTATTCCAATCGTGCGTACAGTTGCACCGTTTGTAGCAGGTGCAGGAAGTATGAATTATTCAAAATACATAGTCTATTGCATACTTGGAGCTCTTTTATGGGTGCCGGCACTTACTTTATTAGGATTTTTCTTTGGGAATCAGGAGTTTGTTAAGAAAAATTTCGAGTTGGTTATTTTCGCCATCATCGGTTTTTCAGTGCTTCCGATGATATTTCAGTTTCTTAAAAGCAAAATGGTAAAACCGAAAACAGCGTAAAAAATACTTCGGCTTTCGGCGATCGGCTGTCAGCTTGATTACAGAAAATTCAACTAGACCTTCCAATGATTCGGGAGGTCTTTTTTTGTATCAAGATTAATACTTCTATTAATAAATTCAGAAACTTTCCCCGACTTCAAAAAATAATTTAAAAAAATGGTAAAACTCGTTAGGGGTTTTTGACCTTTGTTTGACCTTACCTTTGTATTCCTGTAAACGGAAACTTGATGAGCCCAATTTTAACTGATGAACAGCTGGTTATGAAACTCAGTGAAGGCAACAAAATTGCCTTTGGGGAGATTTATGACCGGTATTGGTACAAGTTATTTTGTATCGCTTATCATCAGATCGGCACCAAGGAAGAAGCGGAAGAGCTTGTTCATGATTTATTTGAAAGCCTCTGGAATCGTCGGGAACAAAGTAATATCAGGCATTTGAATTCGTACCTGATTATTTCGATGAAAAATTTGATCACCAATTTCATCAAATCAAAAATAACCTGGCGGAAGTATAAGGAATACGTCATTTTACAAAAGATGCATGAAAATGCTTTAACCGAAAATCCTGCTGAATTCACAGACCTTTCACAGGCGCTTGACAACGCTCTGAAAAAGCTTCCGGAAAAAACGAGCAGAATTTTCCAGCTAAGCCGGTTTGAAAATCAATCTGTAAAGGAAATCGCGAAAGAATTGAATTTGTCAGAAAAAGCGGTTGAATACCATATTACCAAATCGCTAAAAGTTTTAAAAGATCATCTCTGGATCTATCACACACAAAATTGAAACAAGACACCAGAATAGAAAAATGAATCAATTCGATTTTGATATAGTATTACAAAAATACCTGTCCGGTGAACAATCACCGGATGAGGAGAAGTTTATAAGCGAATATCTGGAAAATAATCCCTTCAACGAATCGCCGGTTTTTGAAGCCGAAAAAGAAAAAATCGGAAAAAGGATTAAGCAAAAATTATATTCCGAAACGATTCGGGAACCAGTTTACATTCGTTTTTTGCCGTGGATAAAAGGAATTGCTGCATCGGTCCTGATTATTCTGGGAAGCTGGATCTTTTTGAAAAAATCGGAATATGCAGATGTTTTGAAACTTGAAACATTGGGAAATCAGGGCGTCGTTGAAATAAAAAACACTTCAAAAAAACCACAAAGGGTTTATCTGGAAGATGGCAGCGTTGTCATTTTAAAAGAGAAAAGCAGTATCAGTTTCCCTGAACATTTTGGTGCCGAACGCAGACTGGTTTATCTGCACGGTGAAGCTTTTTTTCAGGTGAAAAGAAACCCTGCGAAGCCTTTTGTCGTATCTACTGAAAATCTTGCAACACAGGTTTTAGGAACCAGTTTTACGATTAAATCTTATGATGATGCGCGTTCCATTGAAGTTTTGGTAGCAACAGGCCGCGTTTCCGTGTACGAAGTAGCCGAAAAATCTTCTTCCAATAGCAACGGAGTAATCCTGACCAGAAATCAGAAAATCACTTTTGATAAAAAATCTAAAAAAATGGAACTGGCTATTGTTGAAAATCCGGTAATAAACCGCGCTGAAATAAAAGTCGCCTATGGTTTTACGTTTTTGGAAACGCCGGTTAAGGAAGCTTTCTCACTGCTTGAAAAAGCTTACGGAATCGATATCGTCATTGAAAATGATGCCGTTGAAGCCTGCAAGTTTACCGGAGATCTGACGGATCTTTCGTTGTTTGATCAGCTTGACCTGATCTGTAAATCGCTTAATGCGACTTACGAAAGAAGAGGAACATCGCTTTTTGTCCGTGGAGAAGGTTGCTCGAAATAACTGACAATCAATCCAACATTAGAAAATTTACATTTTGAATATCAATAGCCCAGAAAATCAATTAACCTATGAATAGAAAAATACCTCGTGAACGTGTTTTTTACAGAGTAGCCAATGCTACTATTAAACAACTATTGATCTTCATTTTATGCTGTGGCATTTCCACAGCGCACACGCTGCGTGGACAGGAACTTTTAAACAAGGAAATTTCGCTAAAAGTGGAATCTCTTGAAATCAAAAAGATCCTGAATCTGATTGAAAAACAGGCTGATGTGAAATTTGTTTATAGCACCAACAGCATTCAGGGAATACAAAATACTTCGTTAAAAGAATTAAAAGGTCCGTTGAACAAAGTGCTGGACCAGATTCTTGCGCCGATCAATGTATCATATGAAGTAGTTGGAAATACCCGGATTTTGCTTCGCAAGAAAGCTTCCGGCACCGCCATACAATCACAAGGAATCATTTTCCCAAACCAACTGATTGAACGTAAAGTATCCGGAAAAGTGGTCGATGAAAAAGGTGAAGGTTTGCCCGGCGTGAACGTTTTGGTTGTTGGCAGTCAGACCGGAACTTCTACCAATGAAAAAGGTGAATATCAGTTAACTGTTGGCGATGCCGCTGTAACATTGAAATTTTCTTTTATCGGTTATGTGAGCCAGGAAGTGGTTTCTGATAACAACAATACCGTTAATATTTCGCTTGCTCCAGACGTCAGCGCGCTGAAAGAAGTTCTGGTTGTAGGTTACGGTACGCAGGAAAAGAAAGATGTTACCGGTGCGGTTTCTTCTATTAAAGGTGCAGATTTTCAGAATTTGCCATCAGGTGGAGCACAGCAGGCACTTCAGGGAAGAGCGGCCGGGGTTAACATTGTCAGAAATGGTGGTGCGCCAGGTGATGCCGGTTCAATTCAGATTCGTGGTTTTGGTACCGTTAACAACTCAACACCTCTGGTTGTCATCGATGGTGTACCGTCAGGAACCATGAATGACGTCAACCCAAATGATATTGAATCGATTGAAATTTTAAAAGATGCTTCTGCCTCAGCCATTTACGGTACACGTGCTGCAAATGGTGTAATCATAATCACAACAAAACGTGGTAAATTTGACAATCCGATTAACCTAACCGTTAACGGATACGTCGGTGTTACAAATCGTATCAAAACGATTGACGTACTGGACGCTCCTACTTTGGCTTCGTTAAAAAGAGAAGCTTACACAAATGACGGTTTGCCAGTTCCTGCGATTTGGAATGATGCACAATATCAAACGCAGCTTACAAACTGGCAGGACGAATTGTTGAAACAAGGCGTTACGCAAAATTATGATGCTTCATTAAGAGGTGGCGGAAAGTTTTCTTCGTTCTCAATCTCGGGAGGATATTATAATGAAAAAGGGATTATTGGAAAGTCTAATTACAAACGACTTACTTTTCGTATAAATTCGGACCATAAAATCGGTTCAAGAATCAAAATCGGACAGAATTTCCAGTTTACCAATACGCACAGCAACGCACCGGATACACAGTCTTCACAAACCGGTTTGCTGTGGAGCGCGATTCGTTTCCATCCCGGACTTCCTGTTAGAAATGCTGACGGCTCGTACAGCTCAACACAGGGAATTGGTGCTTTTGGAGATATAAACAACCCGGTTTTTACTGTTGACACACAAGATAAGGACGCAGCCCGTAACCGTTTTCTGGGAAATGTAACGGGAGAATTGGAAATTATTGAAGGTCTGAAACTTCGTGCAAACCTGGCCATGGATGCAACATTTTCCGACAATTACAATTTTGAAATCAAAATCAATGACCAGTTCAGAACAAATTCTTACAATCAGCTGACCCTGAATCATGATAAAAACTGGTCTTTTTTGCAGGAATATTTTCTTTCTTACGACAAAAAATTTGGTCAGCATTCTTTGAATTTTGTGGGCGGTTATACTTCTCAGACTTTCAACGATATTTATTCAAACCAGCGCGGACGTGATTTCGCAAGTGAAGATCCTTCACTTCGTTATATGCAGTATGCCGGAACAATCGTTTCCATTGCCCAGTCGGATGGAGGAAATGGAAGTCGCAGTTATGATGCGCTTCAATCGTATTTTGCCCGCGCCAATTATTCTTTCATGGATCGTTATTTGTTGACAGCGACGGTCCGTGCTGATGGTTCGTCCAAATTTGCTCCTGGAAATCGCTGGGGTTATTTTCCTGCATTTTCTGCGGGATGGCGAATTTCGGAAGAATCGTTTTTCAAGGATGCATTGCCGATGTTCAGCAATTTCAAGCTGACTGGTGGCTGGGGACAATTGGGTAACCAAAACGTAGCATCCCTGCAATATCTGGCTTTGATCAATTCATCATACCGCTATGCATTTGGAAATGGCGGCGTTCAGAATTATATCTCGGGAGCTGCACAAAGTCGACTGGCGAATACCCACATCGGCTGGGAAACTGCTGAAATGAGCAACTTCGGGTTGGAAGCAGGTTTATTGAAAAACAGTCTTTACTTCTCTGCAAATTATTTCATCAAGGATACCAAAAATATGCTTTTGGCTCCACCTTCGATTGGAACAATCGGAACGGCTACTATTCCTGATCAAAATATCGGTCAGCTAAGAAACAAAGGTTTGGAGATTGAAGCGTCTTACCGTCATTCAATTGGCGACCTTACTTTTAATGTAAGTGGTAATGCAACTTTTATCAAAAACAAAATCACAAAACTGGCTACGCCGGGAGGATTTCTTGCTACGCAATTGTACGGAAGAGGTCAGCAGGAAATTGTTCGTACTTATGAAGGACAGCCTTACGGTACTTTTTACGGATATAAAACAAACGGAATTTATCAAAACCAGAGTCAGATCGATGCTGATGCAAATATTGCAAACGATTCACGTAAAACAGACGGGCAGATTAAACCAGGAGATGTTAAATTCCTTGACTTAAATAAAGATGGTATAATCGACGATTCGGATAGAACGATTATTGGAAGTCCTCAGCCAAAAATCAATTATGGTTTTTCTGCCGGTGCCAATTACAAAGGCTTTGATCTGAATTTGTTTTTTGTTGGTGTTGGAGGAAATAAAATTTACAATGCTGACCGTATGCAGGGTCTTGATGCAAGTTATTCTTTCAACTTATATGCGGAAGAACAAAATCGCTGGCATGGAGAAGGAACGAGCAATACGGTTCCTCGTGTAACTATTGACAATGCAAACCGTAACTACCGGCCATCTGATTTATTTATAGAAAAAGGTGATTTTCTACGTTTGAAAAATATGACATTGGGGTATACAGTTCCAAAAACGGTGATCAGCAAATTGAAAATGTCGCAAGCGAGATTTTATGTTTCGGGCCAAAACATTATTACGTTCACCAAATA
Organism: Dyadobacter subterraneus; assembly: GCF_015221875.1. NCBI lineage: Bacteria > Pseudomonadati > Bacteroidota > Cytophagia > Cytophagales > Spirosomataceae > Dyadobacter > Dyadobacter subterraneus. The sequence continues at coordinate 35,007 of NZ_JACYGY010000002.1, forward strand.
TTCCGGTCTGAATCCAGAGTTGGGTTATGTAAACGGACAGCTGAATGTGGATTACGCGCAGTATCCGTTGGCACGTACATGGACTATCGGAGCAACTTTATCATTCTAATCTAAACGTTCAGATCTATCCCAGCCGAATTTAATCCTATGAAAAAGATAACGATACTAGCCGGATATATTTTTCTTGCAACGTTTATGAGTTGCCAGAAAGACTTACTCGATACAACACCTTACGGACAGGTAACCTCCCAGCAATACTGGCGGAATGGCGATGATGTGGTTTCTGCTACAAACGCGGTTTATGCCCCATTATTGAACGAAGATGGATTTGCCCACACCGAATATACATTTGACAACTGCTCGGACGACATGAACCGCGCCGGTGATCATTCAGATGAAACCGCTTTGGAAAATTTCACTTTCGACGCTTCCAACTCACATATTCTGGCAACCTGGTCTACGAAATATGAAGTTATTTCAAGAGCGAACGCTGTGTTGATTAATGCGCCAAAAGTGACGATGGATGAAACTTTGCGTAACCGCAGCATGGGAGAAGCGTATTTCCTGAGAGGTTTTGTTTACTGGCGACTTTCACTGATTTACGGTGAAGTGCCTATTCTTTTGGAAGCGGATGCACTTGCTTTGAATTTCAACAAGCCAAAATCTACTTTGGCAGAAGTTCGTGCGCAGGCAGAAGCAGATTTCCTGAAAGCTGCATCGTTACTTCCGGTATCATACAGCGCAACGGAAGCCGGACGCGTGACACAAGGATCAGCTTATGGTTTCCTTACAAAACTTTATGTGTACCAGGAAAACTGGGCGAAAGCAATTGAAGCAAGTACGAAAGTTACCGGAAATGCAGCTTACCAATTGGCCTCGGGATATAATCAGAATTTTGAACTGACGACAGAAAATAACACTGAAACTTTATTTTCTCTTCAATATGAAACGGGTTGGACGACAGACAACTCCCCTGCTTTTTACCATACACCACAGACTTTTGGTGGTTGGGGTTTTCATGAACCGATTCAGGATCTTGTAAGTGAATTTGAAGAAGGTGATCCGCGTTTGGCTTATTCCATTTTCAGTCCGGGTGATAAAGTTGAAAGAGGTTCTCAGGGAGAAACAGAATTTACTGCTGATATGACGCGTGTGACTGGTTATGCGTTTAAGAAATATTCACAGTTTACAGCAAGCGGTGATATGGATCAAAGCCTGAACGCACCTTTCCTTCGTTCTGCTGATGTTTATTTATTAGCGGCAGAAGCAAAAATTCGTTCAGGACAAAGTGGTGATACGGAATTAAATGTAGTGAGAAAACGTGCTGGTTTGAAAACAATCACAGGCGCAACCATCAAAGATATCATGCATGAACGCCGTGTGGAACTTGCCGGTGAAAACGAAAGACATCAGGATTTGATGCGTTGGGATAAAGCAGGTTTGATTGATATCGTGGCGCATTACAAAATCGCCCGCGGACCTTACAAACCAAGTCGTAATTTTGTAAAACCAAAACATTATTACTTCCCGCTTCCACAACGTGAAGTGGATTTGAGCAATGGGGTTTTGATCCAGAATAGCAATTATTAATGGTTAATTATTAAGGGTTAATTGTTAATGGGGCTAAAAAACCTCATTACCTGATAGGAAAGAAGTCAAGTGTAAAACCTTGGCTTCTTTCTCTCTTTTAAAATGTTTTTTTATAGCGTGAAAAAAGTAATTGTAGCTTTTCTTTTAATTTCAGTTTTGACGCGATGTGTGTCGAAAGAAAAACAGATTCTTGGGACCTGGAAAACGGATTCTATTTCAAATTTTGTAAATGGTTTTACGCACGTCAACAATTCTCAGGATGAGCATTGGTCGCATTTTGAGTATACCAAAGACGGCGTTGTTTTTGAGCGCAGGAAAGAAGAATTCAGGAAGTATAACTACAAAATCCTGAAATCGGATTCACTTGTTTATCTGGATTCGGCTGGTACTTTTTTGAATGGCTACAAGATTCTGAAACTGGATAATGATCAGCTTGTGTTGAAAAAGCTGCAAAAACCATATCTTCCCGGCAAGAATCAGGAATTATATGAAATTCGCTTTTTCTCTAAAATAAACGCCGATAGTACCGCATCCAAATGATCCGAAAGCTGATCTTACTTTCCATAATCAGCATCACGCTGTTTACCTGCAAAAAAAAGAATCAGGATACTTTATTTGAATTACTTCCCTCAAAGGAAACCGGGATCACTTTCTCCAATGAACTGAAAGAGGATGAAAAACTCAATATCCTCACTTACGAATATTTCTACAACGGCGGCGGCGTTGGTGTCGGCGACATCAATAACGACGGTTTACAGGATGTTTTCATGGGAGGAAACATGTCCGAAAGTCGCCTCTATCTTAACAAAGGAAATTTAAAATTTGAAGACATTACTGAGAAATCCGGTATCTCATTGGCAGATAGCTGGGCCCGCGGAATTTCGATGGTCGATATTAATGCAGATGGTTTTTTAGATATTTATGTTTGTAGAGCCGGGCCTCAAAATTTGAATTCAAATCTTACACCTCGTCCTAACTTACTATACATTAATAAAGGAAATAACACTTTCTTTGAGGAAGCAAAAAAGTACGGTCTTGATTATTCCGGTAACACTACCCAGGCTGCATTTTTCGATTATGATAAAGACGGTGATCTCGATGTTTTTCTGGTAACCAATGTCATGGAGCGAAAAGGTCCTAATGTGATCCGCCCAAAACGTACGGACGGTTCGGCATTAAGTACCGATAAATTATATCGAAATGATGGAAAAATCAATGGTCAGATAAAATTTACCAACGTATCGGCAGAAGCAAATATTCTTACGGAAGGTTTCGGATTGGGTGTTTCCATTGTGGATGTTAATGAAGATGGCTGGCCGGATGTGTATGTTTCCAATGATTATTTGTCAAACGATTTACTGTATATCAACCAACAAAACGGAAGCTTTAAAAATGAAATCACAGATTATTTCCGGCACCAAAGCTACTCCGCGATGGGCAATGACGCAGCTGATATTGACAACGATGGACTCGTAGATTTTGTAACGCTGGACATGTTGCCTGAAGGCAATATCCGCCGCAAAAATATGTTTGGGCTAATGAACTATGACCGTTTTCTTTCTGAGCAAAGAATGGGTTATCAGCCACAATTCATGCGTAATACTTTGCAGCATAACAACGGAAATCGTCCCGGAACAAATCATCCTTTTTTTAGTGAAGTTGGAAGATTTTCAGGCGTACAGGCAACGGATTGGAGTTGGGGCGCATTATTTGCTGATTATGATAACGACGGGAAACGGGATTTAATGGTTACCAATGGCTATCCAAAAGATATTACAAACCGTGATTTTGTGATTTATCGGATGGCTCAGTATCAGCAGCAAATCCAGTCAGGAAATCTGGATAATGCGCCTACGGTTCAGGCTTTGAAAGAAGTTGAAGGGGCGCATGTGGCTAATTATTTATTTAAAAATAACGGCAATCTTACATTTAAAAACGAATCAGAATCATGGGGTTTTGATACGCCTTCTTTTTCAAACGGTGCTGCTTATGCTGATTTAGATAATGATGGAGATCTGGATTTGATCATCAATAATATTGATCATGAAGCTTTTGTTTATAAAAACCATTCGGAAAAACTTCCTGATCATCATTATCTGCGCATCAAACTAAATGGGACAAAAGATAATCCTTACGGCTTTGGGGTGAAAGTGACGATTTATACTAAAAATGAAAAGCAGTTTATTGAGCATTCTCCCTATCGTGGGTATCAGTCGACAGTTGAAAATACGCTGCATTTTGGTTTAGGAAAAAGTAAAAAAATAGATTCCATCCGGGTTATCTGGCCGGATAAGAAAACGCAGTTGCTGACAAATATTTCCTCTGATCAGGTTTTAAAAGTTGAATATAACAAAGCTGCAAATGCTCAGAAAATAAATTCAATTATCCCAAAACCAATATTTCAGGAAGTTTCAGATGCATTAGGAATTCATTATACACATAAAGAGGAATTGTATATCGACTTCAAAGTCCAGCCACTTTTGCCACATTTACTATCTCAAAACGGACCGGGAATTGCGGTTGGTGATATTAATGAAGACGGACTCGAAGATTTCTATGTTGGTGGTGCTTTCAAACATTCCGGAAGTTTTTTCATTCAAAATGGCCTGGGAAAATTCATAGGAAAACCGTTAACCAAAGAGCAGAAATTTGAGGAAGATATGGGCACGCTGCTTTTTGATTCAGACCTTGACGGGGATCTGGATTTGTATATCGTAAGTGGCAGCAGCGAATTTCCGATTGATTCAAAATATTATCAGGACCGACTTTATTTAAATGATGGAAAAGGAAATTTCAAACTGGATACCTCCGCGTTGCCTATAAACACGACCAGCGGTTCTTCGGTTAGTGCCATTGATTTTGACAGAGATGGTGATCTTGATTTATTTATAGGCGGCAGACTTACGCCCGGTCAATATCCGACTTCCCCGAAAAGCTCAATCCTCAGAAACGATCACGGAAAGTTTACCGACATAACTGCACAAATTTGTCCGGAGCTGAAAAATATCGGTATGGTTACCACCTCGCTTTGGACAGATTTTGATAATGATGGCTGGATGGATTTAATCCTGGGAGGCGAATGGATGCCGTTGACTTTTTTGAAAAATACAAATGGAAAGCTGGTAAATGTAACTTCTACAACCGGTTTAACAAATACAAATGGCTGGTGGAATAGTCTTGTAGCGGGAGATTTTGATGAAGACGGAGACATGGATTACGTGGCAGGAAATGTTGGTTTGAATTCAGAAGAACGGCCTTCGGCAACGAAACCGCTAACGATGTTTGCTAAAGATTTTGACAAAAGCGGTACGATGGATCCGGTTATGTTCAGATATTCCGGCGAGAACTTATATCCTATCCATCCCCGTGATGAGATGACAAGTCAGATGAATTTTCTTAAAAAACGCTTCGTTTATTACGGCGATTATGCCAAAGCGGAAATGAAAGATATTTTCACAAAAGACGAACTGAAAGATGCGAAGAAACTTAGCTGTGAAGAAATGAGAAGTGTCTTTATTGAAAATCTCGGTAACGGGAAATTCAAAATAAAAGCATTATCAATCGCTGCACAACTTGGGCCAGTTTATGGAATTGTGGTTGGAGATTATAATGCTGACGGTCATCTGGATTTGCTTATGACTGGAAATTCTTACGCTCCTGAATCAATCAGCGGACGTCTGGATGCTTTTAACGGATTACTTCTTCAAGGAAACGGGAAAGGAAATTTCGTACCAATTTCGCCAGCAAATAGTGGTTTTTTGGCTGAAGGCGACGGCAAAGGTTTGGCGGAATTAACGCTGAATAACGGAGGCAGATTAATTTTGGCGGCTCAGAATAATGATATTCTTAAAACCTTCCAATCACAGAAACCAGAAAAGGATTTTGTAAAAATAAACCCATTAGCAAATGATAGCTGGGCAGAAATTACTTTGAAAAACAGCCAGAAAAGAAGACATGAATGGAATTATGGAGCCGGATATTTATCCCAATCTTCACGAATTTTGGTATTACCAAAAGAAAATATTTCCAATATTAAGATTTATAATTCAAAAGGAACCTCGCGGATTATTAATATTTCAAAACTCAAATAAGTCTTCGTTAGCTAACCAAAACCCTGACTTTTTTAATTCTCTTTTTATCAGCTGACTGAACTTTAAAAGTAATATCCCGGTGCGTTGCAATTTCTCCCGTTCGTGGTAATCTTGAAAAAAGTTCGAGTAAAAGTCCGGCTAGTGATTCACTGTTTCCGCGTACCTCATCAAAATAATCTGATTCAAGATTCAGAATTCTGCACAAATCATTGATCAAAACCATACCTTCAAAAACGTAAGTATTTTCATCAACTTTGGTATAATTCACTTCGTCCTCCTCATCATATTCGTCATTGATATCACCGAAAATCTCTTCAATAATATCTTCCAGCGTAATCAATCCACTTGTTCCGCCATATTCATTGATGACAATCGCCATATGCACCCGGCGACTTTGGAAATCTTTCATTAAATCATCCAGTCGCTTGCTTTCCGGGATCAGGTAAGGGACACGAAGTAATTTTTGCCAGTTAAAATGCTCGTTATGATGTAAATGCGGCAATAAATCTTTTACGTTCAGAATTCCTTCCACGCTATCCAGATTATCTCTGAAAACCGGAACACGCGAATATCCTGATTTATTGATCTTATCCATCAGCTCATGAAAATTCAGCTCAATATCAAAAGCCGTAATGTTCATTCGTGGCTGCATAGCTTTACGGGCATTGGTTTGCCTGAAATTTGCAAGTCCTCTTAACAGATCCGTTTCCTCTTCACTTTCCGCTTTTGCTTCCAGTCTTTCCGTAGAAATTTCAGAACCTTCCGGTGTCAAGATGCCAAAAAAGTAACCCAATTTGGTAATTGGCTTCGTTAGCGGCTCACATACTTTAATAACAAAATGTGTAGTCCCGGCGATTTTTGGAATAAATTCAACGGCATTTCTGGCCGCGTGAAATCTGATAATTACATCCAGCCAAATCCAGAAAGCCAATGCGCCCAATGAAATCCATTGAAAAATGGTTTCATCATTATTTTGTACTTGCAGCCAGGTAAATCTTGCAGCAAGCAAAAGTGCGAGTAAGGTTACGCCGCGCTGAATAATAGAAAGTGCTAATTGCTGGATTCGGGTTGGAAGATGACCGTCGGAAACTCCTTTTCGTTCCCAGGGATTTTCCATCGCGCCGGCTGTTGCATAGGAGGCTCTGATTCCGGAAAGAAAGAGCGATACAGCCAAAAGTAGGAAGACAAGAATTAATTCGTAAACGGCAAAACGGTCAATGGGTATGACCATCCCGGTGATTATAGGAAGCGCACTTTTAACGGGATAAAAAATCCCAGTACGCTTTCGGGACAACGGATCGTCACTGTCGGCAGTTTCTTTCACAAAGAGTAAGAAAAGTTCATAAATGCAATATAAGAATTCTATCCAAAAATATTATTGTCAATTTCATCATACATTGAAATAAACATGATTTCTGAATAGAATTCTAGTAAAATCAGAATGGCAAATCGTCATCATCATTTCCGGCTGCCATTGATGGCGGTATCGGATCAGAAGATCTTGGTGCCTGGTTTTGTTTTGGAGCGGATGATTGTGCGTAATTCGGAGTTCCCTGGTTACTATTTTCTGCACCTCCATTATTCGGTCCGCCCAGCAAAGTCATACTATTGGCACGAATGGTTACGCCCGATTTCTGAACACCTTCTTTGTCTGTCCAGTTGTCTGTCCGAATTCTTCCTTCTATATATACAGAGTTACCTTTTTTTAGATATTTCTCGGCAACTTTTGCAAGACCTTCCCATAACTCAATGCGGTGCCATTCTGTGTTTTCAACTCTTTCGCCATTTTTGTTTGTGTAGGCTTCGGTTGTTGCGATGCTGAATTTTGCTACGGCTGATCCGCTCTCCAGATATCTTACTTCCGGGTCGCTACCTAAATTTCCGATAAGGATTACTTTGTTAACACTTGCCATGATTTTGTGCGCTTGTGATGATTGTGGATAATTAAATTCAATATACCGGATATTAGTTCAAATATACAAATTCAAATTTTGCATAAATTCATAGAGTGGCCTTTCCTACAACATGAGTCAATTTTTCACACATCCTGCTCACTGATTTTTCCGGTTATTTTATTTTTTAAAATCAGTTTATTACGTCCGTCATGTGTCACTTCCTGTTTAATTAAATAATGTTCCTCATCATATTCTACATAGTTCGATGGCTTGGTAACTCCCTCCTGTCCGCGCCAAACAGGAAGTTCTACTTTCTCCCACAACTTTGTTTTTGAAGAACGATAGGCAGCGTCAATGACGGCGTTCACAACGTAACCATCATAAAAAGTTTCCGCAGCGTCACGACCTTCTTCTGCTGCGTTAAACATATCCGTAAACATATGATTATAACCCAGATCGTTCACTTCATCACCAACGGGAAAAAGCCAGCCGCTTTTACTTTCTGCCTTTTCAGCTACATAATCACCGCCGCTTCCAGAAGTATACATTTCAAATCCGGTCCGAAGGAAATTGTTGATCCAGATTGTTCCTTCTGTTCCCATCACTTCATCACGCAAATCCATACCACCGCGAAACGTCCAGCTTACTTCGAATTGCCCGATCGCACCATTTTCATATTTAACCAAAGCAATCGCATGATCTTCCGCATCAATCGGTTTCACCTGCGTATCTGCCCAGCACATGACTTCGACCGGACGAATATCTTTGCCAATAAAATTTCTTGAAATTTCGATACAATGACAACCCAGATCCAGGATACATCCGCCACCAGCCTGTTCAATATCCCAAAACCACTCACTATGCGGACCGGGATGCGCTTCTCTGGATTTCGCCCAGATAATCCGGCCTAGAGCTCCTGTTTTGACACTTTCCAGTGCTTTTAAAAACTTGGGACTATAGCAAAGATCTTCCAGATAACCGGCAAAAATTCCGGCTTCTTCCACCGCCTGCATCATCCGCAGTGCTTCCTCGGCATTTCTTCCCAAAGGTTTTGTAGAAACAACCGCTTTTTTATGTTTTGCACAAAGCATCACCGCTTCCTCATGAAGATTATTGGGCAGGGCAATACATACCATATTAACACTCGGACTGGAAATAATTTCTTCCATACTGATCGACCAGAAATCACAGCCGTAATCATCGGCAAATTTCTTCGCGCTTTCTTCACGCCTCGCATAAATGGCAACAACACGGTCGCGGCCACGTTGGCCATGAATTGATTCCGCATAAAAACGTCCGATGAAACCGGAACCGAGCATGGCAATTTTTTGCATAAAAATTAATATGGTTAGGTGTTTCAGGAATGGTTATGGATGTCATTTGTTGTCAGGAGTAGTCAGGAAGTTGTTATTTATTGTCATGGGTGGTTAGGAGATTGTCAAGGATTGTCAGGTATAGTAGGAAAACTATAAATGGCTACATCTGACAATCAATAACCACTTCCTGACAATTGCCTGACTAGAATTGACAATCCCTGACTTTTTTATTTTGTCTTCACTGCCTCCTCCCACCCCGTTGTCTTCAAAGCCGGGTCATTTTCCTTTTTCAAAAAGTCAGCGTTTTCAAATGGGGTGGCGTTCCATTCTGTGATTGCATGATCCGGGACGATATCTACCGGAACTCGCCATGAGGTTGAGGTTTCCGCGTAGGCTAAATTGGATTGTGAATTATAACAAGAGATTAATGACCAGCGAGGTTTGTCTGATAAATTTGCTTCGGAGCGGTGCATGAGGTTACTGTGGAAAAATAATGCATCACCGGGTTCGATTTCGCAATAAATTAAATCCATCGTTTCCAATGCGTTATTCACCATCGTCATATCCGCACCGACTTGTTCGCCCGCAAAACCGTGGTTTACTCTTCCTAACTTATGCGAACCTTTAATGACCTGTAAACAACCGTTTTCTTTATTTGCGGGCGTTAAGGCGATCATTACGCTCATCATTTGATCGGGAAAGAGAAACTGGTTTTTGTACCAATAACCATAATCCTGATGCCATTCCCAGGCACCACCGACTTTCGGTTCTTTTTGCATCAGTTTGGTATGAAAATGACAAACAGCGCTTTCTTGTCCTAGTAATTGGGCAACTGAATTCACCATGCGCTCGCTGCGGATCAGGTATCCAAAAACATCATTTCCTGGTGTAAACCAAAGAGAAAGTTTTGTCTTCTTCCCGGTTTGATCATTTAAGTCCATTGCATTTTTCTGCATGACAGAATTTTCAATTGCGCTGTTATATAGTTTGTCAATTTCTTCCTGAGAAAAAAGATTTTTGACTACCAAAAAGCCATCTCTGTGATAGGCTTCAATTTGTTCATCATTTAAATTGATCTTCGCCATCGTTTTGAATCGTTATTTGTTCAGTACAAATTCATATTATTAAAAACACAATTCGGTTTAACAATACTCATATCAAACTGAAAAATAACTTCGCCATGAATGCACGAATTTTCCACGATGTTCGATTGGTTAATTCGTGAAAAATTTGTGTACTCGTAGCAAAAAAACGTCTGAGAAATCTTTTAAGGAAGAAATAACTGGTTTACAAAAAGATTTCTTCCTTTAATACCGTATCCATTAAAATAGGCTTTGGCAATTCTTCAACCTGCGCAGTTGAATAAAATGCCATATCTTCCGGCAGTTCTACGATTTCATTTTCAGGGATAATAATCCACCAGAATCTTACAGTCAATCTTTGATGCGTAAGTAAATGTGTGTATTCTTTTAAAACCTGCCGCAATTGTCCCTTTTGTTTCCAGTCTTCCAGAAATTTATCTTCCGGCAAATCATCAGGATTATTAATATCTGTCAGCGATTCGATCAAATAAAAATCATATAATCCTTTCCAAATATCTTTTTTCAACCGCTCATGCATCGCCAGACTTTCTCCTTTTTGTAAAATGAAATAATTGAAATACCGGTTTTTCACCGCATTCTTTTTCATCTTAACCGGCAATTTATTTTGCATGCCAAACTCATATGCATAACACATATAAGTAAAAGGACAAACGGAACAATTAGGCGAAACCGGCACACATTGCAACGCGCCAAATTCAATCATGGCCTGATTATAGGTGGCAGGATCGTCCTGAGGAATAATCTCTTTTGCCAGATTTGTGAATTCATTTTTTGCACCTGAACTTAATATATCAGTAAAAATTCCAAAGAGGCGGGACATCACACGGTACACATTTCCGTCAATTGCCGGAACAGCCTCATTGAATGCAAAAGAAGCGATCGCGGCAGCTGTGTAAGCACCAAGACCTTTCAGTTTGGCAAGTTTCAAAGCACTTTCTGGAAATTTCCCCTCCCATTCTTCCACAATATGACGCGCCGTATGATGCATATTTCTGGCGCGTGAATAATAACCTAAACCTTGCCAAAGTCTGAGTACATCACGCTCATCAGCAGCCGCCAAATCAAATACTGTCGGATAGTTGATCAGGAACTTTTCATAATACGGAGTGCCCTGAGCTACACGTGTTTGCTGTAAAATTATCTCGGAAAGCCAAATTTTATATGGATCGGTGGTTTGCCTCCAAAGCAGCGGACGGTGGTTTTCGAGGTACCAGGATTTCAGTTTTGCGTTAAATTCAAGTAGTTGTAAATGATCGGGTAGCATAACGTTTTGACTTATATACACTGTTTTTTAACCAATTAGAAAAAAAATGAAAATGCTAACCTTTTAAATTATGGTAAAATTACCCTACCTTTGTGTTCCCAAAATTTAGAGGAGGAAATAAATAAACGAAATAATATCCACTTAAAGTAAACAATCAAAGTGACTAAGGCAGACGTAATCGCACAAATTTCCGAGAAAACAGGTGTAGACAAGGGCGATGTTCAACAAACGCTAGAATCGTTTTTCACAGTTGTGAAGGACTCGCTTGCAGAGGGTGAAAATCTATATGTTAGAGGTTTTGGTAGCTTCATCAATAAAAAGCGTGCCCGTAAAGTAGCTCGTAATATCTCACAAGGTACTTCAATGATCATTGACGAACATTTTGTACCAAGCTTCAAACCAGCAAAAGTTTTTGTTGAGCAAGTTAAAGTGAGTGACAAATTGAAAGATCTAGCTGAAAAATAATTTGCCTTAATAGGTTTGATTAAAACAGTATGAAAAAGTCTATAATTCTTTCTTGTGTATTGGCGTTGGCCCTGGTTGGAACACTTTACAGTCTTCCAAAGGTGGTTGTCAATACAAAAGCAAAGGAAGTGGACACCGAGAAGAGTGAAGTAGCGGCGGCACCTGGTGCTTCGGCCCCAACGACTCCGGCTTCCGAAACTCCCTCAAACATGCATGATGGAGCCACTTTATCCCCTGAACAACAAAAGAACGTTGATTTGCTGAGAAGTGGCTTCAATCACGCAACCGGAAAAGACAAAATAGCTGCCGGATTAAAATTGTCTGATACGTTTGCCAAACTTCAAAAGTTTGACAGCGCCGCCAGTTATGCGGAAAAAGTAGCGCAGTTAGCACCTTCTGTTGAAAATATCACAAAAGCTGGTGACCGTTATTATGAAGCATACGGATTTGCAGTAGATGATGCCAAAGCGAAAAGTCTTGGTAACAAAACACGTGAATTTTATGGCAAGGCAATTGAAAAAAATCCTGGTTTGCTGGCTGCAAAAGCTAATATGGCCATGACTTACGTGAACACTGAAAACCCGATGGCGGGAATTATGATGTTGCGCGAAGTTTTGGATACGGACCCAACAAATGAACTAGCTTTGTTTAATCTTGGTATTCTATCTATGCGTTCGAATCAGTACTCGAAAGCAGCAGACAGATTCAGACAAATATTGACTAACAACCCTGCTAACACAAAAGCAAAATTCTATTTAGGATTGACACTTGTTGAATTAGGGAACAAAGATGAGGCCCGTAAAGTATTGGCAGAAGTTAAAAAAGAAGAGAAAGATCCCGTTATCCAACAGGCTCTTATCGAACTTCAGGAGCGTCTTGACAATTAAATAAGTAAAACAATTATTTTTTATTATATAAACGACATAAATTTATGCCTTGCGGAAAGAAAAGAAAGAGACATAAGATTTCCACTCACAAGAGAAAGAAACGTCTTAGAAAAAATAGACATAAGAAGAAATAATTGATATGTGACCGGATTTGTATAACTTATGAATCCGGTCATATTATCTCTTACGATATATATGTTGCCTGTCTTTAAATGTAAAGCAGGAGGTTGAGTATTAACTTTATATAGCCATTTGGTTGGTTGAACATTGAGTAACGAATTACTAATAAATTCTACTCAAAAGGGAGAACGTATAGCCCTTTTGCAGGATAAACGTCTGTTAGAATACCACGTCGAAACACCGGATCAGAGCTTTACCGTTGGGGATATTTACCTTGGTACAGTTAGGAAGCTTGTGCCTGGGCTTAATGCCGCATTTGTAGACGTGGGATTTGAGAAGGATGCTTTTTTGCATTACCTGGATTTAGGGCCAAATATTAACTCTCTCAACAAGTTAACCAAAGATGTAATTTCCAAGCGTACGAATTCGGGCAAGTTGAGTAACTTCAAAATGGAGCCCGAAATTGAGAAACTTGGCAAGATTGATAAAGTACTTTCTAAGAATCAACCGATTCTGGTTCAAATTGTAAAAGAACCAATATCAACAAAAGGCCCCCGCCTATCGTGTGATATTTCCATTGCAGGTCGTTACATCGTTCTGGTTCCTTTCTCAAACTCAGTAAACCTTTCTAAAAAGATTACTGACAAACAGGAAAGAACACGTTTGCAGCGACTGATGTCTTCTATTAAACCAGCCAATTTCGGTGTTATTATCCGTACTGTTGCTACTGGAAAAGATGTAGACGAACTGAACAAAGATCTTCAGGATTGTCTTGACAAATGGGAAAACGGTATCAAAACGCTTCGTGATGCCAAGCCTCGTGACCGTGTAATCGGTGAAATGAATCGTGCTTCTTCGATTATCCGTGACATGTTGAATGAATCGTTCGACAGTATTACAGTGGATTCGAAAGAGGTTTACGAAGACATTAAAGCCTATATCCACAACATTGCACCGGACAAAGAAAATATCCTGAAACTGCATAACGGCAAGAATAAGATATTTGAACAATTCGGTTTAGAGAAGCAAATTAAGTCTCTTTTTGGCCGTTCGGTGAGTTTGCCAAACGGTGGTTATCTAATTATTGAACATACGGAAGCTTTGCACGTTATCGACGTGAACAGTGGAAATAAGTCCAATTCAGAAGAAGATCAGGAAGCGACTGCGCTCAGTGTAAACATCGAAGCAGCGAAAGAAATTGCCCGCCAGTTGCGCTTGCGTGATATGGGTGGAATTATCGTTGTCGATTTCATTGACATGAAGAAAGCGGAAAACAAACGCGTTCTTTTTGATATGATGCGCGACGAAATGAAAGGAGACCGTTCAAAATATACAGTCCTTCCGCTTTCAAAATTCGGGTTACTGCAAATCACACGTCAGCGTGTAAGACCCGAGATGAATATTGTAACCCGCGAAACCTGTCCTACTTGCGGCGGTACGGGAACAATTCAGGCCAGTATTCTGGTAACAGATATTATCTTGTCAAACCTGGATTATATTCTTTCGAAACAAAATGAACGTGGTATTACCATCGCGCTTCATCCGTTTATTTATGCCTATTTCACGAAAGGAATAATTTCTGAGCAGGTAAAATGGTTCTTCCAATACAAAACCTGGGTTAAACTGATTAAGGATACTTCGTTAGGCGTTATCGATTTCAAATTCCATAATAAGTATGGGGAGGAAATTGAGATTGTTCCGGGAAGCTAATTTATTAGCTTTCGGCTTTCGGCAATCAGCTTTCGGCGGGGCGACCCTGGCATTTCCCTGCTGAGATATTTTCGTTTATTCCTTTATTTCCCTTTCCAGATCGGGGTTCGCTTGTCTTTGAATGCGGCTGTGCCTTCTTTGGCATCTTCGGATTTAAGTAGATTTTCTAATTGGGATTTTAGATAATTGTGACGTTTGTCTTCTTCTATTTCCGATAAGTTTTGAAGTGCTTCCATTCCCGATTTTATGGCATAAGGGGCATTTGAACAGATCAGATTTGCAAGTTTATTAACTTCCTCTTCAATTAATTCCTTGTCTGAAATTTGGGTAACGATACCCAAATGAAGCGCTTCTTCTGCCGAATAACTTTTTCCTGTTATCGACATTTCAAGTATTTTTCTTTTTGGAATAATATCAATTAGAGAAGCCATAACCTGCATAGGCCATATGCCTCTTTTTACTTCGGGTAAACTGAAATTTGCTTCTGGTATACTCACAACAAAAGTACATCCACAAATAATCAAAAATCCTCCGGCAAAGACTGAACCTTCCACCTGAGCAATACACGGTTTGTGTAAATTGGCAAAAGCATCACCTAATCTGACTTCTTCTACTGGTTCGGGAAGTGTTTGATTTTTTTGATCTATTGTTGGATCATGAAAAGCGTTAAGATCGGCGCCTGCACAGAAAACAGGACCTTTTGCTTTGATGATAACACAACGAATCTCAATTTGATTTTTTGCGTAAGCCAATGCAAATGCAATTTCATTGGCCATTGTTGGTGTGAAGGCATTTCGCTTTTCCGGGCGGTTAAGCGTGATTTCAAAAATATTTCCTTTCAAAGAAGTTTTGATAAACAGAAACTGAATTGTATCAAATTTCGCAACGTCTTCTTCTTTGAAAAAAAGCATAATTGACAAGTGTTAATGTGAAATTACATAGTCACAACTTCTTCAAGCATACTGATATATTGTAAAATACCAGCTTCAATTTCATGCAGATAAATAAATTCGTTGGCTGTGTGCGAACGCTCCGAATGTCCCGGCCCCATTTTCAAGGACGGACAATCAAGCAATGCCTGGTCCGAAGTTGTTGGTGAGCCATAAGCCGTTCTTCCTCTTTTCAAACCTGCCTGCACGATCGGATGTTCCATAGGAATACTCGAAGGGCGCAAACGAATCGAACGCGCATTTACCTCGGACTGAATATTTTCCTGGATTACTTCAATGATTTCTTCCAGAGTATACTGATCCGTCGCCCGAACGTCAATTGTAAAAACGCAGGTATCCGGAACAACATTATGTTGTGTTCCTGCATTAATGATCGTCACTGACATTTTTATCGGCCCCAAAGTGGGGGAAACTTTTGGAAATTTATAATTCCGGATCCACTCAATATCCTGGATTGCTTTATAAATGGCATTGTCTCCTTCTTCTCTTGCCGCGTGCCCGGATTTCCCTTTTGCAGTACAATCCAGTACCAGCAAACCCTTTTCAGCTACTGCCAAATGCATTTCGGTAGGTTCGCCCACAATGGCAAATGAGATTTCCGGAAGCTCAGGAACAACAATTTCCAAACCTTCTTTTCCTGAAATTTCCTCTTCTGCTGTCGCAGCAATAACAATGTTATAAGTCAGATCTTTCCGATCATAGAAATGACAGAAAGTAGCAATCAGCGAAACCAGACAACCACCGGCATCATTACTACCCAAACCAAAAAGCTTATCATCGTCAACCAAAGCCTGAAAAGGATCAAGTGTCCAGGATTTATTTGGTTTAACTGTATCATGATGAGAATTTAAAAGAACTGTTGGTTTTGCAGGATCAAAATATTCATTGTAAGCCCAGATATTGTTCTTTTTTGTCTGAAAAGGAATCTCTTTTTGTCTGAAAAAATCCTGGATCAAAGCAGCTGTATGATCTTCTTCCTTACTAAATGATGGTGTTTCAATCAGCTTTCTAAGTAAAGAAATTACTTCCTGCGTAAGTTGTTGGATATTTTCAGAATCAGTTAAAGAAGACATATTCAGGCTTTCTGGTACAACAATATTTTGGGCAAAGGTATAAAAAGAAAAAATGCCACGAATACACAAATTTTCACGAATACATTAGATTAATATTAGTGAAAATTCGTGCATTCGTGGTAAAAAATGAATTGGCTTATACCATACTCATTTCAATTAGTATTTCATCAAGCTCTAATCTGCCCATCCCCTCTCACAACCCACTTTTCAGTAACCAGTTTTTCCAAAGCAAACGGTCCGCGGGCATGTAATTTTTGTGTTGAAATTCCAATTTCGGCACCCAAGGCAAAAACGCCGCCATCCGTGAAACGCGTTGAGGCATTGGCATAAACCGCTGCGGCATCTACTTCATTCAAAAACTTTTCAATCGCAGCAGCATCTTTTGAAATAATCGCTTCGGAATGACTTGATGAGAAATTATAGATATGGTCAATGGCCGCATCTAATCCATCGACTATTTTGATCGAACATTTATAGTCAAGAAATTCTCTTCCAAAATCTTCCGGTTCTGCTTTTTGTAAAAATGGATATTCGGCTTTTTGAAGAATTGCAAAAGAAGTTTCATCTGCAAAAACTTCAATATTCCAGCTGATAAAATCGTCTTTCAATGTCGGCAAAAACGCAGCTGCAATTTCGCGGTCAACAAGTACAGTATCCAATGCGTTACAAGCGGAAGGACGGGAAACTTTCGCATTCACTACTATATTTTTTGCGTTTTCAAGATCGGCTGTTTTGTCAACATACGTATGACAAACACCTGCTCCGGTTTCAATGGTTGGCACCAGTGAATTTTTACGGACAAATTGAATAAGTCCTTCCGAACCACGTGGAATAATGATATCCACGTATTTGGTTGCAGTTAAAAGTTCATTGACAAACTTTCGATCCGTTGGCAAAAGCATCACCGCAGCTTCATCAATTCCCATTTCCGCAAGACTTTCATGAATTAAGCCAACCAGATAACTATTCGAGAAATGCGCTTCTTTTCCACCCTTCAAAACACAGGCATTTCCAGAACGCAAACAAAGCGATGCTACGTCTAACGTAACATTTGGTCTGGATTCGTAAATAACGCCAACCACACCAAGCGGTACGGTCAGTTTTTGCAATGACATACCCTGCTCGATCGTTTTTTCCAGCAAAACTTCTCCCGTTGGATCCGGCAGACCGGCTACATCACGCAAACTTTGAGCTAAATCAATAATCCTTTTTTCATTCAAAAGCAGACGGTCTTTTTTGGGGTCGGCATCATCCATTGACACCAGATCTTTTTGGTTTTCTGTGATGATATTGGCCTTATTCGCCAAAACTTTTTCAGCCAAAGCATTAAGCAAATCCGCTCTCTGTTTGCCAGATAATTTCCGAACCGCCACCGAGGCGTCTTTCGTTGCTTTTAAAAGAGGTATTATAGATTCCAATTCCATTATAATAAAACGATATCGTTGGCGTGTGCCACTTCAAAATTCAATGTTTTCAAATTCACCTTTATCGCGCCGGACGTTTCTCTCGCCCGTGCTACTGCGATCATTTCCTGTTCAGGAGAATAAATTTCGATAATCTCTCCCGCTTCAAAATCTCCGGTTACTTCCGTCACGCCGACAGCCAGCAAACTCTTTCTTTTCAATAAAGCTTTGGATGCGCCTTCATCTACCTGTAATCTTCCCGATACTAATCCCCCACTTCCTAACCAGCGGTTTCTTGCAGATAGGGTACTTTTTTCAGGACTCATTTCCGTGCCGGCTTTTCCTTCCAGCGCTTTCAATAATTCGTCCTGCTGTTTCATTCCAAAAATGAAAACCTTGATGCCCATGCGGGTAGCAAGTTTGGCGAATGTCAATTTGGAAGCCATTCCGCCTAATCCCAGGAAAGATTTATCGGTCCGTACAAATTTAAAAACCTCATTAACATTGGATACGTTCCCAATAATATTTCCTGCTTCATCCAGTAATCCTCCCACCGAAGTACAAAACATCAACGTTTCCGCTCCAAACCCAACTGCCAGCAAAGTAGCCAGTTCGTCATTATCCGAAAATTTCAGCTCACGATCACTGACAACGTCATTCTCGTTTACGATAGGAATAATGTTATTCTGCCATAATTCTTCGAACGTGTTTTTCAGCTGCAAAAACTTATTACGGTTTGCAAAATGCTGACGCTCACAAAGACTTTGGGCAATAAAAATTCCATTTGGCGCGAAATAACTGGCATAAAGTCCAACCAATAAAGGATTTCCGACAGAAGCAGCTGCTTTCCGCTGCGTCATCGTTCCCTTATAATCATTGATATAAGCTTTCCCGGCACCTACTGCTCCCGATGAAACAATGATGATGCGGTATCTGGGATGAAGCAACGAAACCTGACGGGCAACTTCTGAAATAATCGTAACATCGGGCTCACCGGAAGGAAGCGTGATAGACGCCGTCCCGAACTTGATAACAAGAATTGGTTTTGACACTTTGTAAATACTTAAATACTTCTTACGCAAAAACTAACTTTTCAGGCTAAAATTACTTAGTTACCCGGTTATTAAAAAGCAGAATGTTTGGGAGAAGAAGTTTGCGGTGGATTTAGAAGAAATTTCCGATTCAGTTGAAGCGCCTTTTTCAACTTTTCCATGTAATCCGTACGAGGAATTTCAATTGCCCCGTATCGTAAAACGTTGTCGTTAATAAACTGTGTATCCAATAACTGATATCCGTTTGCGCGAAGAATTTCTATTAAATAATGGAAGGCAACTTTGGAAGAATTTGCCTCTTTGTAAAACATAGATTCTCCAAAAAATACGCCGCCGATGGAGACGCCATATAAGCCTCCAACCAATTTATTTTCACGATAAGCCTCAACGCTATGCGCATAACCCAGTTTATGTAAATTGGTATATGCAAAGATAATATCGTTAGAAATCCACGTCCCATCTTCCTGAACCCGCGGACCGGCACATCCGTGCATGACGCCTTCAAAGTCAAAATCGACCCGGATTTCAAAGGTTCTTTTATTAATGACCGATCTTAGTGACTTGTGTGGTTTATACGAGTCTATAGGAATAATTGCCCTGGGATCGGGGGAATACCAGTAAATTGTTCCATCCGGCTCTGCCATGGGGAAAATTCCGTTGATATATCCGTAAAGAAGATCGTCAGCTGTCAGGGTTGTCATTCCAAAAATTCATTCAAATTCATAAGACCGATGCAAGCTAAAAAATTTGTCGTTACTCCCGAATATTTTTTCCATTGGACGAACTATAAAAATATAATCCCTGTTTCTTTCAAGTAACATTTTTTTTTACAAAATTTGCATCCTCTTAGACGGACCAACCAAGTCAAATGAATAGCAACGGAATACATACTGTGCTTCATACTACACCTTTCAGGTTTAGGTCCCCCAGGACCGTCTAACTTCCTTTTACCTATGTGGTAAAACTTCTATCCCTATCTTTTTTAAATTTTTGAAACGTCCCATCGTAGTTTTCTGGGAATTTAATTTTTGTTTCGAACAATTTTTCGTCAGTACATTCATAAATGAAAAATACCGAAGTAGTAGGCAGTAAGTTCATTATACAAACCGCCAATGAAAATCATTTCCATTTCGCAGATACTATTTGTGCGGAAATGGAAGAGAGTGCCAAAAAACGTGGTACTGGTATAGCAAAACGCTCTCCTGTTTATATCATGGAAAAAATGGTAGAAGGAAAAGCGATTATTGCCACTACTGATACCGGAGAGTGGGTTGGTTTTTGTTATATCGAAACCTGGGAACACGGAAAGTTCGTGGCCAATTCCGGCCTTATCGTACATCCGGATTTTCGTCAGAGCGGTATGGCCAAAGCGATCAAGCAAAAAGCTTTTGAACTTTCACGTCAAAAATATCCTGATGCCAAAATTATTGGTATCACAACCAGCTTGCCTGTAATGAAGATCAACTCTGATCTTGGTTATGAGCCCGTTACATTTAGCGAACTCCCTGCGGATGATGCTTTCTGGAAAGGCTGCGCGAGTTGCGTTAATTATGACGTACTTACCCGTACGAACCGTAAGCATTGCTTATGTACTGGTATGATGTACAATCCTGAGGAACATAAAAAAACCGAAGCACAGCCAGAAAAAGACACTTGGGATTTTCTTAAAGAATCCAGTCTTTACGAGCGTTGGATGCGTATCAAGCAACGTATTTTGTTGCGAAGGGAAGAACGTGCCAAAAAGAAAAATGCCGAGGCGATGCTCGTACACTAAGTACAGCACTCATATTATTGATTATTATATCATTCTGAATACCTCGCCCGGCAGCTTTTAAACTCCGATGCGAGGTATTTTTCGTTACTTTGTAATTCCATTTTAATTAACACCAGAATAAAACAATAGAATGTCACAGCCCAAAGTAGTATTAGCGTTTAGTGGAGGATTGGATACCTCTTTTTGTGTAAAATATTTAGCCGAAGATAAAGGCTACGAAGTTCATTCTGTGTTGGTTGATACAGGTGGTTTTTCAGAAGAAGAGCTTAAAACAATTGAAGCAAATGCCTATTCATTAGGTGTGAAACATCACGCAACCATTTCAAAAACAGCTGATTATTACAACGATTGTATTAAATATCTGATTTTTGGTAATGTTTTGAAAAACAATACGTACCCGCTTTCCGTAAGTGCAGAGCGCGTTTTTCAGGCAGTTGCCGTTGCTGAATATGCAAAAGAAATCGGTGCCACTGCGATTGCACACGGAAGCACTGGTGCAGGAAATGACCAGGTTCGTTTCGATATGGCATTCCGCATTATCATTCCGGAAGCTGAAATTATTACGCCAATCCGTGATTTGAAACTTTCGCGTGAGGCTGAAATTGAATATCTTACTAAAAAAGGAGTTGGTCGTGAATGGGCCAAGGCTGCATATAGTATCAACAAAGGACTTTGGGGAACTTCGGTTGGTGGAAAGGAAACTTTGACTTCTGAAAAATACTTGCCGGAAGAAGCATGGCCAACGCAGGTTTCTAAAACAGAACCTGAAACAATTACTTTGGAATTTGTTGAAGGTGAATTGAAAGGTGTTGCTGGCGAATCTTTTGAAAATTCGGTTCAGGCCATTCAGAAATTGGCAGGCATTGCGCAGCCTTTTGGAATTGGACGTGATATTCATGTTGGAGATACAATTATTGGTATCAAAGGTCGCGTTGGATTTGAAGCCGCAGCTCCTTTGATCATCATCAAAGCCCATCATACACTTGAAAAACACGTTTTGAGCGAGCAGCAACTTTACTGGAAAGAACAACTTTCTAACACATACGGCACGCTTCTTCACAAAGGCCAGTTTGTTGAGCCGGTTATGCGTAATATTGAAGCGTTTTTGTCTGATACACAGTCGCATGTAACTGGAAAAGTGCATGTACACCTTGCTCCTTACCGCTTCTATGTAGAAGGAATTGAATCTCCATTTGATTTGATGTCTTCGAAATTTGGAAGTTATGGTGAAATGAATAATGCATGGACAGGTGATGACGTGAGAGGATTCTCAAAAGTTGCTTCAAATCAGGTGATGATTTATCAGAAAGTAAGCGAGAGTAATGATTAATTCCGGGTCGCCGGTGCGATTAAGGGTTAATTGTTAATGATTAGCATGATCACAATTTTGTTCTTAACTAATTGGCTTATGGCTCAGGCAGTAAATAAAAATATCTCTTTAAATCATTACAAATGGGGAGAAGATTGTGATGGCTGGGTATTTGTTGAGACAGAAGGATTATCTGTTAAACAGGAAAAAATGCCTGCTGGAACAGCAGAGCAATTGCATTACCATAAGAAGTCACAACAGTTTTTTTTCATTCTGAGTGGCACTGCTACGATTGAAATTGAAGGAGAATTTATAAAAATAGGTGAGCAAGAAGGTATTCATATCGAAGCCGGAAGAAAACATCGGATCATGAATCAGACAGAAAACGATCTTGAATTTATTTTAAGCTCCCAACCGACGACTGCTAATGATCGTTTTAATTTAAGTGAAGATGAATAAAATAAATATAGGCATCATCGGTGCCGCAGGTTATACAGGAGGAGAATTATTGAGAATTGTCATTAATCATCCGAATGTAAATATTGCCTTTGCACATAGTAAAAGCCAGATCGGAAAACCGGTTTACGCCACACATACAGATTTGTTAGGTGATACAGAACTGACTTTTTCAGGAGAAGATATCCAAGCCTTATTAAATCAGGAAAGTCTGAATGCTATTTTCCTATGTTCAGGTCATGGAGAATCGAAGAAGTTTCTGGATGAATATAACGTTCCTGAAACAGTGAAGATTATTGATCTAAGCACTGATTTCCGTGATGAATCCAATGGGTTTACTTACGGTTTGCCGGAACTTCAAAAGGAAAAAATTAAATCTTCGACTAAAATTGCCAATCCAGGCTGTTTTGCGACAAGTATTGAGCTGGCGATTTTACCCCTGGCCAATGCTGGTTTGTTGAAGGAAGATGTGCATGTAAGTGCCGTGACGGGAAGTACCGGAGCGGGTCAGTCGTTAAGTGCAACGACACATTTTTCATGGAGAAATAATAACTTATCGATCTATAAGGCTTTCACACATCAGCATTTGACTGAGATTAAAATGAGTCTGGGAAAGTTGCAGGCTGGTTTTAATAAGGCAGTGAATTTTGTTCCATATCGAGGTGATTTTACCCGCGGCATTATGGCCAATGTTTATACGCCTTATTCAGGAACGATTGAAGAAGCGAATGCACTTTATAAAAACTATTACGCTGGACATCCTTTTACACATGTTAGCGATTCGCCGATTGATGTAAAACAAGTTGTCAATACCAATAAATGTTTTATCCATTTGGAAGTACATGATGGCCAATTATTAATCAGCAGTATCATTGATAATTTAACAAAAGGTGCATCTGGACAAGCAGTTCAAAACCTGAACCTGATCTTCGGCTTACCAGAAGACACAGGATTAAGGTTAAAGGCACCGTCATTCTAATTTTTGTTTAAACGCAGAGTTAAGGAGTTAGGCGCAGAGGACGCTGATATTTTTTATTCTGCGTACTCTGTGTAAAACTCTTATTCCTCTGCGTTTAAAAACAATATTACTATGTCACATTTATTTGATGTTTATCCACTTTACGATATAGAACCTGTAAAGGCTGAGGGCAGTTATTTATGGGATACGAACGGCACTAAATACCTGGATCTTTACGGCGGTCACGCGGTAATTTCCGTTGGACATTGTCATCCGTATTATGTTGATATGTTAAGCAAGCAGCTTCATGCGATTAACTTTTACTCGAATTCAGTAAAAATATCTTTGCAGGAAGAATTGGCGGAGAAACTTGGAGATCTTTCTGGTTATCCGGATTACAAACTTTTCCTTGTGAATTCAGGAGCGGAAGCGAATGAAAATGCTTTGAAACTAGCTTCATTTCATACAGGCCGTTCGAAAGTTGTAGCTTTTACAAAAGCATTTCACGGACGTACTGCCGGCGCTGTTGCCGCTACCGACAATCCGTCAATCGTTGCTCCTGTTAATTATAACAAACACGTTACGTTTCTTCCGTTCAATGACGTTGACGCACTTCAGGAAGGTATTACTGATGAAGTTTGTGCAGTAATCGTTGAAGGAATTCAAGGCGTTGGCGGAATTCAGGTTAGCAGTGATGAGTTTCTTCAGGCTTTACGTAAGCGTTGTGATGAAACTGGTGCTGTTTTAATTCTGGATAGCGTGCAGTGTGGTTATGGCCGTACCGGAAAATTCTTCTCGCATCAGTTCAGCGGAATCCATCCCGATTTGATGACGATGGCGAAAGGTATGGGTAATGGTTTTCCAATCGGCGGCGTTTTGATCTCTCCAAAATTCAAAGCTAGCTACGGTTTGCTTGGAACTACTTTTGGTGGAAATCACATGGCTTGTGCAGCCGGAATTGCGGTGCTTGACATCATGAAAAATGAAAATCTTTTAGACAATGCTACCGAGATTGGAGACTATCTGCTTAATGGTATCAAAGAAATTGGTGGATATAAAGAACTTCGAGGCCGTGGTCTGATGATCGGAATTGAGTACGATTTCCCGGTTAAAGATCTCCGGAATAAATTATTATTTGAGCATAAAATGTTCACAGGCGTTGCCGGAGCCAATACGATCAGATTGTTACCTTCGCTTGCATTAGGGAAATTGGAAGCTGATATGTTTTTAGAAGCGTTAAGAGCCGAAGTTACTAGTCTTTCTTAACCGCAATAGGCGCAATAGGTTTCGCAATGGATGCAATGGATATTTTTGAGAATGGAGTTGCAAAACAAATCTATTTTTGTGCTTTGAAAGTACATAAGACATTGGGACCGGGTTTACTGGAATCTGCTTATGAAGAATGCCTGTATTATGAAATAAAAAAGGAAGGTCTTTTCGTTGAGAAGCAAAAAGCACTTCCTCTCGTATATGAAGATATCAGACTTGAAGTCGGATACAGAATTGATTTATTGGTGGAGAATTGTGTTATCGTTGAAATAAAAGCCGTTGAAGCTCTTAACGATGTGCATACTGCTCAGTTATTAACTTATCTAAAACTAACGAATTGCAAACTTGGGCTATTGATTAATTTCAATGTCGCTTTAATAAAAAACGGTGTCAAAAGATTGGCAGACGGATTATAATTTTATTGCGTCCATTGCGAAAACCATTGCGTCCATTGCGGTTAAATATAAAATTAATGAAACATTTTCTTTCACTTGCAGACGTATCAGATCTTAATCACCTCATCACCAGTGGGATTGAAGCAAAACGTAATCCTTTTGCTGACGAAACACTTGGCAAGCACAAAACCATTGGTTTGATGTTTTTTAATTCAAGCTTACGTACCCGTATCAGTACCCAGAAAGCAGCTGCAAATTTGGGTTTGAATGTGATCGTAATGAATGTTGGTCAGGATAGCTGGGGACTGGAAATGGAAGAAGGTGTTATCATGAACGGTACCAAAGCAGAGCACGTAAAAGAAGCTGCGGCGATTATGGGACGTTATTGCAATATCATCGCAATCCGGTCTTTTGCTGAGCTTGAAGATCGTGATAAGGATTATGCTGAAACTGTTTTTCAACAATTCAAAAAATATGCTGAGGTTCCGATAGTAAATCTGGAATCTGCCACGCGCCATCCGTTGCAATCTCTGGCAGACTGCATCACCATCGAAGAATTTAAAATTAAAGAACGTCCGAAAGTTGTTTTAACCTGGTTACCTCACTTCAAGGCACTTCCGCAAGCTGTTGCCAATTCTTTCTGCGAATGGATGAATCCAATGAATGTGGAATTAGTGATCACACATCCGGAAGGTTACGATCTTGACCCAAAATTTGTTGGTAAAGGACAAGTTATCTATGACCAGGATAAAGCCCTGGAAGGAGCCGATTTTGTTTATGGAAAAAACTGGTCGTCCTACACTCATTATGGTCAGGTTTTGACACAAGATCCTTCCTGGATGATCACAGAAGCCAAAATGGCTTTGACAGACAATGGAAAATTTATGCATTGCCTTCCACTCAGACGTAATATGAAAGTGGCTGATGAAGTATTGGATGGTCCTCGCTCACTGGTTATCGAGCAAGCCGCGAACAGAGAATGGTCGGCGCAAGCAGTTTTGAAAGAAATATTACTTGGTCTGAACGCATAAAAACTTCTCACCACCTGAACTTTGTAGACTCCGGGCATAGTTATATTAACTGATAACGAATCCCGTTGTAAAATTTAATTTAAAATGAATACCGAAACGCTGACAAATCCATCTTTACTGAAAGAAAAACCTGTGGGAAAAACAGGTGTTTTGATCGTAAATCTGGGCACACCGGATAGTCCTTCCGTTCCTGACGTGAGAAAATATCTGCGTGAATTTTTAATGGATGAACGCGTTATTGACATACCGTACCTGAATCGGTGGCTGCTTATTAATCTGATCATCGCACCTTTCCGTGCACCGAAATCGGCTAAAATTTACCGGGAACTTTGGACACCGGAAGGATCGCCGTTGAAGATTTATGGAGAGTCTGTTGAAAAAAAATTACAAAATGTATTGGGTGATGATTTCGTGGTTAAACTGGCCATGCGTTATCAAAGTCCCAGTATTGAGAATGGCTTGAACGAGCTCAGAAAACTTTGTCTTTCTGAAATTATTGTCGTTCCATTTTTCCCTCAGTATGCCTCTGCTTCCACTGGTTCTGTTTATAAAAAAGTAATGGAAGTTGTGAAAGACTGGGAGGTTTTGCCAGAAATCAAGTTTATCAACCGTTTCCTTGACCATCCAAAATTTGTTGAAGGTTTTGTCAACCTTGGTAAAAAATACATGGCTCAGCGCGACTATGACCATTTTGTTTTTAGTTATCACGGAATCCCGGAAAGACAAATTACAAAGGGTGATGTCGCTAATTATTGTCAGTTTGGTACTTGCTGCGATACTTTGAACGAGAAAAACCAGCATTGCTACCGCGCCCAATGTTATGAAACGACCCGACTTTTTGTAAAAGGAATGGGAATTCCGGAAGGAAAATATACAGTCGCGTTCCAGTCAAGACTTGGAAAAACACCGTGGATTAAACCTTACACGGATGAGCTTATCCCGGAATTAGCGAAAAAAGGTGTAAAAAGTGTATTAGCATTTTCTCCCGCCTTCGTTGCCGATTGCTTGGAAACAACCATTGAAGTCGGTGAAGAATATAAAGAATTATTTGAAAAAGAAGGAGGCGAACACTGGCAACTGGTGGAAAGTCTGAATGACAGTGATATCTGGATTGAGGCGTTGGAGGATATGGTTAGGAAGGCGTAGTTTCCTGGTCATTTGTGGTCAGGAGATTGTCATTTTTTGTCAGGGGTTGTCAAGGATTAGGCTACTATCAGGTAAGAAACAGAATTTATAAACAAAAGAAGTCAACCGTAAAGTTGACTTCTTTTGTTTATAAACTTAAATATTTTGTAAGCCATTTACAGCATTACTGATTCTTTCCGATAAAGTTCTGCTAGCGTTTCGACAGCAAAATCAACTTCTTCTGCTGTATTATATTTTCCAAAAGAGAAACGAACATTAGCTCTGTCTGGATTGATTTGAATTTCGGTTAAAACGTGCGATCCAACATCGGTTCCGCTTGCACAGGCACTTCCTCCTGAAACCGCTACGCCGGCAATATCCATGTTGAAAAGTAACATATCATTCAACCCCGAAGGCGGCAGACTTACACTTAGAACAGTATATAAACTTTCGTCCAGTACCGCAGATTTACCGTTGAATGAAACACCTTCAATATTCTCCTGAAGCTTGTGAATCATTCGGGTTTTAAGATTTTCGATATGCAGGCGGTGCTGATCCATATCACGGTAAGCAATTTCCAGCGCTTTTGCCAAACCTACAATCCCGTAAACATTTTCAGTACCTCCACGCATGTTACGCTCCTGCGCACCACCATGAACAAAAGGAAAAATCTTGGTTCCTGGCTGAACGTATAAAAATCCTATACCTTTTGGTCCGTGAAATTTATGCGCTGAACCAACGATGAAATTGGTTTTCAGTTTCTGCAAATCATGTTTGTAATGACCCATGGTTTGTACGGTATCACTATGAAAAATCGCATCATAATGTTTGCACAAATCACCTGCTGCATCAAGATCAAGCAAATTTCCAATCTCATTATTTCCATGCATTAAGGAAACAAGTGAGCGGGAATTTGTTTGTAAAAGTGTTTCTAAATGAGCTAAGTCTACCTCACCCTTTTCATTCAGATTGACAAAACTTAATTCTATCCTTCCTGTTTTTGCAAGATGTTCAAGCGTATGAAGCACCGCGTGATGCTCAATTTTTGAAGTAATGGCATGTTTCAATCCAAACGTTTCGATGCTTGAACGAATCGCTGTATTATCTGCTTCTGTTCCGCCTGATGTGAAAAATATCTCCGCCGGTGCCGCATTTAATATTCCTGCTACACTTTTCCGCGCTCTTTCCACAACAGAACGAACTGCACGGCCGTAAGAATGAATTGAAGAAGGATTACCAAAAGTCTCTGTCATCAGCGGCAACATGGTTTCCAAAACTTCCTGATCCAGACGCGTCGTAGCAGCGTTGTCAAAATAGGCTTTCATTATTTGTTTTTCGGTTCTGAAATTATTTCCTTGATATCGGAAATGATCTTATTTGCCAGATTCACAGCCGTGGTCAACGTTTCTGATTCTGAATAAATCCTGATGATCGGTTCTGTATTTGATTTACGCAAATGAACCCATTCCCGGTTAAACTCAATTCTCACACCATCAAGCGTACTCAAAGGCTGTTTTGAATATTTTGTTTGAATACGGCTTAGAATATTATCAACATTAATATCCGGCGTTAGTTCAATTTTATTCTTGGAAATATAATAGCTTGGATATGAACGTCTAAGTACGGATGCTGTCTTTCCAAATTTTGCCAGATGCGTTAAAAACAAACCAATTCCTACCAACGCATCTCGTCCATAATGGCTTTCAGGATAAATTACACCACCGTTACCTTCACCGCCAATAATTGCATTGTTAGCTTTCATTGTCGTTACCACATTTACTTCACCCACAGCAGAAGCAAAATATTCACCCCCAGCTTTTAATGTTACATCTTTCAATGCAGCCGTAGAAGACAAGTTTGAAACTGTATTTCCCGGTGTATTTTTAAGAACATAATCCGCAACAGCTACCAAAGTATATTCTTCACCAAACGGAGAACCGTCTTCACACATTAAAGCCAGACGATCTACATCCGGATCAACAACAATTCCCAGATTAAATGCCCCGTCTTTCAATTCCTTACTGATATCACGCAAGTGCTCAGGGAGTGGTTCTGGATTATGGGCAAAGTTTCCTGTTGGTTCGCAGTGTAACTTTTTAATATTTTTTGTTTCAACGCCTAACGCTTCAAGCAGCATCGGAACCACAATTCCGCCTGTTGAATTCACAGCATCAACAACAATTTTGAAGTTTGCAGCTTTGATCGCTTCAACATCTACGAGAGACAAAGAGAGTACGTGATCAATATGCTTTTGAAGATAAGTATCGTCCGACTTGTAGCTTCCAAGTTTTTTTACATCAGGAAAAAGAAAATCTTCCTCATCTGCAATTCTCAGAATTTCGGTGCCTTCTTCTTCTGAAATAAATTCACCTTCATGATTTAGCAATTTCAACGCATTCCATTGAATCGGGTTATGGCTTGCTGTCAGGATTATTCCTCCCGCCGCACCTTCCATAGTTACCGCAATTTCAACAGTTGGCGTTGTTGACAATCCAAGGTCAATCACATGAAGACCAACCCCTTGTAAAGTACCTGCTACCAACCGACTTACCATTTCACCGGAAAGTCTGGCATCACGCCCTATCACTACCTTTAAATTTTGTGTATTTGTCCGCCTCAACCAAGTGCCATAAGCTGCAGCAAATTTAACAACATCAATTGGAGTCAGTGCATCTCCGGATTTACCTCCTATTATCCCTCTGATTCCTGATATAGATTTGATTAACGTCACGATCTGGTTTTCCTCTGTTTGTTACGATACAAAAATAACAAATTTCCCGCGGTCTATCGGATTATTTACTAAAACAATACTATAATTGAGTAATTGGCTGTAATCAATTATACCAGTTCAATGTCCACATGCGTCACCAGAGATGAATGTGCCGAGCCCCGGAAAAATCCCATAACAGGCGCCAACTGATCAAAGTCTGCGGATGCGCCCAAACTGATGTGATTATTGGCAATCACTTTTCCTTCTGTCGGATCAAATCCCCGCCAGCCGGCACCTGGTAAATAAACTTCCACCCATGCATGAAGTTCATGCGCCTGCATTGGATTTCCATATAAATAACCGCTTACAAATCTGGCTGCGATACCAATACTGCGGCATGCTGCAATAAATAAACGGGAATAGTCCCGGCACGATCCGGTTTTGTCGCGCAAAGTATCATCAGGAGGATAGGCTATCCCAAACTCTCTGTTTTGATAAGAAAAATTTTCTGAAATGTATTTGCTCAGTTCAACCAGAAACGGAACCGTTCCCCAATCTACCTCCGCTGCAATTTTCCTGGCAAATTGCTCAACATAAGTCGTTGCCTCATTTCTGCTCAGATAAGGGATCAGATATTTGTAAATCCTGTTATCATACAAAAAGGGAATATTTTTTGTGATAAATGGGAAAAGTACAAAATCAAAAACATTCACAGGATCTGAACAAACCGTCATTTCCGCACGTACTTTCAAACTTGTAACCGGGCCATTGAAAAAATGAACGACCTGTTCGACATTTCCTTCGGCATCTACATTTTTAACAATATTCGAAGGCGCAGGATCTATTACCAACGAATACTGAAGTACCCGTTGGTGAGGATAGGCCTTAGGATACAGATACAAAGTATGTGAATCCAGCTCAACAGGAAAATCGTAACTATAGTCAAGTGAATGACGAACTTTCAGATTCATAGAATTTCCTGTGTTTTCAGCAAAAGAGATAATGCTATTTATAAAGATAAAACCCTCTGCTAACTACAATTGGTTCAGTTCATCCATTGACTTCTGATATGTCCGGAGGTTTGTCCCATCGATTGTGTCTGTGATTTCTCAGATTCCAGACCGAAATACATATCAAAAATGGCGTTATCTACTTCGTTATTATTTGTCTGGAAACGATCCAGATATTTATGAAGACCCATTTTGAAAACGTCCTCTACGTCTGTGAATTCAAGTTCACTGCGCATTTTGCTCAATGCTCTTTCAGCGGGATTGGTATGTCCGCGTTCAGGAATTGAACCTGCAATTGCATACAAGGAAAGTTCTGCCTGACGAACTGAGTAAGCGATAGAACGCGGAAATAATTTATCAAGAATTAAAAATGCTACAATGTTCATCGGCGTCAAAGCACGATGTGTCTGGCGATACATATTATAAGCACTTACAGATTTCAAAACAGCAGTCCACATCATCAGATCCAAAGTAGAACCAGAAGTTCCGGTATCCTGCAAAAGCGTAAAATACTTAACATCCAGGAATCTTGAACATTTATCGGCACGCTCGATATGACGGCCTAAACGACCAAAATGCCATGCTTCATTACGCGTAATCGACGCATCCACAACACCATGAAAAAGCTGGCAGTTTTTACGGATATCTGTAAAAAATGATTGCATATGGTCCATATTCCGGAAATCATCAGGAGAAGTTCCGCGAATGGTCAGATAAAATGTATTGATACTTTCCCACATTTCTTTCGAAATGGTTTCACGGATTGTACGTGCATTTTCCCTCGCTTCATACAAACAGCTCACAATGGAATTCGGATTACGCTTATCAAACGTCATAAAGTGGATCACGTCCTCCTTGGTCGGTTTGTCATAATATTTGTGGAAAAGAAAATGATCAGCTGTGGCAATAAGAAGCGGCTCCCATTGTTCATCCACATCAGGCGGCAGGTCAAGTGCAAGGTTAAAATTAACTCCGACAAAACGGGCATAATTTTCAACCCGTTCCATGTAACGATTCATCCAATAGATTGAATTAGCAACTCGACTAAGCATAAGCGGCAAGAATTGTATTTAATAAATTATTTCAGAATATTGTCATAGTGATAATACCAAAATACCTAATAATATTTCGCAAAACCAAACTACTACGAAAAATAATATAAGATCTTAAAAGAGTATCATTTCACTTGGAATATTCACGCCGGGGCTTGAAATCATTACAAAATATATAATTTTGGTAAATTAGACCATTATTAACAATAACCTATACACAAGTGTCAAAAAGAGATCTATTCGTAGCGGCTATCCAGAAATCTTATCAAACTGATAAACCAACGATTCATCTGGGGTCGGCTATTCTTGACGGGGAAATAATTACAGAAGCAAAAGTGAATCTGCCGCTTCGTATGATGAACCGCCACGGATTGGTAGCCGGGGCAACCGGTTCAGGAAAAACACGCACACTTCAGGTATTGGCTGAGCAACTTTCAGCTGCCGGCGTACCTGTTTTTATGTCGGATATTAAAGGTGATTTGTCCGGTATTGCACAGCCAGGAACGTCAAATGCAGCGATAGAAGAGCGTTCTGCCATTTTAGGGACACCCTTTAAAGCACAAGGTTACCCAGTTGAACTTTATTCATTAAGCGGAAATAAAGGTGCACAAATGCGGGCGACAATTCTGGAATTTGGCCCTATTTTGTTATCAAAAATATTTGAATTGAACGATACGCAATCGGGTGTACTGGCTATTCTTTTCAAATATGCGGATGATAAAAAACTGCCGATGATCGATTTGAACGACTTGAAAAAAGTCCTGAGTTATCTTTCAGAAGGTCCGGGCGCAGCTGAAATTAAATCAGATTACGGTTCGATTTCTTCTTCAACAGCGGGTACTATTCTTCGTAAAATCGTTGCTTTGGAACAACAAGGCGTTGGATCTATTTTTGGAGAAAAATCATTTGATATTTCTGATCTGATTAATAAAGTTGACGGACAAGGTGTGATCAGTCTTTTGAATATTTCTGATGTTCAGGATAAGCCTGCGCTTTTCTCGACTTTCATGTTAAGTCTTCTTGCTGAATTGTATCAAACTTTGCCGGAAGCTGGTGATTTGGACAAACCAAAATTGGTTTTCTTTTTGGACGAAGCACATTTGCTTTTCAAAGATGCTCCGAAAGCATTTATGGATCAGATTGAACAGGTTGTTCGTTTGATCCGGTCAAAAGGTGTAGGGATTTTCTTCTGTACGCAAATGGCTCAGGACATTCCGGTTTCTGTTTTGGCACAATTGGGAAATCGCGTACAACACGTTCTTCGTGCTTTCACGCCTCAGGATGCTGATGCGCTGAAACAAACAGTAAAAACGTATCCGCGTTCAGATTTTTATTCCATCGACCAGATTTTAACAACTTTGGGTATTGGTCAGGCACTGATTACGGTTTTGAATGACAAAGGTATCCCGACGGAAGTTGCAGCCACACATTTACTGCCGCCAACTTCGGTTATGGGTCCGATGACACAATCGGATTATGAAAATCACGTGCGCCAGTCGGATGTATATTTGAAATACAAAGATCCTATTGATCCTGAAAGTGCTTATGAAATATTGACAAAAAGAATTGAGGAACGGGCCAGACAGGAGGCTCAGATAAAAGAAGAAACTACTGTAACGAAAACGAGCGGCAAACAGGAGAAAGGTATGTTTGAAGAAGCGCTTGCTTCACCTTTGGCAAAACAAATAGGAAGGGAAGTTGTTCGTGGCGTTTTTGGAATGCTATTTGGCAAATCTACAACCAGAACCAAAAAAGGCGGAATTTTCGGTTTTTAAAATTTAAATTTCTACTGCCTGTATATTTATTTCAGGCAGTAGAAATTAATCACCAGCCAATCACACAACGCTGCTTGAGAAGTTCATCCATATTTTCATTGACATCAATTCTGCCTTTTTCACTATTAAAAGCGTGACGGAATTCTTCTCTTAACTGACGGCGTGTCATTGCCTCCAGAAATCTTCTGCCATCTTCTTCACTTTCTAACAATAAAGGCGGAACCATTGCCGGCAAATCATCCTCACCTTTCGCCACCATCGTTACATAAGAAGTATTGGTATGCCGCTGAATTCCATTTCTGACATTTTCAGCAATCACACGAATACCGATTACGAGCGAAGTTCTTCCAACATAATTAACGGACGCCATTAAGGAAACCAGATCTCCTACCTCAACCGGTTTTAAAAAATCAACTCCATCTACCGAAACAGTCACACAATATGTAGCCGCATGTCGTGATGCACACGCGTAAGCAACTTTATCAATCAGAGAAAGTAAAATCCCTCCGTGAATTTTCCCTCCAAAGTTGGCGTATGAAGGAATCATCAATTCCGTAAGTGTAGTTTGCGAAAAACTGACTGGTTTTGGATCGAGTGGAGAGGGTTCTGATTTTTGCACTGGTGAATTATTTTTGAATTATCGTTTATTTTAAGGTTACTGCCTTACCAGACTTAACCGAATTTCTTGCTGCTTCCAGAATTTCAACAACTGTAACGTTAACAGGCAATCCGTACAAATCATTTTTATCCAGTTTCAAACGTCCCTGAACTACGTCAGATAAAACTGAAAAAGGATCTGTGTAAGGTGCAGGCCGCGGATCAATTTTCTTTTTTTCTTCCGGTGCTTTTTCCTGTAAACGTTCTCTTATTGTTGTAGCGTCAACGGCTACTGCATATCCTTTGGTTCCATAAACTTCCATGTCTTTACGCGCAAAAGTCCAGTTCCACGATGCCTGGATGATACATTGTGCTTTTGGGTATTGCAAAATAATCGACGCTTCGTCATCTACATTTTTATAAATATCCGGTTTATTTTGATGTGCAACTGCGGTTACCGAAATCGGTCGTTCGCCTTTCATTAGCCATGTCATCAGGTTTGCGCCATAACAGCCAAAATCCGTTAAAGCACCCGCTCCGTTTTTAACAGGGTCAGTCAGAATTTCAAAAAACTCTTTTCCAACACCAATTTCTTTTGGTCCCTGATGGCCATCATTAACCATCACTTTTCTGATTTCCCCCAGCTTTCCTTCTTCATACAGATCATGCACATATTGGTTACTGGCATACCAGGAAGTTTCAAAATTTGTCAGAACATGAATATTATTTTTCAATGCAAGACTCTGGATTTCCTTTGCGTCAGCGAAAGTTGTGGCAAGAGGTTTTTCAACCATTACATTTATTTTTCTGGGAGCACAGGCGCGTACGAGTACAACATGTTCGTTGATCGGCCCAAATGCAGAAACCGCTTCCGGTTTCGTTTCATCCAGCATTTTATTCAAATCACTGTAAAACAGCTTTTTGTCTAACTTATATCTGTTAACAAAACGATCAACCAATTCCTGATTGGGTTCATAAACTCCGACCAAAACGGCATCTTTTTTATCAGCACGATTAAATGCCCAGCCCACATGTCCATGACTTAATCCGGCCACAGCCAGACGCATTGGAGCTTGTGCGATACCAACCGTCGCAATCATTGCGACCAAAAAACTTGTCAATAAATACTTCATAAATTCAGGTGTTAGGGATTAGCTTTTGGACGTTAGAAATAATATCGATGCAATTTTTTTCAGCAAAGAATTCCAACCTTCCGACCTAATCGCTAACAGCTATCAAGACATTTTGTCGATCAAATCTTTAATTGCTTCCTGAAAATATGCACCATTGTACGGACCAAACCAGCTCATGGTTTTAGTTTCGTACAGGTCTCTATCAAAGTATTTATCATTGGTAATATACCCAACATA
The DNA here is from genome assembly GCF_015221875.1 of Dyadobacter subterraneus. NCBI lineage: Bacteria > Pseudomonadati > Bacteroidota > Cytophagia > Cytophagales > Spirosomataceae > Dyadobacter > Dyadobacter subterraneus. The sequence goes on from NZ_JACYGY010000002.1 coordinate 70,757, forward strand.
ACCGCCATTGAAACTCGTCACCATTAAATGCAGACCTTTTTTCGCTGCATAAGCTGTCAATTCCGGCATCAGTTCTCCGGAAAAATCACAAGGCGTTCCGACCATCAAAATATTTCCGATACGTAACGCTTTCATATAAGAAGGCACATCGCCAAAAGCCCACCGAAAAACCCAGCTCCGAAGCGCCAGATTCGGCATAATTTTAGGTCTCGGATCTCTCAAAGGCAACGCAACAGTAACCGACCGAAGAATTGCCGGTTGCTTTTCAAATTTTCCAATAATGGTTTGAATTGATTTTTCAACACTGCCAGCCTGGTTTTTTACTTCGTCAAAATCATCTTTCCCTTTTTCGATTGGCGCCATACTTCCTACGGCACCAGCCATGTAGACGGCGAAATTTGCTTCTCTGCTTTCCAGATCGTCTACGAGAGCACCCGCCCAGTCGCGCGATAATTCCATGGTACTTGCATTCAAAATCGTAGAATGCGCTGCGTAAGAACTGATCATCGCTTTTTGCCCGTTATTACTAGTAATTTCCAAATTTCTAACCCAAGGATCGACAATTCCTTCATCACCGACCAGACGGTTTTTGATATCAATTGTATCCTTTACTTCTCCAAAACCAATCGTTGCAGGTTGAATATTTTTCTTCGCATCATTGATCGATTTTATAATGGCCTGTGACACAGTTTCCACCACGGCAGCATCATAAGGTCCTGCAAAAAGTTTTCCCGTAATGGTATTGTACCAGCCTCCCAAACTGTTATGACTATGAATTGCGCCAAAATAAACCTGGTCGAAAGAAAATCCGGTTGCAGGTAAAAGCTCTTTAACACGAGCCGTGATATTAGGCGGAACAATCAGCATATCAGCTGTAATAATTGCTGCTTTTGTTACACCATTTTCAATAATTATTGTCCGTACATACACTGAATCGTGCACGGCTTCATAATGTTTCCCTCTTCTTTTGCCATAACCGGCCATTGGTCCCGGCGTTGCAGGCGTAATATTCACTTTTGCCCAACCCGCACTTAATGTGTTCGAAAGGGTATCGGCGACTGGTTGATTCGTTATTTTGCCAACATTTTCTTTCCACTGTTTGTAATACGACATCTCCTTGTAAGGTGTCCGGTCAATGGTTGTTACCATCGTTGCAACCATGATCAGCAAAATAAATAATATCGAACCGATGATGTAGAGAAGGATTTTCAGGAATTTCATTGCTTGGCAGGATTGTGTTGAGAGGGTAAAGATAGGGAAGGAATTATAAATTCTGGAAGTTGAAAGTTACGGATTCTGTAAATTGAAGATTACAAAACAATTATTAACATACCGTTACGATTCGACAATTTACTTACTTTCCAAACTCACTTCAAAATCCGGAACCGGTCCTAACACCGTTTCCAATCTAAATTTAACAATTGTGTTTGCTGTCGTTCCTGGCTTGACTGAAACTGGCAAGGTAAAAGATTTTCCTTTGGTAATTTTAAACGGAAAAGAAGGTAGGTTAATAACAAACTGATCGTTAGCATTCCCGATAAGTTCGACTGCTATCAATTCAACATCATCGCCCGAATTCGTAATTTTCAATAGTTCCGGTTTGTCAGCATTAATATTTTTAAGAGCTGATTGATCTGCAACTAAATGCGGAGCATTTTTACGATTGAAATTAATAGGACGCAGCTCCATGTTTTTATAGAACACCTCTGCTCCTTCTGACTGGAACTGAATTTTCCCACGGGTTGTCTGCTGATGAATTCCCTGCCGGTAAGTATTAAAAAGCCGATTTACCACATAACCATTCACAATATAAACTGCGTCTGCACCACGAGTTATCAATTCACAGGTATTCCATTGTCCATGCGGCAGCTCAAAATCACCTGAACGGTAAACTCTCCCACCACCAACAGCATCCGCATTTCTCTGCAAAGGAGCATCGGGATTATATTGATCCAGCGATTTTCCTCGAACATTTTTCTTTTGCAAAGGAAACTCAGCAGAACCTGCGCCAACGCCAAAAAAATCACCAATTTCTCCTTCCTGAATCTGTAATTCACTGCTTCTCAGCCAGCAGTCATAAGCAAAATTAAATGGACCGGTTGCATGATAAAGTAATCCGGCATCGCGTTTAATCGTGTCATTCGGCACAGGATACCATTTTTTCTCACCCCATTTTACCTTAAATCTCAGATGATAATTTTCATATTCATCTTTTGTACTTACACCGCCCCAAAGCTGACCGGAAACATGAATTGCTCCATCCGAAACGGTAAAAACTTTAAGCGGATCGTTATTTAAACCAAATGGTTTTTGATTGGTACCTTCCGGCTGTCGCATGTAAGTATCCCAGTTGCTGAGATCCTTTCCATTGAAAATAGATTTCCAGGTAGATTCCTGCTTTGTCTGGGCAAATGCACTTTTATTTAAACCAAGAAATAAGCCTAATAAAACAAAATGATAAAACGGTCTTTTCATATATTTCATACCAAAGGTTTCAGTTCCCAAGGTATGTAATATTGATGTAAGCCGAGATTTAATTCAGACTTTAATCAGGATAATTTTGTGCTCTTAATATAGCTCAGCAAATAGCATTATCTTAATTCCTTACCCATTAATTCAATTTTCCTAAGCCACTTCTCACGGTATGTATCCGTAGAATTTCTCATAGGTCCCAAAGTTGTTGTCCTCACCGGCTTAAAACCTGAAAATTCTAATGTCATCTTTTTCATGGAATAAAATGTTGGCCGACCGTTTACAAGCCAATAATACCAGGCCGGTTGGTCGAGCGTAATGATAATATGTGCACTGCGCCCTGCAAGAAGTTTGTCCCACCAAACTGAATTTTCACGATATTTAAATGCAAAACCTGGCAAAAATGTCCTGTCTATAAAACCTTTCAACAAAGCAGGTCTTTCACCCCACCATATCGGATATATCCAGACAATATGCTCTGCCCAAAGTATTTTCTGTTGTGCATCTAATAAATCAGGTTCCAGTTCGGTGCGCTTTCTGTAACCAAATTGAAGGATCGGGTTGAAATCCAGCTTGCCTACTATTATCTCTTTAATCTCCGCACCTGCCTGTAGTGCTCCTATTTTGTAAGCCTCTGTTATCGCGACAGCAAAACTTCCGGGATCTGGATGTCCGTTTATAATAAGTACTTTTTTCATAGCTAGTAAAGTAATAATTAATAAATATTAAATGAACAGTGTTTAGTGATGATGCAAATTTTTTTACTTTCCTATTTTGCCCAAGTGTGTATGTTGAAAACTATCATTATACTTTAACCCATAACCGAATAGTCGATCCATACAGGAATGACCAAAAAGAATTAATCCTGCTAGCATAAGAGGCTGAATTGAAAGCGAAAATCCAATTATGGCCATAGTAATTCCTACCCCTTTATGATGAACAAGATTATACAAAACAGCACCCACTTTTGTATTTACAACATAACCAATCATACTTATATCCGGAAGAAGGATGAGCGCCGGATACCACCACCAGGGAAATTCTAATTTGCTAAAAAGAAAAATAGAAAGAATCCATTCTGCGGCTTCTTCCAGTTTTAATAAATTCTTCATATTTACATTGAGGATTTAATCATTTCAACAAATAATTTGAAAGAATCCTGAATGCGTTCCATTTCACGATTATCGTCTAAAAAAGTTAATCGTTTCCTTAAATGAAGCGATAATAACCCATGCATGAAACTCCATATGGTCAGTGAAGCACTTTCAACATCCAGGGTATTTTTAAAATGGCCGGCCGTAATACATTCTGCAATTGTTGTTCTGAGAAATTCAAAAGATCTGGCGCCTTCGTCCCATTCTTCTTCCCGACAGGATAAAGTTTCCATCGGGGCGTCCATAATAAACATCAGGTCATATAGTTCCGGGTTTTCAATCGCAAATTTCAAGTATTGATTTCCAATGGCAACGAGTTTTTCGAAAGGATCCTGAACAGTAGCCACAATAGAAAACTGCTCCATCATTTTCCTGAAACCTGCTTCATGAAGTGAATAAAGCAGTTCATTTTTATCTTTATAGTACAGATAAATGGTAGCCGGACTATACTCAATAGCCTCCGCGATATTTCTGATACTTGTTTTATCAAATCCCTGGGCAAGGAATAGTTTTCGAGCTGCCTCTAAAATCAATTCCCTCATTTCTTCACGTTCTCTTTCTTTCCGTTCTACGATTCCCATTTTGATATTTTTAATTTACAATGCAAATATAATAAACAGTGTTTAGTGAAAATAATTTGTTTTAGGAATATTTGTTAATGGAAATGAAAAAATACTGAAATCATCAATGTCGGCCGTGCCGAAGGCACTTTTTCTCCTGAGACAAATTCATGAAAACCACGGAATAAATTCCGTGGCTACAATATCGGTCGCGCCGAAGGCACTGTTTCTAAAAAATACTATCTGGCCTGAATGATATTGCACATTTTGATTCAATCCACTGAAAACCAGAAAAACCACAACCAAACCAAAAATGCCGTAGGCATGAACGACATTGTAGCCGTGGGTTTAACCCACTGGAAACGAAACCTAAACGCCCCTGAAATACCGTAGGCATGAACGACATTGTAGTCGTGGGTTTTAACCCGCGGAATTCGAAACCACAACCAAACCAAAAATGCCGTAGGCATGAACGACATTGTAGCCGTGGTTTTAACCCACGGGAAACGAAACCTAAACGCCCCTGAAATACCGTAATTATGGCCGACCTAAATGCCACAAATTATTAACCACAAAAATGAAATCATTTATACGAAAAATGCCCGTTCACAAAAACTGTGACGGGCACCTCTCTTAAAAACAGATTTCTTAATTCTGCTTCATCAATTGTATATTAGCGATCAGCTTCACATCTTCACCGATTAAAAGACCACCGGTTTCTGTCAGCTGCATATAATTCAATCCAAATTCCTGGCGGCTAAGTCTTCCTTCTACTTCAAAGCCCAACCTGATATTTCCATCTGTATCACGTTCCGTTCCGCCATATTCAGCATCAAGTTCGATAGGTTTGGTAATACCTTTCAACGTCAGCAAGCCTGAAAGTTTGTAATGATCTCCTTTTACTTTGTGAAAATAGTTTGACTGGAAAGTAATATGCGGATACTGTGCGGCATCAAAGAAGTCCGCTGATTTCAAATGCTCATCCCGCATGTTCTGATTTGTATCAATACTATCAACATCCAGAGAAAAATGGATTTCTGCATTTTCAAAGTCATTCAAATCAGATGTTGCCCCTCCTTCAAAATTCTTGAAAGAACCTGTAATGGAAGAGATTACCAAATGTTTAATTTTAAATTGTACATCAGAGTGTACCGGGTCTACTATCCACTTTGTAACTGCCATAGTAATTTTAACTTTAAATTTGAAAATGCCGGCGGTGATTGTTACATCAGAGTACCGGTTTTATTAATTCCAGGAAATGTAACCCACCTTTAAGTTTGTTATAAATCCATCGTCTTGCTTTCAAAAACAGAAATTAAATAAAATTAGATCATCTGTCAAAGGATTTTAATGTTTATCTAATATTCTCTTTTACGCATCCTTCTGCTTAAAAGCATTTCAATTTCACTAAGTATCCAAGATTTAATTGACTAATAATAATACCTGATATTTTAACAAGATCGTAAGATCCTGAAAAAAATTGCGCGACATTATTATAAAATTTCCCTTCCAGAAATTCTGGCATAATAGTTTGCATTCTTCTGTTAAGAAAATTTTAAAAATGAGCTCTGCACCTGATTTCCATCAATAATGCTTTCTATCTTTACATACTTTACTTAAACGACCAATACATGAGAATGAAGGGACGCAGCATATTCACTTACGACGTATATGCGCCCACAACAATTACCACAATGCTGCGCCCAAGACATGAAGAAGGCCAATCCATTATCAGTGAAGGTTTTTATATCGAACCAACAATTCCATTTTCAGAATTCACCGATATATATGGCAATAAATGTCAGCGGGCCATTTTACCCGTTGGAAAAGTAACAATTATTTCCGAAGTCGAGGCAAGCATAAATGCCACCAAAGTCACTCCGGATCCCTTACCAAAATTTATGCTGGTTAGTGAATTGCCGGATGAAGTCATGCTATACATTTTGCCCAGCCGTTATTGCCAGTCAGATTTGCACGAAATTAATATGCTTGCCCTGGAAATTGCCGGCGACCTGGTGCCAGGTTATGAGCAAGTGGAAGCGATCCGAAGCTGGATACACAATAACATTACTTACCAATATGGGGTAACGGATGCCAGTACTACCGCGGTGGATCTGGCCAGATATCGCTTCGGCGTTTGCAGGGATTTCACGCATTTGGCCATTGCGCTTTGCCGGAATCTCTGCATTCCAACACGGATGACTGTCGGATATCTCGACAAATTAAAAGACATCGATCTTCACGCGTGGTTTGAGGTTTACATCGGCGGAGAGTGGTATCCGTTTGATGCGGTGCAGGAAAAAACCGAAGGCTACCGGATTGAAATTGCGCATGGACGTGATGCTGCCGATGTGGCCATGGTTACCCAGTATGGCAATTCGATTTTGCAATCTTTACTTGTTGAAGTAGAACTGCTTGAACCAGAACCAGGTCAAAATAATTAATTCAAATCATATATAAAACAGAAATCCGGATACTTTCCAGTACCCGGATTTCTGTTTTTATAAATGAATATTAGCTAATCACACCAAGTTCTTTACCAACTTTCGTAAAAGCTGCAACCGCTTTTTCAAGATGTTCCTGCTCATGTCCGGCTGAAATCTGCACACGAATTCTTGCTTTTCCTTGTGGCACTACCGGATAGAAAAATCCGATTACATAAATTCCTTCATCCAATAATTTTGCTGCAAATTGCTGTGCCAGTTTTGCATCATAAAGCATAATCGGGACAATCGGATGTTCACCCGGAAGAATGTCAAAACCAGCTTTTGTCATTTCTTCACGGAAATATTTTGTACTGTTTTCAAGCTTGTCGCGAAGTGCGGTGGATTTGCTTAATAAATCCAGAACTTTTATAGAAGCGCCAACAATTGACGGAGCCAAGGTATTTGAAAACAAATATGGACGAGAACGTTGACGAAGAATTTCAACAATCTCCTTTTTGGCGGCTGTAAAACCTCCAGAAGCACCGCCTAATGCTTTTCCGTATGTTCCGGTGATGATATCGATCCGGCCCATTACATTACGGAATTCATGCGTTCCACGACCTGTTTTACCAATAAATCCTGATGCGTGGCATTCATCAATCATCACCATCGCACCATATTGTTCTGCCAGGTCACAGATTTTGTCAAGCTGGGCAATGGTTCCGTCCATTGAAAAAACGCCATCTGTAACAATCAAAATCCGGCGACTTCCCTGCGCATCTTTTAATTGCTGTTCAAGATCTTCCAGATTATTGTGCTTGTAACGGAAACGTTTTGCTTTACACAAACGGATACCGTCAATTAGCGAAGCATGATTTAATTCATCAGAAATAATAGCGTCCTGTTCACCCAACAAAGGTTCAAAAACACCACCATTTGCATCAAAAGCGGCCGCATATAAAATACAATCCTCCGTACCTAAAAACTCAGCTGTTTTGCGTTCCAGTTCTTTATGAATATCCTGTGTTCCGCAGATAAAACGAACGGACGACATGCCAAAACCATGTGTTTTGATGGCTTCAATTCCAGCTTCGATCACATCCGGATGTGAAGAAAGTCCAAGGTAATTGTTGGCACAAAAATTCAGAACTTCCTTTCCGTTATCCGTAGCAATTTTCGCTGCCTGAGGCGTTGTAATAATGCGCTCAGTTTTATAAAGTCCGGCTTCTCTGATGCCTTCCAGTTCTCCTTGAAGTTGTTCTTTAATATCTCCGTACATGTTTTTATATTTTAAAATGAATCAATAACAGAAGGTTTAGCTTCTTACTATTTCATATTTTTTTCTTAATTCAGTAATCATTTCTTCAGTCATTTTATCCAGCGAATAAGCCGGACGCCATCCCCAATCGGCTCTGGCTTCGGAATCGTCAATTTCTTGCGGCCATGATTCAGCGATTGCCTGACGATAATCCGGGTTGTAACTTATTTCAAAATCAGGGATGATCTTACGGATACTTTCGTAAATTTCTTTTGGTGAAAAGCTCATTCCGGCAAGATTGTAACCCGTTCGAACAGTGATTTTTTCCGCAGGAGCTTCCATCAAACGAACCGTTGCATCCATGGCATCGCTCATATAAATCATGGGAAGCGTTGTATCCTCTTTCAGGAAACAATCAAAATGTTCACCTTTTACAGCTTTGTGATAAATGTCAACGGCATAATCCGTAGTACCTCCGCCCGGCATCGATTGATAACTGATAATTCCCGGATAACGCAATGAGCGAATATCCATTCCGTAACGATTGAAGTAATAATTCGACCAGTTTTCACCAGCCGCCTTACTGATTCCGTAAACCGTAGATGGATCCAGATAAGAAAACTGATCTGCCGAACCATGCACATGTGATCCAAAAACGGCTATCGAACTCGGATAAAATATCTTTTTGACACCATTTTCTCGGGCTACTTCCAGCACATTGAAATAGGTTTGCATATTGATTTGCCAGGTATTCAATGGGTCCTGCTCGCCCTTTGCAGACAGAATTGCAGCAAGGTGATAAATTTGTGTTATACCGTGACGTTTCACGATTTTATCCAGCGTCTTTCCGTCTGTTGCATCCAACACCTCAAAATAATCCTGTCGATCCGAATTTCTTTTTAAGTCAGAAGCAATAACCTGGCTTTCACCATACATACCGCGCAAATATTCCACCAGCACCGATCCAATCTGGCCATTTGCTCCGATCACTAAAATTCGTTCAGATTTCATATTCCAAGATATTTACAAAGTATAAATCACTTGCAATTTTGCATTTTAAGATAATATTTTAAATTATTGTACTCAATTTCAATAAAGATTACTGTTTGAGTATCAATTGAAAGAAATATTTACTTATTGCAAGTAATCTCTATTATAAAAGCAGGAAAAATTATGCCATCATGGAAGAAATAGATAAGATCGACACCAAAATTTTACGCATTTTACAAAAGGATGCCAAGAAAACGACGAAGGAAATTGCCAATATTCTCAACCTTACTATTTCACCAATTTACGAGCGGATTCGGCGGCTGGAAAATCTGGGATTTATCAAGCAATACGTCGCCATTCTGGATAAAAAATTAATCAACAGACCTATTACTACGATCTGTCAGGTTTCTATGCGCTATCATAATGAAGCCTTCATAGAAAAGTTTGAACAGGAAATCCAGAATCTGGATGAGGTGCAGGAATGTTACCATATGGCGGGGCAAGTGGATTTTCTTTTGAAAATCAATGTCCGAAGTCTGGATGAATATCATGACTTCGTAAAATATAAATTATCCAAAATTGATAACATCGGCGTGCTCAACAGTACGTTCGTTTTAAAGGAAATCAAACATACTTCTGAATTTTACATTTGAGTTTTTAAACGCAGAGTTCGAAAGTTATTTTGCGCAGAGGTTGGAGAGTTTTATTTTTTGATTTGACAAATAAAAAACCCGAAAGGTTATTTTTCGGGTTTGGTACTGCACTGGATTTGGGTGGACGACACTGTAATATCTATAAGCTTCTTCGTGTTACTTCAAATGAAAATGTTTTGCTGCCAGCCAGGCCGGTTTTTGTAATTCCCTGGATAATTACCCGGTAGCGCCCCGGTTGATCGGAGGTATAAAAACTTAGCTGCGCTTTTCCTTGCACATCGGTATCGATATCAGGAGCCCAATGCAACAAATTCCTGAAATCCGGAACACGGCTTTGCAACTTTACCTGAGTGTCGTATTTTGGCTCATAAAATTCTCTTTTAATTTGTGCACCTTCATAGGGTAAAACCAAAACACGTGGATCCATTTCAAATCCGGCCAAATCTCCCCGGTATGTCGACAAACTCACTATCCCGGTAAAATCTCCCCAGCCAAGATAGTAATGTGCATTCATTAATTCAATCTTTTTTACTTTTAATGGATCAAAAGCCATGATTTTATCTGTATTAAAGACCGGAATCCCATCCAGCAAAATCAAAGGATCTGTATTGAAAATGGTTTGAGGAAATAATTTATCAACCATCCGGAAATGAAATTCTTTCTGACGTCTCCGCACCATTACACCGCGCACATATTCCCGCATAACTTCTTCCATTGTTGGAAAACGAGTAAAATCATCCAGGAAATATTTCTCATCCGGAGCACCAAAAAAGGCGATTGAATCCGAAAAAACGTATTTATTTTCCTTATATATTTTTGGTAAAAACGAGTTGCCTGTCTGCATATTGACGGTCCGTCTCAGCAACTGGTTTTCCAGTTTTTTATCAAAAAAGAAAGATTTCAATCCAACTTTTAAAGGTTGTTTTGAAAACGGATTTGCCATTTCAAAACGATAAGTGCTATCCAGACTAAGATTTGTCTGAATCGTTATTTCTTTCGGTCCAAAAAACTCTTTTACTTCAAACCGTATTGCTCCTGTGGCATCACTTTGGGAAAAATATAATCTGGCAGGAAAATCCGGAGCGGCAAGATAAGTGTTTATTCCACTGGCCGGCTCGTTGGATATGGTATTGAAAACCTTACCATAAATAAAATGGCCGTCAAACTCCGGAAGATTAGCATAAGTTACCGGAGTTTTTGAAAAAACATCGTCCCATTTAAATCTGCGCCAGCCTTGCGTGATCATCAGATTATCAAGGTCGGAGTCAATTTCATTGCTATTTCTTTGGGCATAATATTCCGGTGATTCTACATTTCCCTTCAAATCCGAGGACAGATATAAATAACTGCTGATATTTTCCTGGTCATCATTTTGAATGGAGTCTGCTAAAAATACCGAAACGGAAAGATTAGACATTTCTGCAATTGTGGCGTCTGAGTTTGTCGTCAGATCCATAATCACTTTATCCCGCGTATTATATTCCTGCTTGCTTACTTTTCCGTCAACTATAAAATCCTTGGCCGGACGTTTGAAATAAAGTCTTTCTGAAACCGGTTTTCCCGATGCATTAAAAATTGTGATCTGGTTTATACCCTCTCCTATTTTATTTTTTTCCAAAACAAAAACAGCTTTTCCCGAGGTCAGCGGTTTTGTTTCTGAATAAATATTTGCCTGATGAGCATGTACAAATAAACTCACATTACTTTCAGAATTTTCCGTTTGCGCAGTTACAATTACTTTCACCAGATTCGCCGTAGAATCTTTCACCTGCATTATGTAACCTTGCTCCTGAACTTCCGGAAGTTTGTACGCGTTGATTTTTCCTTTTGAATCTTTGATCAAGATCCGGTATTCATTTCCGGCAACAGGTTTGAACATGAAATTGCCAATCCCGAATTTTCTTGGTGAAAACCTGACCAGCGTATCATTATTCTGATTGACCAAAACCCCGTTAAAATTAATTCCTTTGCCATCACTCGCCACGGCACGAAATCCGATTTTACTTTCAACATTTCTAACCAACTGGCCACCTTCAGGGAAAAACTGGATATCATAAGCTATTTCCTGTTTTTCGTCAGGGTTTGGATCAAATTTGACAAATGGGTTAACAACCGAGATTGTAGTTTCGAAAAAATAATCCGAACTGAAATTCTTCATCCAGTTGGTATAACATCTTACTTTATAATTCCCGCTTACAACGGAGGAGGGAATAATCAGCGAGCCATTACCCTTTCCACCTGACAAAGAAAATTTCGTCTGGATTACAGCATTTTGCTCCTTATCCATTACTTCCAGATATGCAATCTTGCTTAAATCCATCAGCTGATTTGAAGCACCATTCACATCATAGGCTTTAAACCATATGGTTTCACCGACCACATAAAAACTGCGGTCAAGGTGGAGATACAATTTTTCCTGTATAGCCTTTTGACTAAACAATTGAAATTTCTTTTCAATCTCAGACAAATTGTTATCCTGTCCTTTTCCCAAATATGGAAAAGATAACAAGCTGAGGACTAACCATAGGAATCGTTTGCAATTCACGTTTTGATATCGTTATGGTAAAAATTATTGCCAAAAAGAAGGTTTTGTCGTTGTGCCTCCCTGCGCTCTGCAATCCGCACAGGCAGCATTACTATAAAGAACTGAATCCGGTCTTGTTCCCGTAAAATTTAAAAGAACTTCACCCGGAGTTGAATTCATCGCTTCGGATATTGTCAAAGTATCAGGTCTGGCGCAGGTTGGATACGCACCTAACCCTGGTGATATAAATATTCTTTTGGTCTGCTCCACGGATGCGCTGAAATAGCCAAAAACCAACTCTTTCGAATCTGTTACACATTTAAAATTTCCGGTAACCTGTGAAGGCAGCGGATCAAATAAACTGCCTGTTCCTTCGGTTGTTTTGGCCAGGCTTGTCCAGTATTCAAAAGCATCCTGCGTCAATCCATATTGTTTTACCAGAATACTATATTTGATATAAAGTTTATTGGTAGAAACCGGAACCACAGTCAGCGGAAGATCTTTTATAATATCCTGCGACAATTTAATTGTAGAACCCAACAGAATATTCCCGGATTTGATTGTCCGCCAGCAAGTGTTAACATTCTCTCTTCTGGAAATAATTTGCTTGTTAACAACTTCCAGTCCCGAATAAAAAGCAGAACGATATTCCCAGGTTTCTTCAAATTTCCAGCGGTAAAACCGGGTAAGATTTTTTGGATCATGCGTGTTGACATACATAACGCCTCCCTCCTGGCGACTGTCATATTTATAAGCTACGCTGTCGATCGGTGGGGTGCTTTTTACCTCAACATAATCCGAAACATATTCTTTTCCGTTTGCTGTTTTGATATGAAGACGGTATTTCCCGGTTACATTAAAATTTTGATGTGGCAGATAATACGATCCGTTTCCTTCCTCAACAAAATTGTAAGTCTGCCCTTTTTCCTCCTCCGCTGTAATTATAGCCCCAACTTCATTCAAAACAGCTTCCGTGGCGGTCGAACTTTGCGTATGGCTTAAATTAATCCTGCTGGTGTCGGAGCCCATGTTTAAAAACCCGTCAATAACCAGATATTTTGCATCTGAATTAACTTCCGGCGGAGAAAATGGCTCCACGCAGCTATACAGCAAAAGCAAAGATGCGATGAAACCAATTGCCAATACGCAGTACTTATTTATCCTGTTCATTTTAAAATCTGAAATTATAGGTAATTGTCGGAATCGGCCGTCCGAAAATCGAAAGCTGATAACCATTTACCTGTCCATTTACGGTCTGGAAATAAACAGAAGACGGGTTTTTCCGACCTAATAAATTATATACCGCGAGTGTCCATGAACTATGCGCCAGCTTTTTCACGCGGTGATTTCCCTCAATATTTACTGCCAGATCCGCCCGGTAATAATCAGGAATTCTAAATTGATTTCTGTCTGCATAATAAACCCGCTCCGCCCCATCGATAATATATTTACCAATTGGTGGTGTGTAAGGACGACCTGTACTGTACGTAAAGTTGAACGAAACACTAAACCGGTGGGTAAATCTATAATTGGTGATCATCGTAAAATCGTGCGGTTTGTCATAGTTGCTCGGATAATAATTTCCTTTATTCGGAGCATCAGGAGAATCGCGGTCCAGGGCGCGTAAAAGTGTCCGGGAATAGGTATAACCAATCCAGCCATTCAGCTTTCCGGTCATTTTCTTAACCATTAATTCAACACCGTACGCTTTACCCTGGGTACCCAAAACGGCAGCTTCAATCCGCGGATTCATAATCAGCGAATCGCCACCTTTGTAATCAAGGAAATTGTGGATCTTTTTGTAATACCCTTCCAAAGAAACTTCAACTTTATTTCCTCTCAGGTTTTTATATAGCCCGACAGAAAGCTGATCTCCGGTTTGTGGTTTGATAAACTGATCACTAAGTTTCCAGATATCTGTTGGAGAAACCGTCATCGTATTGGTCAGCAAATGTATGTACTGACGCAACGTGTTATAACTTACTTTCAGCGCCAGATTGTCATAAATCGTGTAGCGCATGGAAAGCCTGTATTCCGGTCCACCGTAACCTTTAATCTTTTTTCCGGAAGCATATGTCTGTGTTCCGTCTTCATAAATTTTGTCAATTGGATAGCCGGCAACATATTTATTCACCGTTCTTGGTCCGAGATATTGATAAAAAGAATAACGCAAACCTGCGTTGATGGAAAGACGTGGATTTACTTCAAATTTATCTTCAATATAAAGCGCACTTTCCAAAGCCTGCTCCTGCTGCAAATGATCTTCTATGACCAGTGATTGTTCACCGCGTGGCGTAAAAGATCCCGGATGGAGTTTGTAATAAACAGAACTCAAACCAAAATTCAGGGTATGTTTTGGATGCAGAATGTAATTAAAATCCGCTTTGAATTGCGACTGGTTAATATCAAATTTCAAATCAAAAGCATTGAGCGGCAAACCCTGGCTTTCCATATGATATTTGTACTGGCTATGCGTTGCCGTAAATTCACTGTAAAGGCGGGAATTGAAGGTATGTTTCCATTTAATTGCGCCAAGCTGGTTTTGATACGAATAAGTAGTATCTCCAAATAATCTGAATTTATCTTTACTCATGTAAGCCGTCAACAGAATACTGTTTTTCTGATTAATTTCATGACTGATCTGCAAGTTCAGATCGTAAAAATTGGCGGCACTTTTATTGTATTTGTTATCATCCAGACGTTTTAATATCCAGTTTGAATATGTTGAACGGCCACCCAGAATAAAGGAAGTTTTATCTTTTATAATCGGACCTTCTACGGTAAGTCGTCCAGTTACCAAACCAATTCCACCCGATGCTACAAATTTCTTTTTATTTCCATCACGACTATTGATATCCAATACAGATGATAATCTGCCGCCGTATTTCGACGGAATCGTACTTTTATACAATTCAACATCTTTTAAAACATCGGGATTGAAAGCAGAGAAAAACCCGAAAAGATGAGATGGATTGTAAATCACAGCATCATTAAAAAGAATCAGGTTTTGATCTGTTGATCCTCCGCGCACATTTAAACCTGTACTGTTTTCTCCAACTGATTTTACGCCTGGAAGTGTTAAAACTGTTCTTAATAAATCTGTTTCGCCAAAAACAGTCGGTACCTGTTTCAGGTTTTTGATCGTCAGTTTTACCTGACCCATATCTGTGCTCACCACATTTTTATCCATTCCTGCTTTCACAGAAACTTCTTTCAGTGCGATCACACTTTCACGCATTTCGATATCCAGTTTCCCGTCCGAGTAAAGAATTACCTGACGCTGGGTTTCGCGCATACCAAAACTTTTGATTTTCAGTTTTTGCTTGCCACGTGGAATCGTTAAGGAATAAAATCCAAGCGCATCGGTTGAAACGCCGATGGAAGGTGTTTCAATAAAAACAGCGGCACCGATAACAGGTTCACCCGTAATGGCGCTGCGGACATAACCAGTTATAGTAGAATTGCCAGGAGGAATTTTATAACGTTTGACTCCAATTTCATGCACCTTACTTTCTGCTGTTGAAAGCAGTTTTTCCTGTGCGTCATTATCCGGCCCGACATAGGCGACCGGCTCGGATGCGTCGCCGCTGTTGGGATTAAACAAACCAGGCTGTAATTGTGTGATGATCCGTTGGCCTTCGGTTATGTACACACGTTTCCCGGCATCGAGCGCATATGTAAAATCCGACCCACGAAAAACCTGGTCGAGAACAGTCCGTATCGTTTGATCTTTTACATCCAGATCGATTGTAAGGCTGTCGAATCGGGCAGCATCATAATAGAAGAAATAGCCGGTCTGTTTTTCCACATCTTTGACAAAATCGTTAAAACGTGCAGAATCCAGATGGATCGTGATACGTGGTTCTGCGACGTTCTGCCCCCTGGCTAGCTGAGAGAAAAAAAGTATGCAGATAAGAATCGTAAAGTTTCTGAATATTTTCATTGTTTAGTTAATTCGTCATAGCGTGCAACCATCGTTACTATTGCTCTTTCACGATCCTTCCGAAATTTGATATTTTGCTCACGCAAAGCCTTACGTAATTCTGCTTTCTGCCCAGGAAAAAGTCTCGTTATTGACTTTCGGGTATGTACGCCGTTATATTTACCGTTTGCATAGACATAGTAAAAATTCTTTTGCGGAAATAAAGCGATGACTTTCTTTTCATTAATTTTTTCCTGACGCTGTTTTATTCTGCGAGCCAGCGTTTTTGTTTTTCCGTTATAAATAAGATCGTAGTAACCCGTCGGCATCTCGGGATTGATGTCTTTCCCGGATTTCAGATTCAGATAATTGTGATCGTAAATGATAAAAAAACCGACTTTGGGCGTTTGAAGAATTATGGGTTCAAAACCATTAATATGTTTTATAACCAGCTCATCCTTAACGATATCGTACAACATAGGAATACTATCGTAACGTTGACCATCATAAAAAACAGCTCCTTTTTCATATTTTCTGTCAATGAAAAACTGATGTTCATCTTCTCGTGAATCATATATATAATAGAGGCGTCCGTTATAAAGATTTTGGGCTTCTTTTGTCGCTGACCGGTAAAGCGATAAGGGATATTCCGGAACGTTATCCGGTACAGTAGGTTGTAAAGCAGCTATTTGCCCATAAGTGCTACCGGCAATATGATAAATCAGAAAAAAGCAGATAGTAAAAATTCTCATATAGCGATATCACTTTAAACTCCGTACGAAGCAAACCCGGCATTTGTGGCAAAAATCTTTTTATGTGTTAAAGGTATTAAAATTAGTTACTTACTTTATACTTGATGGATTTATTTCCGAAACGGATAAAATCTTAATTCAGCACCATTCCATAAAAATCCACCACTTCGCTACCCAAATTTGCTGAATGATCCTAACTTTGATGCTGGAAATGAACACACTTTCATTCAATCTCTCATATACCAATATTATTCATGAAAATACTTATTACCGGTGGAGCCGGATTTGTAGGATCGGCACTGGCGATATCACTCAAACTAAATTATCCTGATTACCAGATTTTCGCACTTGACAACTTGAAACGCCGCGGTTCCGAGCTGAACCTGAGCCGGTTAAAGCAGGCAGGAGTTGAATTCGTCCATGGTGATATTCGTAACAAAGAAGATTTCGAAGAATTTCCAGCCGTGGATTCAGTAATTGAAGCATCTGCTGAACCGTCAGTTTTGGCGGGCCTGGATGGAACGCCGGATTATCTGATCAACACAAATCTTGTTGGAACGGTTAATTGTCTGAATTACGCGCTTAAACATAAAGCTGATTTTATATTTCTTTCGACAAGCCGTGTTTATCCGATCAAAACGATTGAAACACTAAACTTTGTTGAAGAAGAAACAAGATTTTCTTTGGCTGACGATCAGCTGTTTCCAGGTGTTTCGTCAAAAGGAATTGCAGAAGATTTTCCTTTGAATGGTGCACGTTCTCTTTACGGAACTACAAAACTTGCATCTGAATTGATCATTCAGGAATATAATGAATTTTACAATTTGCGTACTGTAATCAACCGCTGCGGTGTAATCACTGGTCCCTGGCAAATGGGAAAAGTGGATCAGGGCGTGATGGTGCTTTGGATTGCAAAACATTATTTTGAGCAGCAACTGGGCTATTTCGGTTACGGTGGAACAGGAAAACAAATGCGTGATATGTTGCACGTGGCTGATTTATACCGTTTGATCGACTGGCAGCTTCACAATCTTGATAAGGTAAACGGAGAAATTTTGAATGCAGGTGGCGGTTTGCAAAGCAGCGCATCCTTGCAGGAGCTTACCAAAATTTGTCAGGAAGTAACCGGAAAAACCATTCCGATTAAAGTTGTTCCTGAAACACGTACTGCTGATATACGTTTGTATCTGACAGACAATACCAAGGTAACCGCCATGACTGGCTGGGAACCAAAAATTGGTATCCGCCAGATTGTTGAAGAAATCACAGCATGGTTGGCTGAAAACGAAAAGGATTTAGCGCCGATTTTGAAATAAACTAACCACTAAGCGCACGAAGTTTTACACAAAGAAAAAACAAAGGTTGTATTATTACTCTTTGTACCCTTCGTGTAAAACTTTGTGTGCTTTGTGGTTAAAAAACCAAGTGCCTGATAAGTTTGTTATACGATTTGTAGATATAATTCAAAGCATAAATGTTAAGGCTTAATCCGCCAGAATTAAATCACAAATTTCTCATGAAAATAATCGAATGCCCACGTGATGCATGGCAAGGCCACCATCCTTTCATCCCCACCGATCAGAAAATTGAATACCTGAACACACTGCTCCGCGTTGGCTTCGATACCATCGATTTTGGAAGTTTTGTTTCGGCAAAAGCAATGCCGCAGGTAAGTGATACTGCCGAGATTATTTCCAAACTTAATCTTACGAATTCCACCACCAAACTTTTGGCAATTGTCGCCAATGAAAGAGGTGCAGCCCAAGCCTGTGATTTTGACGAGATCAGTTACCTGGGTTATCCGTTTTCAATTTCCGAAACTTTTCAGTTAAGAAATACAAATTCTACTATTGAACAATCTTTAAACCGCGTTCAGGAAATCCAGAAATTATGTGAGCAGAAAAATAAAGAACTGGTCATCTATATTTCGATGGGATTTGGAAATCCTTATGGTGACCTGTGGAATCCGGAAATTGTTTTGCAATGGATTGAAAAATTATCTGCGTTCGGAATATCTATTTTCTCACTTGCTGATACGGTTGGTTTAGCGCTAATCGATGATATTAGTTCTCTATTTAATCAATTAATTCCTGCCAATCCTCATCTGGAATTTGGTGCTCATTTTCACACAAAACCGGAAGATTGGAAAATAAAAATTGAAGCAGCATATAACGCAGGTTGCCGAAGATTTGACGGAGCTTTATTAGGTTACGGCGGATGCCCGATGGCTCAGGACGATCTGATAGGAAATATGCCTACGGAACGGTTACTTGATTTTATGATGGAGAAAAAAGAGCCGAATTTATTGGATTTGAATGCGTTTGAGGAGGCTAAGGAGATGTTTTTGAGGTTGGTTTGAAAGTTATGAAAGTCACTACTCAGTAGTTGGATTGCCCGTAATTAGTTGGATAGCTATTCTATGTTCCGGATGTACATATCTTCTTTCTCTAACTGATCTGGATATCCGACCAATTGAAGTATAGATATTATCCTTAGCAAGCGGGACAATACTGGGATCAGGGCACTAATACTCTATATGGCTTAAAACTCTTGCTGTCATCATTTTTCCATTATCCTCAAACGAATACCATTCAATTGGTACACAAGCATCATCATCCTTATGCTCTGCTTTTTTAACAACCCCTAAAATTTTCCCTCCATCAATGGTATATCCCTTGACAAATTCACCAAAAATATCTTCAATAACCATCAATCCTGAGAAATCCGCATACGCATCCAGGCTTTCCTCATATTTATTGTCCGAAATCTTAGTCATAATTTCAAATTCATACTTTCCTTCATTTTTCGAAACAATAAAAAAAGACATTCCTTCAAAGCTTCCTGTACCCGATTTAAGATTTCTATATATTCGCTTTTTAAGAAAAAAGGGAATCAGCATTTTTTCAATGCCGTCATAAAACGCCAGATTTGCACTTTTCCACAATATTGTCTTTTCTTTGCATACTGCAAGCTCAGCATTATAATGATTTGATTCTTGACGATTTATAAGTAATTGATTATAAGCAAATTCAATAGAATTCAGATCAACATTTTCACCAAAATCTTCCATAGCTTATTATTAAAAATTTATAGCCAAAATTAATTTATATCAAGTTGTCTCTGTTATTCTTTATCTGAATGAAGTACATACCCCAAAGAAAAATGATGCGACCATCCTAATTGCGGGTGTGTATGAACGGCATAATCTATATGAAATTTACTTCCTTTAAAACCTATTCCAAAATGATTGGTTTGCGGTCGTGAAGCGATTCCTGTTCTTACAAAAAAATGGGTCATCACTTCATATTCCAACCCTGCCCGGAAATTCATTGGATAAGCTGTAACTTTTTCTACCTCTACACTTAACTGAACAGTCTTTGACGGTTTGTACAAAAATCCCGTTTTCAGTGCTGTGTCAATATCTTCATGCGTTTCACCGGAATAATGGGATTGGGTAACATTAAACATATGCGCTCCAAAATACAGTTTTGAAGATATCATTGCAATCCCGCCAAACTCAAAAACCATTGCTTTTTTGCTTAAAATGATTGTTGAAGAGCTGATAGCCGTTTGCAGATAATTCATTTTCAAACCTAAACTGAATCGGTTAACCCTGTGGCCGGCACCTACTCCGATTGCAATCTGGTTATAAGTTTTATCTCCGAAACGTTGGATGGAAAATCCCGTTGTTAAATCTTTTGATAAAGGTAAAACGGCACCAAAACCCAAAGTGTTTATTCCATCAAAACCGTAATGAGAATCGTAAGTAGAGAAGATGGCTATATTTGAAATCCCGCCAAGTCCGGCTATATTATTTCCGATTGAATAATAATCAGAGCGGGCCACTGTTGCATTCGCCAAACCCCAGGCTCTTGCACCGATGGGAAATGGATTCCCATCGGCGAAGCTTTTGAAGGATAATATCGAAAAAATAACGAAGGATCGAAGGAAGTTTTTCTGTCGAGTAAAATATGCAGATTGCTCTCTCATATTTACTACGCCAGTAAAATGCTATTTCAAAAAACTATATCAAGAATTAAATTTGCGTTTAACGATGGCCAATAATGCCAATACAGCTTCTCCATTTACATCCCACGCATATTTGGATGCATAACGATGCCAGATCAGATTTTCTGCTTCTTCGTAACTTTTTACAAGATCCAGTTCATAAATCGCCTTATCGAAATGTTCACTGTTTTTGCTGAAAAGCTGATTCACAAACATAAAACGCTGTCCCAACGGAATAGATCCGGCAATGCTTTCCACCTTAACCTGGACATTTCCATATCTGCTTTCATCAGAAACTTTCGGAACGTCAACTTTAAAACGATTATTCAAAGATTCTCTCTCTGAAGAATTCGTCTTGGAGACAATGTTGGAAAGTATTTCAACGCCCGGCTCAGCACGTTGCGGCACAGGCGGTGCAGAAGGCGCAGCCGGTTTGATCGTATCGATTTCTGAAAGCGCAGCATCGAAAAACGATTTCGGTTCATGTCTGCCAGTTGGTAATGGCGCGTAAACCGGATTAATCACCGGCAATAATTCAGACGAATCAAGCGTCAATATTTCTGAAAACTGACTAACAAATGGCGTCACATCGTCCAGAATATCAGCATCGCTTTTTATTTCATACAACCAACCAATCACCTGAGTCATATAAACAGAATCAGAACTGCTTTCGGCAAGACGCTGCGCCAAAGCTTTTGCAATACCGTTATGGATCTGGGTATATTTTGAAAGCTGTTCAGCCTTTTCTGTTGTAAAAACCGATTCAGGCATCGCTCTTAATTTTTCTTCAAAATAAACTTCCGGTGTATAGATAAGCGTAATTGTATCTTTTACGGAATCCAGAAGCAAAGGTTCAAGATCGGCACGTTTTACAGCAATGTTTTGAGAAACAGTATTCATAAAAGCCTGCAATGCAGCCTTTACTTCTTCATTTTCAAAATCAAAATATATGCTCCGGAAAGCCTGGGCGTTATTTTTCCATTGGTCAAACAAACGGTTTAATATACCCAGATTCACCTGGCGTACAGGTGTAATTTTGAGTAATTCCGAGCCTTTTACAACAGCCTGATTACGATACACTTCGTTCAGGACAGTTGCCGTGAAACGGGAAGCATATTGGTTTAGAGCATTTGAGTTCAAACTATTCGGCATAACGAATACGAGCTTTGTAACGAGAGTGTTTAAAAAATGTGTTTGATTTGTAAAGATAAATAAAAAATGGCTGTTCGGGCAGTCAATTACGGATTCAACTTATTTCACGGCTGCTATGTTTATTGAGCCTTCTCATACAAGACACCACCAACACCCGCGTACCGGATGGATTGAGGTTATCTGCGGATCTATGTTTTCGGGAAAAACCGAAGAATTGATCCGTAGACTTAATCGTGCCAAAATTGCGCGCCAAAAAATACAAATCTTCAAACCTGCTTTGGATAAACGATACCATGTGGAGAACATTGTTTCGCACAACGAGAATTCCGTTGAAGCAACGCCGGTGGAGCTTTCTTCTGAAATCATTGCCTTGTCTGAAAATGCAGAAGTAATCGGACTGGATGAAGCGCAGTTTTTTGACGAATCCATTGTAAGCGTTTGTGATGCTTTGGCGAATTCAGGAAAACGTGTGATCATCGCCGGACTAGATCTTGATTATCTCGGAAAACCTTTTGGCTGTATGCCTCAATTAATGGCAGTCGCAGAATATGTTACCAAAGTTCATGCAATCTGCATGGTTTGCGGAGAAGTGGCTTCGCACTCCTACCGGCTTTCTGAATCCAATGAAAGAGTACTTTTAGGGGAAACAGATTTGTATGAAGCGCGGTGCAGAAGATGTTTCAATTTGGGAGAAGACGCTTACGATCAGTCTTGTTAAAAAATCAGCTTCTGGCGATTTCTCCAATTCGCCAGAAGCTGATTTTTCTATTTTGTCAATTCCTCTACTAATCTATTTGCTTTGTAAATATGTTTCATCGCCGCAATCATTCCGCCTGCGTGCACAGAAACAGTGCGATTTCCGGCATCCGGAGCGAAAATGAAATAGCCGGGCAAACTTTCCATATTCCCGTCAAAGATTAATCCCACAGCTTCCAGTTTTTGATTGATCATCGGAGAACCAGAATTTCCGCCAATAATATCATTGGTAGAAATAAAATCAACAGGTGCTTTCAGCAAATCAAGTGGCGGATTTAACCAGCGTTTTGGTAATGACCATGGAAATACGCCGTTAGCAGCTTCGTAGCGGTCATACATTCCGAAATAAGTCGTTTTTATTGGAGCAGTTGTTCCGTTATAATTGTAGGACTTAACCAGACCATCACTGATCCGTAGCGAAAACGTCGCATCCGGCGGAATGCTGGTTCCGTACACATCATAAAGCAAACGACCTAATTTGGCACGCTCTACATTCAATTTTGCATTGGCGTCACGGGATGCAATGGCGCCTGTCATAAATCTTGGCTGGGAAATTCTCGCCAGTTTGATCAATGGATCCTGAGAAGCTTCAATGGCCGCTGAACCGCCATCCAACAAGGAATTTACGTAAGCCTCATCGCTCAGTTTTGTATTTTTCAACGCAGCAATCGCAGCTTCTTTGGGAGATTTCCCAGCCAAAGCAACTTTTAGATATTCATCATTCTTTTTCAAGAAACTTACCGATTCTTCAAAATGAGACATCAGATACGATTCTTCCAAGGAAGGGATTTCCGGTTTGAAAGCTTTTAAAGTACTTTTCAAAGTCGCGGCCCGATCAGGATTTGTTTTCGAAAGCGAGGCAAAATCAACCAATTGCTGTGCAAAAGTTAATAACTCTCCTCTGGAAAGCGGATTCGGCTGCATGATCGCGATATCATTACGAACAGAACGTAAGATTTTGACATTTTCTGAAATATTATCCCAGGTACCAAAGCTTGCCGAAAGTTTAGGATTTGACTGAACGGCTTTTTTGAAAGTCTTTTCAAAATCTCTTTTCCTGGCCATCAGTACAGGATCTTTCATTCCATCATATCTTCCTTTGTAAGCTTTATAGCTGTTTTCATAACTAAAAATCTCATTCAGGATGCTGTCGCTTTTTGCCGTTTTGTTATATTCCTGCAAAGCAAGCGAACGGTTTTTCAATAATTGTAAAGTGAAAGGCATAACCAGATCACGGTCAAATTCAAGTTCGTCAACTGTTCTCAAACGACCAGTGCTTCCGGGGTTTCCAACAACAAAAACCGGCTCGCCATCTTTTACGCCATCAGGATTGAATTTGAAATAATTATCAGTATGCAGCGGTTTTCCATTATCATCATAAACCCTGAAAAATGAACAATCCAGATTGTATCGCGGATAAGTAAAATTGTCCGGATCACCTCCAAAAAAGCCCATTTGCAATTCCGGCATGAAAACAACTCTTACGTCATTATATCTCTTAAAACCATACAAAGAATAACGTCCTCCGCTATAAAAACTTACCGACTGAATTTCCAGACCTTTCCAGTCTGCTTTTTCCTGATATTCTTTTTTTATGGTTTCAAAAGCCTGATCGCGCAGCTGCGTTTTTTCTGCATCAGATTCTCCCTGATCTTCAATTTTCTGCATCCTGGCTGTGATATCTTCAATTTTCACTAGCTGGTCAACAAACAAATCCGGCACTTTTCTTTCATCCGTAAGTTTGGCTGCATAAAATCCGTTCGCCAGAAAATCTTCTCCTTTTTTCTGAACAGCGACACCCGATTCTCTTGCGCAGTGATGATTTGTCATGACTAAGCCATCGGCCGATACAAACGAAGCGGAGCAATAAGTCGCAAAACGCAAAGCAGATAATCTGGCTTTTTCAAACCACTTTGCATCCGGAGTGAAATTGTATGTCTTTTTAAAATACTCAGCAGGCGGCGTATCGAACGTCCACATTTTACCCATATCAAACTCACCCGCTTTTACCGAATCAAGCTTGATATCCTGGGCCTGGACCATTACATTTCCCAGAGAAAGTAATCCGAGCAAGCCAAGTTTTTTAATGATTTTTGTTGTTGACTGCATTAATTAAAATTATTATTGGTGTAACAATGTTGCACAAAGCTAATAAGTTTGGGTAATTTATGACCTTAACTTATTAATATCATTCCTGAGTATCTGAATAAAACAGGTTAAAATGAAAATAAAAAACCTCCTGATCTTCTCGCTGTTATTCAATCTGATTTTCATTGGTATATGCGCGTACATTTTTCGGGATAAACTGATTCAAAAAATCGTTTCTATGAAAGGAGATTCAAAGATTGTTATGTTTGGAAATTCCCTGACCGCGCAAGGAAAATGGGTCGAACTTCTGGGCAGGACGGATGTATTGAACAGTGGTTTTGCCGGGCTTAATACTTATCATTTTCTTGGGTTGTTAAATGATAATGTGATTGAAAGACATCCAGAAATCTGCTTTGTCGAAGCCGGGATTAATGATATTACCGTTGGCGTTTCAGCAGAAAAGATTCAGGAAAATTATACTACCATTCTAAAAACGATCCAATCAAACAACATTATTCCAATTGTTACCTTAACATTTTACGAACAAAATGATCCTGTAAGCAAAGCAGAAGTTGATCGTCTCAATGATTTTTTGATAGAATATTGCCAGAAGCACAATATTAAGTATATCAATCTGAATCCGTTGATTTCTGATTCGACAGGATTAAAAGCGGAATTTGCGGTTGATAAAACCCATCTGAATGAAAAAGGATATAAAATCTGGGCGACAGAAATTGACAGAATTTTGAAAGCAGAGAAAATTTAAAAGCAGTTACATATTTATTATCATTGCAATAGATTGTATTATTTATTGATCCATAATATTGACTATTAGCCACTCGATTTCGTCATTTATGAAAAAGCTATTCTTAATTATCACCGCTGTTTTTGGCATTGCAATTATTTCCTGTAAAAATGATGATAATAATTCAGATCCTAAGACTTCTGTAATTTCGATCACTGAATCAGTTTACCTTCCATACGACAGCGTGACAACACAATACCAGCTTGATCGGAACGGTATGATCATATTAGAAAAAAGCTCTAAATATGGCACTAAAAAAGGATACAGGGATAATGAAGCATTAAACAGTATGGA
This sequence comes from Dyadobacter subterraneus, assembly GCF_015221875.1. Taxonomy (NCBI): domain Bacteria; kingdom Pseudomonadati; phylum Bacteroidota; class Cytophagia; order Cytophagales; family Spirosomataceae; genus Dyadobacter; species Dyadobacter subterraneus. The sequence goes on from NZ_JACYGY010000002.1 coordinate 96,571, forward strand.
GAGCAGTCTGAAATATTGTAAGATTTTCACTTACGGCTCATCGGATCAATTATTAAAAATTACCGATATTGATGACGGTGGCCGCAAATTGCCTTCCTCAACCGATTCATTGATTTATCAAAATAACAGGGTGGTTAGAAGAGAGCAGAAAAACTATTTGATTTCCGCCTCTTTGGGGACTTTCATTTTTCCATATCCGCTCTGGGTTTCGAAACTTTACTTTGATTATGATGCCAGCGGTAAAATACAAACTGAAACAGATTCTGTTTTCATAAGTCACGATATTGCAAAAAATTCAAGCGTTCTTGAAAAAACAGGTCTGAAATTCGCCTACAAAGTCCTGATAAAAAATGAATACAATGAAAGAGGTGAGTTAATGAAGAAAACAACTGAGTCTTTTAAAACTACCAATCTTCTTTACAGTAACGGGAGCACTGCCAATGATATGACGCTGGTAGGAAAATTAATATCAGGCTCGACGATCTATAATTATCAGTACAATGCCAAAAGTCAATTGGTAACCCAATTATTAAAATTTACTGATTCAAGCACGAATAAGGTATACAATAGTATTTTCAGCTATGCTTATGGCTATATTTGATAGGGAAAATGTAAAAAAAAGGGTCACTTTCGTGAAGAAAGTGACCCTTTTTTTTATCTAAATCTAAATCAATATTAAGCATTGATCTGATTCATAACCTCAGTTTGTTTACGGATAGATTCCATATGAACAAGTTTGAAAAGTTCGTCAACAAGATTTGGGTAAAGGTTTAAGCTTTTTCCCCATGCTGCACGCGTTTCCAAAACTTCACGGAAACGATCAACCTGGTAAGCAGCAACGTTATTATCACGTTTGTACTCAGCAAGTTTTTCAACCAATGACATACGGTTTGCAAGATTTTCAAGCAATTCACGGTCAAGGTGATCAATTTTACCACGAACAACTTCCAGTTGAGACTGGTAATCAGTTGGGTAAGATTCCTTACGCACGTGAAGTTCATGCAACATTTCTGCCAAAGCAGGAGGAGTCAACTGCTGAGAAGCATCAGACCACGCCTTATCCGGATCACGGTGAGATTCGATGATCAAACCGTCGTAGTTCAAGTCAAGCGCACGTTGTGCAATTTCAAACAACAATGAACGCTTACCAGCCATGTGGCTAGGATCACCGATCACAGGAAGTTCAGGAAACAATGTTTTCAATTCGATCGCAATATTCCACATGGGAGAGTTACGATATTTTGTTTCCTGTGCGTTAGAGAAACCACGGTGAATTGCACCCAATTTCTTAACACCTGCCTGGTTCAAACGTTCAAGAGCACCAATCCAAAGCTGCAAATCCGGGTTAACAGGATTTTTAACAAGAACCGGAACATCTACACCTCTAAGTGCTTCTGCCAATTCCTGAACATTAAATGGATTTACTGTGGTACGTGCACCTACCCAAAGAATATCTACACCATATTTCAATGCCAGTTCTATATGCTGAGGATTTGCAACCTCAATAGCAACAGGCAATCCAGTTTCTTTTTTTGCAGCTTGCAACCATGGCAAAGCCGCTTCACCCATTCCTTCAAAACTTCCAGGACGAGTTCTTGGCTTCCAAATTCCGGCACGAAGCACGTGTGCAAATCCTTCTTTTTTGATCTGGCTTGCGGTTTCCAACATTTGTTCCTCGGTCTCTGCACTGCAAGGTCCGGCGATTACCAAAGGTTTTCCTTCGGTATTGATCCAACTACTAAGCGGAAGGATATCTAGAGAAGCATTCATATTCAAAAACTTGTCCTTAATAAAACAATAAGATAACTATAATATTTCGACTCGGTATTATGCGTATTTGATGGATTGCCGTACATTTGATGCTCCAAAAGCCTACAACCCTTTTTTGTATAACTTTTGCCTGATTGGTTTATGAAAAACCATGAAGACCCCACTTATGATAAACTTAAAAATGGCGTACGCTTCACAAAAAGATCAAATACCTGTATTTTTTGAAGACACTTCAATAGCATTTGCTTCAAAATCAGATTCTCAACTCAGGAAAACCTATTGGTTATTTAGCTTAATGAATCAGGCTCGAGTGGTAAATTTAGGCACTTTTTTTATAAAGATTGCTCTAAAGCTACACTTACCTATAAAAAATCTTATTAGATATACGATTTTTGAACAATTCTGTGGCGGTGAGACGATTAGTGACTGCCAGCAGACAATTTCTACTTTGGCAAATTCGGGCGTAGGAACCATCCTGGATTACTCGGTTGAGGGAGAAGACAATGAAAATAGTTTCGACGCCACCGCTGCCGAAATTTTGCGCACCATTCAAAAAGCTTCTGAATCAACTGACATTCCTTTTTCAGTTTTCAAGATCACAGGAATCGCATCAACTGAGCTTTTAGAAAAAGTACAGCGCAAGGAAATTTTGTCCGAGAATGAAACCGCTGCTTATGAAAGAGTTAAACAGCGCGTTGAAAAATTATGCGCCTTGGCAAACAAACTGAATGTAAGAATTTTTGTCGACGCGGAAGAAAGCTGGGTCCAGAACGTTATTGATGATCTGACTTACGAAATGATGGAAAAGTATAATAAAGAAAAAGCCATCGTTTACAATACCTATCAGTTTTATAGACACGAAACTTTACAGGCTCTGAAAAGTGCCTACCTCGTTGCACGTCAAAAAGGATACGTTCTTGGCGGAAAGCTGGTCCGTGGCGCGTATATGGAAAAAGAGCGCATGAGAGCCCGTGAGCAGGAATATTTTAACCCGATTCATACTTCCAAAGAAGCTACTGACAAGGATTACAATGCTGCAATCGATTTCTGCCTTGAAAATGTTGAACATATCTCCATTTGCCTGGGAACCCACAATGAGTACAGCTCTCAATATTGCACCTGCAAAATGAAAAAGCTGGGTATAAAAAACGATGACCAGCGTATCTACTTTGCCCAGCTTTTAGGAATGAGCGATAATATTTCGTACAATCTTGCCAAGGTTGGTTATAACGTAGCTAAATATGTGCCCTATGGTCCTATTGATGCCGTGCTTCCCTATCTTATACGCCGTGCTGAGGAAAATACTTCAATTGCCGGACAAAGTAGCAGAGAGTACCTGCTTGTAAAAAGCGAAATGCACAGACGAGGCGTAAGTTCTTTCTAAGAACTTATTACTTTTACAGGCACATTGATATAAATTGTAATCAATAAAGAATGAACCAACCAAAAAATCCTGTCAGGTATTTACTTTTCAGCGTATTGTTAATTGCAGTAGACCAATTGTCAAAACTTTTGGTCTTTAAATATATGCAGCCTGGCTTTTCCGGTCAGATTTTATTGGCTGGTAACTGGCTAAAACTACATTATGTTTTAAATCCCGGGATGGCTTTTGGTATGCAGCTGGGGCATGAATATGGCAAATTATTTCTGACACTTTTCAGATTGCTTGCTATGTGCGCTATTGCCTGGTATCTGGTTCATCTGGCTCGTAACGGTGCTTCAAAAGGGTTATTATGGGCTTTGTCTATGATTCTTGCCGGAGCCGTTGGAAACGTAATTGACAGTACTTTTTACGGGGTATTTTTAGATAATGCTCCTTATGGTTCGCCCACACCCTGGTTTCATGGACAGGTTATTGATATGATTTTTGTCGATTTCTGGGAAGGATTTATTCCTGAATGGGTTCCTGTCTGGGGCGGACAATATTATTCAACTCCGATTTTCAATATTGCTGATTCGTGTATTTTCCTGGGTGTTTGTAGTATCCTTATTTTCCAGGGACATTTTTATACACCAGCCGATGAGGAAGTAAAACCGGAAGAAACTACGCATAACCACGAAGATGCAGAAAGCCTGACTGAACCGCATAGTTTTGACGAAGTTGCTAAAACACCAGGAATACCAGTTGAAGTTTTGAACGAAAATGAAAACCTTGATATCGATTCATCCCGGAATCTTTCTGCTTCTATGCTGAACCTTGATAGCGGTGAAATTTTAGAATCTGAGGAAGTTATTTCTCCTACTATCAATCCGGAATTCGAAGAGATCAAACAAAATGAAAGTGTAGATATTGATTCAACTCAGGATATTTCATCTTCAATGATTAATCTTGAAAATGAAGAGCTAACCAAACCAGGAGAATCTACTACTGAAAAATAGCTAATCCGGTAAGTATTTTTAATACGAACGAACCAATATTCAAAACGGGGCTGACCAAAAAGCCAAAGCCCTTTATCTACTTTGTAGATAGAGGGCTTTTTTGTATTTTTAATTACCACATTAGAAATACATGAGCAAGATAAAAAAATCTATCGTCTTTAAAGAATACTGCCCGCAGCAGCTATTATTTTTACCACCTTCTCTTGAAGAACTGATACCTCCTACGCATTTGGTACGGGTTGTTAATGAAGTAGTTGAACGGATGGATATCACAGAGCTGATGAACCTTTATGAAGGTGGGGGAACCAGCGCATACCATCCGCGGATGCTGCTGAAAGTCTTACTTTATGCGTATTGCATCAAGATATATACTGGCAGAAAGATAGCCCGTGCCCTGGGTCAGGACATCCATTTCTTCTGGCTGAGCAGTATGAGCCGGCCCGATTTTCGGACCATCAATACTTTCCGGAGCAGCAAAGCCAAAGAAGTGATTGAAGTGCTGTTCAGCTCCATGCTGGTGTTTTTGATGGAACACAAGTATATCAAAATGGAGCACTATTTCTGTGATGGCAGCCCATTTATGGCCGATGCCAATAAGCACAAGATGGTCTGGAAGAAGAATGCCCTCCGGTATAAGGCATCAGCAGAACAGAAATGCCAGCAGCTGCTCAAAGAGATTGATGCGCTGAATGCATCCGAAGATTTTACCTACGGAAATAAAGATCTTGAAGAATATGGATCACAGCCTGTTAGCCGGCAGGTCCTGGCCAATCAGATTGACCAGCTCAATGAAAAGATTAAGAATACCAGCGTCAAAAAAACAAAACGCAAAGCCCAAAGCCTGGGCAAACAACTGGTAGAAACAGCAGATCGGATTGAGAAATACGAGCAGCAGATTCTTATCGCGGGCAGCCGCAGTGGCTATAATGTAACAGATCAGGACGCCAGTGCGATGATGATGAAAAATAAGGTTGAGGTACTGCCCGCATATAATGTGCTGGCGGGATGTGAAGATCAGTTTATTACCGGCGTAAGCCTGCACCAGAACACCAATGACGGCACCTGCTTCAAAGACCACTTGGATCAGCTGTCAGTTCAGCAGTCTGTGACCCCTGAAAACATCATTGCTGACAGCATCTTTGGTACCGAAGAGAATTATGAGCTACTGGAAAACAAGGGGATAAACAATTATTTGAAATTCCCCCAGTTCCATAATGAGCAAAAGAAATCCTATAAGAATAACCCTTTTTTAAAAGAGAATTTCTATTACGATCCCGCTGCAGATAGCTATACCTGCCCCAATAAGCAGCAGCTTACTTTTCGAAGCAGCTATAAGCATACACATAAAAAAACAGGTTATCAGTCACATATAAAGGAATACGAATGTACAGACTGCACGGGTTGCCCATTCTACGAACGCTGTTGTAAATCTACCCAAGGGCATAACCGTACACTCAAAGTTAATGAGCAGCTTGACCAATACAAGCAACAGGCACGGGACAACCTTAACTCACAGAAAGGTTTTGAGCTCCGCAGACGAAGAAGTATTGAAATAGAAAGCTGCTTTGGCGACATAAAAGCCAACATGGGTTTTCGCCGCTTCCATCTTAGAGGTCTTAAAAAGGTAACTACTGAGTTTACCTTGGTTGCTATGGCCCACAACCTGAGAAAACTGCATCTTAAAAGACAAAAATCAGCAGCCTAAGTAGAAAAAATGGCCAGATAGCTGCTCTTAAGAGTACTTTCCGGCCATTTTTTATAAATCAATTAAATAACGAAGCTAAAAATCAAAATGAAGATCTTTTATTTATAAATCAAAGAACTCTTTTTGGTCAGCCCCGTTTTCCTGTTATGATATTTTTGTTTGGAAAAGCTTTATCTCTATTGCTCATCTTTTTCCAAAGGCATAAAATCTTTGAATGTCTTTTTCAATGCAGCATCTATCTTTTTATCGTCATAGCCGCTCGCTTTTTTGTTTTCCCAATTTGCATCCAGTTCCAGTGCAACTAATCCGCTCAGGTTCATTAATGACTTAAATTCGTCCAGCTTGCGAACAAAGTCAGGAGAGCGGCGTGCAGATTTCTGCGCGTATTCCCGGGCAAAAACATCTCCCTTATTTTGAAGTTCGTTTTTCTTCTGCATAACGTAATTAAAACGATCGAGCAAACTGTTGGTAGATTTACCAATAACTTCTGTTGCTTCCAATGTTCCCAAAGTCGCAACGGTTGTCCCACCAAGCGTTGTAATATATCCTCTCGTATCCTGATTTGTTTTGGCAATAACAGGTGCCAGACCCGTTGTTGCACCCAAAGATGCATTAATCAGCGAACGACTTCTTTTCCCTTTTTTTGCTCTGCCGTATGATCTTTTAAGTTCTCCCTCCTTCTCCTTCATTTGTTCAAGCAAACTCCATGCATTGATCAAACCACCGCGGTAAAGGCCATAAACGTACGCATCTCTTTCACTTTCATTTACCGTATTTTCAATAATAAAACGCAGTGTTCTTTCCTTTTTATTTTGCGCCTTATCCAAGACGTAAAACGTAATATTAAAAGCCAGCGAATCAAACGGATCTCTTACAAAGTCATATCCCGGCTCCCAGATAAATTCATAACTCGTCGGAGCATTTTTTACCAATGCAGATTCAGGAACATTTTTATTTTCCGATACAAAACCAAAAGTGGTTATATCATCATCTCCATTCGGATCTGATAAGGTAAATTTCAGGTTGATCCGGTTATTTTCTTTACTTTTTATAACCTGATTTTGAGGAATAACTTTAAAGTCAGGTTCCAGATCCATCTGTGTTACTTCCAGTTTCAGGCGACCTTTTGTCCTTACTTTTGAAGGCTGATCTTCAACAAAAAAATCAATATATCTTGGTCCTTTTTTCAGTAAATTAAACTGTGTTGTCGACGGATCCCAAACAATTTCTCCTGCCGCACTCATTTTCATTCCTTCCGGCATACCTTCCAAAACCGGAATAAAAACCAAAGGATCGCCGTCGTTATCCCGAACAGAATTCATATCAATCTGGTATGTATTCTGGGTTTTGTACTGAACATAAAAAGGTTTTAGTTCATCAACTTCCGGCGCCCTGTTAACATGAACAATTTTAAAAGCAATCTGCTGAGACACTGTTTCACCGGCCTGGTTAGTGGCTTCAAAAACAATTGGCCACAACTTTACCGTATTAATACGGTCCGCAATATCATAATTTGGAGTCCAGACAAAATGACCCAGAGAATCAAACTTCATATCCCGTCTGAATCCGCTGGCAATGTTATATCTCACAGAATCACTCTTCCCACCTCTTACCTGCAAATGAAAATCTATTTCCTTTCCTTCATATAATGTATTCCAATCAGACTCTTTTGGGAAGATCAATTGCATAGCACCGTTACCACCACCATGGGTATTGTCCTGCGCCAAAACAGGTTCAGACCAAATTACGGTTAACGCGAGTATGAGAAAGTAAAAGATATTTTTTAAAACCATAATTTCAGAAATATAATTTTTTAATGAGCTTAGGGATGCAACTTCCATAACGCAAATTTAACAAATCCCGTATGCTTAACGTTCTGAATCGTTCTGTTTTTTTAGAAGCTGTAAATTCAGGAATTCGCTTGCAGAGCATTTTGTACTTTTTGAATAAGGCCGAATTTATAGCATACTTATAATCCGGGCCAAACAGAATAAAAATGGAAACCCCGCTAAAATAAATACCGGAGAACAACCTGCTAAAGGCTATTCTCCGGTATTTATATTTTAATAATTTATTAAAAACTCCGGATTACTTCTTCTTTGGAGTCGCCGCTGGAGCCGTTGTTGCTGGCTTGGTTGCTGCTGGTGTTGCAGCTGTTCCAGGCTTAGCAGCAGCTGGTGCTGCTGCTTCAATTTTATCAGGATCTACACCCAATTTTCTTAAGATAAGATTTGTTGCATTGTTTTCTTCAGAAGCTGCGAACAAAATAATAGGCGTTGTTCCTTGTCCTGCATCCATATTAAGGATGTAAAGGAAACCGCTTTCTTTACCAACTTCCTGAATTGCGTTGTTCACCTTTGTAAGGATTGGTTCAAGCAATTGTTGTTGTTTCGCCTGTAAAGACTGTTGTGCATTAGTTTGCATTTCAGTGATACGAGTTTGCAGATTCTGCAATTCTTTTTCCTTATCAGCACGGATTACGTCAGTCATCTGAGCACCGTTTTTCTGATAAGCTTCATACTTTTCCTGAGCCTCTTTATAAGTTTCTCCCAACGCCTTGTCAAGCTGCGCTTTGGTAACTTCAATTTGGTTTTGCATTAGCTTACTCTCAGGCAATTTGCTGATGACGTAATCTACATTGGTATATCCAATTTTTGTAAGACCGCCAGCAGGAGTTGTTTGTGCCAAGAGAGGGGTACTAAGCATGGCCATCGCGACCAAAAGCACTATCAATTTTTGTTTCATTGTTTTGTTACTATTTAAGTTTACTGTTTGTACTTTTTTGTTTAGGGGAGCTCTCCTTTGGCGCTACCGTCGATTTTTCTTTTGCTGTCTCCTCTTTTGCTGTCACTTTTGAAGACTGGCCATCTATACCCAGCTCTTCCATAATATAATCCGAATAATCATGTTTCGGATTTGAATAAATTATCCCTACATCACTTGACTTATCAAACATAAAATCAAGTCTTTTCTGGATACATACTTTGGAAACTGCTCTTTGCACTTTTTCCATTGCCGGCTTCATAAGTTCTTTTTTCTTTTGGAAAAGCAAACCCTCCATGCCAAATATTTTACTATTGTATTCCCGGGCTTCCTGCTCTTTCTCTTTTATTTCCGTTTGTCTCTTTCTTTTAAGATCATCCGTTAATAAAACTTCCTCAGCCATGTAAGCTCGCTGCATCCTTCCCACATCAGCAAATTTATCCGAGATTTCCTTCGCCCATTTTTCGGAAAATTTTTTCATTTCCGTTTGTGCCAATTGATATTCGGGCATTTTACTGGTTATGAATTCCATATCGGCATAGCCAAATTTCTGGGCCATTCCTTTTCCGATTGAAATAAAGGACAAAACTAGCAAAATAATAATCTTCTTCATGCCTGGCCCGCTAATAATTTAAACTGTTTTAACGAAAAGCAAACTATTATATTATCTGATCTGCTGACCGATAGTAAAGTGGAATTGTGCACCACTTCTCTTTGTCTGTCCCTGGATACTGTCAAATCCGTAACCCCAGTCGATACCCAAAAGACCGAACGCTGGCATAAAGATACGTGCACCAACACCCGCAGAACGTTTCAGATCAAAAGGGTTAAATTCTTTGTAATTTCCCCAGTTGTTACCCGCTTCGGCAAAACCCAGGATAAAGATTGTTGCCTGTGGATTAAGCGATACCGGATAACGAAGTTCGGATACAAATTTGTTATATACAACCCCACCCCCTGATGCCGGGTAACCTGTTGCTGTCAAAGGACCAACTTTCTGATCTTCATAACCACGCAAACCGATAATATCCTGATCAGCCAGCGAGAATGAACCCTGACCCGCTAAACCAGATCCACCGACAATAAACCGGCCGAATTTACTGAAGTCAAGTTTATTGCCATACCTACCCAGATAACCCATGTGCGTACGGGCACTGATTACAAGCTTACCTGTAATGGTAGCGTAGTAAGTCGCATCGAACATCCATTTGTTATATTCTACCCAACGATATGTATCACTGATATCCTTATAACCATTCTTGCGAATTAAAGAATACGGCGGAGTCAGCGTCATACTCAATGAAATATTGGAACCACTTCTCGGGAACTGGAAATCACTCAAAGTATTTCTGGAAATCGTTGTGTTGAACGAAATGTTGTTTGAAACCCCTTTGCTGTAACCAATCCGGAAAATATCCAAACTATCCAGACGATAACGTTGATAAGAGATCGAATGCGTTAACACAAGGTTACGATCCGGCTCTCTCAAACGACGGCCAAGTGAAACGGTAATACCGCTGTTATAATATCCGCCTCGGTAGCTAAGACTTCCTGAACCAGCTGTTGAATAAATAGAATTATAATTTGCTACACGGTAAACTGTGTGCTGCAAAGAAACACCAAAGTTGATCGGTTTTTTTCCACCTAACCAAGGTTCACTGAATGAAAGCGAATAGGTTTGATATTGCTTACCATTAGCCTGGAAACGAAGCGACAATTTCTGTCCGTCACCTGATGGAAGTGGTCTCCATGTTTCTCTGTTTGGAATATTGCGCAGTGAGAAGTTGTTAAATACAAGACCCAAAGTTCCTACAAAACCAATGTATCCGCCCCAGCCACCTGAAAGTTCGATCTGGTCAGATGGTTTTTCTTCCACGTTCCATTCGATATCCACCGTTCCGTCCTGAGGATTTGGAATCGGGTTTGGAACAATTTTCTCAGGGTTGAAATAACCCATTTGAGATAATTGACGTTGTGTGTTGATAATTTCAGTTTTACTGAATTTCTGTCCCGGCAAGGTAAAAAGTTCACGCAATACTACGCGGTCACTTGTTTTAGTATTACCATTCAGAATAATACGGTTAATTGTCGCCTGCTTTCCTTCATACATACGAAGTTCCACATCAATCGAATCACCTTCAACCGCTTTTTCAGTAGGTTCAATACGGAAATAAAGATAACCGTCGTCCATATAAATGGAGCTGATATCATTTCCTGGAATACCGTTGATTTTCTTATCAAGTTCTTCCGGATTGTAAACATCACCCTTGGAAATACCCAGTTTTTCGCCCAGTGCTTTTGACGGATATAAATAGTTACCAGTCCAGGTAATATTACGGTAAAAGTATTTTTTACCCTCATCAATCTTCATTTTGATACTAATCGTTTCACCGTTGTTTGTGATGGTATCGAAATCGATTGTAGCATCACGGTAACCATTCTTACGATAGAAAGCGATCAGCTTTTCTTTATCCTCGTCGTATTTTTTAGGAATATATTTTGAAGGGTTGAACAAACGGCCAATGCGTTTCTGCTTGGTACCTTTCATTTTATGTTTCAGCGTACGATCGCTGATATCCTCATTTCCTTCAATATCAATTTTCTCGATTTTTACTTTACTTCCTTTTGTAATGGTAAAGTTCAAAGTCGCCTGTCCACGCGTAGAATCCGGGATTTGCAGAACCTTAACTTTCGTATTGTAAAAACCTTTATCCAGATAATATTTCTTGATTACAAGCTGTGTATTTTTAATAACAGTCGGCGTGATTACGCGTCCTTTGATCAACTTCACTTTATCATTCAGCGTTTCCCTTTCACCCTTACGAATACCAGAAAACGAGACCTTATAAAGCCTCGGTCGCTCCTTTATATGAATGTTAAGCCAGATTTTTTCACCTTCCACTTTGGTAGCGGCAATTTCTACATCGTCCAGTGTACCAAAATCCATCATTCTTTTAATGGAGGAAGGAATAGCAGGACCCGGAACGCGGATTTTGTCACCAGGCTTTAATCCTGAAATAGAAACCATAGAATTAGGATCCAGAAATTGTGTTCCTGAAACCGTCACTTCTGCGATTGTATATTCTTTTGGGTTGGCAGGGTCAATTCCCAGATTGGCAGTCGGTGCTGCGGGCTTTGCATTGCTTCCTAATCCTATTTTTTGCGCCTCAGCCGAAAAACACCAGCATAACAAAACTCCTGTTAGTGCCCAATTACTTTGTACGAATGATTTAATAAAGTTTCTCACCAGGTTCATATAATTCTACTTAGCTCCATTCGCTTTAACTTGTTCACCGGTTTTACCAAAACGACGTTCCGTTTTCTGGTAAGCCAAAATTGCCTCATACAGATGTTCCTTTCGGAAATCAGGCCAAAAAAGGTCTTTATAAAAATACAGCTCCGCATAAGCGAGCTGCCATAGCAAAAAATTACTGATCCGGTGATCACCACCTGTACGCAACATCAGATCCACCTCAGGACGATCTTGTGTGGAAAGATTTTTGTTCAACAAAGTTTCGTTGATTTCTTCCGGCTTTAAAATTCCGTTTTGCACATCGGTTGCAAGCTTTCTGGCAGCTTGCAGAATATCCCATTTTCCACTGTAACCCAATGCAAGTATAAGATTGAGCCCTGTATTTTCACGAGTGATTTCGATTGCTTCCGCAAGCTGGTTCTGGCAGCTTGAAGGAAGGCTTTCCGTGTCACCGATGGTATCCAGCCGCACATTATTTTTCAACATGGTAGGAATTTCATTGCGGATGGACTGGACTAACAACTCCATTAAAGCACGTACTTCAAACTGTGGGCGAGCCCAGTTTTCGGTTGAAAACGCGTAAAGCGTCAGATAGGAAATACCAAGTTCTGCACAACCCTCGGTCACCTCTCTCACTGCTTTAATCGCATTACGATGGCCGAATACACGTGCCGCTCCCTGGTTCTGTGCCCACCGCCCGTTACCGTCCATGATAACGGCAATGTGCTTTGGCAGATTGCCCGAATCAATGAGTTCTTTCATTATAGCTGAACTCTTTTAACCTTTTTTAACAAAAACAAACGAACCATTATACGCCGATCTTATAAATTCTATTTGATGTTTTTTTTAAATCTGACGCACAAAGCATACCATCTGTTCCCATTTGTGTACGCAGTTTGTCACCCAATTGTGTCGAAGAATAATAAATTTCAACAACAATAATTTGAGTTCTTAGTATAAAGATACTGATAAACAGCACATTAAACCAAAGACACAGTCGTCCGATTTTAACAAGGGCGCAATTTAGGAATAAGTATGGCGTCTTCAAAATCAATATTTTGAACAAGACGCCAGGAAGCAAGGTGATTAATTATCAAGAAGATGACGGATGACTTCGGTATAAGTGCTTCCGCTTTGCAGCTGAGAGACTTTCCGGTCGCGCATAACGACCATATATTTGCCGTTAAAATGCTTTTGAATTTCCTTGATATGGTGAGAGTTCACAATGCCGGCCCTGCTGATGCGCAGATAATGTCCTGGTAATTTTTCTTCAAGCGATGTCAGTGTATAATTAAGAAGATATTTTTGTCCGTCCAGCGTGTTCAGGAAAACATACTTTTCCTCTGCTTCGAAATGAGTAATTTCCGTTAAAGGAATTAAAAGAATGCGGTCGCCGGATTTAACAGATAAAGAAAATATTTCCTTTTTAGGCTTCATTTCTTCCAGCAATCGAAGCAAATTATCTGAATATGGATTTCTGCTGTCGCCCGTTTTAAACCCGGCATTCAGGATATTACGGATCTTATCTATCGTTTTCAGCAGACGGTCATTCTCCACTGGTTTTAATAAATAATCAACGGAATTCTCTTCAAATGCCCTGATTGCATATTGGTCATAAGCTGTGGAAAACACAACCAGAGGCATTTTTGTAAGTTTGGCAAGCATTTCAAAACCATTCAGGAGCGGCATTTCTATATCCAGAAAAATGACCTCCGGATTATGCCTGTCAATTTCTACCAAACCTTCGGCTCCGTTTTTGGCCTCCGCAACGATGATAAAAATTTCCGGATGTTTTTCCAGTAATCTTTTTAATCGGCTTAATGCAAGCGGCTCGTCATCAATCAATATGGTTTTTAAAGGAAATGTCATTTCAAATTATTTTTTTGTGACGAAAAATCTGCTGAATTAATAATTATTTTATCTCAGTGGATAAGTCTGGAAATTATTGTGTCTTCTCTTCACTTGCTTCAATTGCTGATTTGCGAATGGAAATATTTACGGATTTAACCGGATCATTATGCAGTTCAAGCGAAGCATCTTCACCATATAATAATTTTAGTTTATCCTGAATACTCCTGATCCCGTAACCGGCTCCCATCGTGTCCGAAAAAAGCGGTCCGTTGTCATGGACGCAAAGATTAAGCCATCCGTTTTCTTCATAAATTTTTACGATGATTTTTCCCTGGTCAGCCAGTTTTGAAATTCCGTGTTTGATAGCATTTTCTACAATAGGTTGAAGAATAAACTTTGGAACCTGAAGATTATTTAATTCCTGGTTGGTTACTTCTACGCCAAATTGCAAACGATCTCCAAATCTGACTTTTTCAACCTGAAGATAGGTTTGTACCATTTCCAGTTCATTTTTAATACTGTCAAAATAATCATTATTCTTCCGGCCGGTTGTATATCTGAAAAGTTTGGACAATAATAACGTCATTTCCTCAGCCTTATCCGGATCCTCATGCACGAGACTTGCAATGCTATTTAATGCATTATATAAAAAGTGAGGATTGATACGCGCCTGTAAGGCATCCAGTTCAGCTCTGGTTTTTAGTTTTTCCAGATTAAGAAGCTGATATTCCTGTTCTGAAATTTTTCGCGATAATTGCCGTCCCTGGCGGTTCAGATAGTAGAAAACATTTGCTATTACCAACGGTCCGATGGCATACCAATACCAAGCCCCACTTTGTCTTATCTGCTCTGGTGATTGCGCCACCATAGCCCTGAATATTTTTTGACCAAAACCATAATACATTCCTGTATTTATAGAAAAGAAAACGATACAAACCGCAATGCTAAGCACAAGATGTCTTAAAAATAAATTCTTAATCATCGAGTCAAGCCAAACTGCCATATTCTGGGCAGTCAGCACAATCAGAACTCCGCAAATTACATTCTGCGCAATGAGATACTGATTTAACTTAACCTGAACAGGATTGGAAGTATATAAGATTTCCAGCGTAAAATAAATAATAGCACTGGCTCCATAAAGCATCAGCGCCCCGATGATAACCGCAACCAAAGTCCCGACCCAGCTTTGACTCTGGATCAACCCGATTAATTTAAAATCCTGCCACTTAAAAGATTTTCCCTGGGATGAAAAACTGAAATTCGCACCTTCGATCTTCGCGCCGGTCATGTCAGCATCCGTAAGACTGCTGAAACTCAAATCCGCATTGGTAAGATCTGCATTTCTAAAAGTTGCGTTTTCAAGGGAAGCGAAACGTATTTTGGCACCACGAAGATTGGAGCCGTCAAAATTTATTCCTTCCAGACTTGAAAAGCTAAAATCCGCACCTTCCAGATTCATATTGCTAAAATCTCTTCCTTCCAGGGAAGTTCCATTCATGCGGAGCGGTTTCTTTTTGGTTTCTTCCATCAGTGATTAATATGATAAAATCTTCATTTTAACGAATGGGCTTCCATCTTATAATTTATTAAAGCATATAAAATAAAAAACCTCATGGCTAACAGACTGTGTTTTGATAACACAAAGCTATTAGCCATGAGGCCGTTTTCTTATCAATTTCCGACGAACTGCGGATTAATGCAGCATGAACTTTGAAACTACGGAAGTGAAAATAAAATCAGTTTTTTGATATTCTTACAATTCTTCAAGAACGATATCTTTCCAGCGTACTTTAATTCCGCCGCCTGAGTGAATTTGTAGCGCAATTGATCCGTCGCCGGCGCCAATTTTTGCATCTTCAAAATCAACCATGTCGTGACCGTTCAACCAGGTTTGTACTTTTGGGCCATTTACACGGATACGTAAAGTATTCCATTCTCCCATTTTAAGAAATCCTTCTTTTTCATCAGGAATTTTTTGTAACCATTCACGGCCGTAAGATTCATAAATCCCACCGGTATCATGGTTTGGCGGCGCAACTTCTACCTGCCAGCCCGAAACTTTGGTGCCTTGCACAGTAGATCTGAAAAATACGCCGCTGTTTCCGTTTGCTTCCTGTTTGAATTTAAGCGTCAGATCAAAATTTTTGTAAAACTTGTCCGTTGTTAAATAGCCATATTCTTTATCCGGGCCGCTTTCGCAGATTAACTCGCCTTTTTCAGCATACCATTTTTCGGTACCGTTGATTTTCCAGCCTGTTAAATCTTTACCGTTAAAAAGTTTTACGGTTTTCTTTTTCGGGGCATTTACATCGTCCTTAGTTGCCAAAAAAGCAGAACTTGTAAATAAAATCACTGCACACATTGCAGCCAGAAATTTAAACTTTAACATCTTGTTTTTGGGATTAGGATTAAAAAAAATTAGTTTTAAAATTCACCAAACTACTATTTACATTAGTTTTACAAAAATTAAACTGATCCGAAGCTATGAAAAAAATTAACTTTATAAGTCGTTACGCAGCATTTTTTTTGATTGTTACATTAATTACTGGTATAGTAACATCCTGTACAGAAAAAGATAGCGACATTGTAAAGCCCAAAACGATTACTGATGTAATTCTTCAAAATAGTGAGTTTTCAACTTTAAGAGAAATTATTTTAGGTCTTGATATGGCAGATGCTTTGAGAACAGAAAACCTGACGCTTTTCGCACCTAATAATTCGGCATTCATTGCATCCGGCATTACGAGTGCGGCGATAAACTCAATGAATAAAGATTCTGCCAGAGCTTTTGTTTACAGACATTTGCTTGGCACCAGATACGAATACGCATCGCTTCCTCTGGGTGTGAATAAAGGTTTGGATAAACGCTACACGATCACGATAACAAAAAGTACAACTTCAGACTCTACCGTATATCTTAATAATGATAAGAGTATCATCATTATTACAAAAAATGTTAATGCTGATAACGGAGTAATTCAGGTTGTGAGCAGAACATTGGCAAAAATTAAATAAAAAAAAACGGACTCACATCGTATGATGTGGGTCCGTTTTTTTCCAAGTTTTCTTTTAGAACTGCTCAGTATGAGCAAAGAAGAAACTTCCTTCAATAGCAGCATTTTCGTCTGAATCAGAACCATGGATTGCGTTTGCTTCAATTGATTTTGCAAACAATTTACGAATCGTTCCATCTTCTGCATTTGCAGGATTTGTCGCACCAATTAAAGTACGGAAATCTGCCACAGCATTTTCTTTTTCAAGAATAATCGGAACAATTGGTCCTGATGACATGTAAGCACATAAGTCGTTGTAAAAAGGACGTTCTTTGTGTACCGCATAAAATTCACCCGCACGTTCCGGAGTTAATTGTGTTTTCTTCAAAGCTACAACACGGAATCCGGCAGCCTCAATCATTTTAATAATAGCACCTGAATTTCCGTCTAATACGGCATCAGGCTTAATCATCGTGAAGGTCTTATTGGTTGACATACAGTTTGCTAAAATTTATTTTGCTGTAAAACTACAATTTTCATTTTATATAGCCATCAAATCTGCCCGGAACCTCATTTTCCCGGAAAAACATTAACTCCTGAATAAGCCTTTCGTAGTCAACATTAAACAAATCCCAACAGTTTTGTTAATTTTGTCATCAAATTGCCGGGTCCAAATTTCCTTTTTGAATTAAACAACTGTGAATCAAACCGTTGAAGAGCTAGTAGCTTTTCTATCTACTCCTCAAAAAATCATCATCACGATGCATAGAGATCCCGACGCTGATGCGCTGGGCTCTTCGCTTGGATGGGCAAGTTATTTATCCAGGAAAGGACATGCCGTAACTGTAATCAGTCCAACGGATTATGCAGCAAATTTACGCTGGCTTCCCGGAATGAGCGAGGTTTTGGTTTATGAAAAATCTGGTGAACAGGGGAAGTGCAGAAGAAAAATTGACGAGGCTACGTTAATCTGCTGTCTGGATTTCTCTGCGTTATCCCGTTTAAAGGATCTGGGAAAGGTTGTTCTGAATGCAAATGCCCCTAAATTGCTGATTGATCATCACTTGGAGCCTGAGCACTTTGCAAAATGGATGGTCTGGGATACCTCAGCTGCCGCAACAGCTCAGCTGGTTTATGCGTTAATAAAGGAAATGGAAGGAGACGTCCCGACAACGGATATTTTTGATATTCCTATGGCAGAAAACCTCTATGCCGGAATAATGACGGATACCGGTTCTTTCAAATTTGGAAATGTAACGCCGGCCGTGCATCTGGCGATTGCTGATCTGATGCTGACAGGATTTGATACGAGCAGGGTTCACAGGCTGATTTATGATAATTCACCTTTATCCCGTTTACAGTTTCTGGGGTATGTTTTATCTCAAAAGCTAATTGTTTTGCCCGAATATCGTACTGCTTATATGGTACTTACTGATGCAGAACTTGCCCGTTTTAATTCAAGTCCCGGTGAAACGGAAGGTATCGTTAATTACGGTTTACAGGTCGAAAATGTCGTCATGTCAGCATTGTTCATTGAGCGTAAAGGAGAAATTAAAATTTCTTTCCGTTCTGTGGGTGACTTTTCCGTTCGTGAGGTATCGAGTACTTATTTTAATGGGGGCGGACATAAAAATGCGTCAGGAGGCAGAACTGAGCTTTCTATCAATGATACTGTTGATCTGTTTTTGTCTATTCTTCCAAAATATAAAGAAGAATTACTGAAAGTTGATTAGTAACAAGAACCAAATATTATAACATTCACATAAATATTTTCTAATTAATACAATCCAATGAATCTTAAAACAATCGGTTATGTACTAGGCATAACTCTTCTCGCCACAGCCTGCGACAAGTATAAGACAAAAGTTACTGAAAGTGGCCTGAAGTATCAGATTTTCGAGCACGACGAGGCTGCCCGGAAAGCAAAACTTGGTGATATCATGTCATTTCACCTGGTTCTTAAAAACGGGGCTGATTCGACGCTGCGTGATACTTATAAAGATAAAACTCCTGTTAAACTGGTTCTTCAGGCTCCTCCTTTCAAAGGAAGTTTTGAAGAAGGTTTGGCGATGCTTGCAGCTGGTGACAGCGCGAAATTTTTCATTAATGCAGATACACTTTTTGCAAAAATGATGCAGCCATTGCCTCCAATGATCAAAAAAGGATCAGAAATCACTTTCACTGTTAAAGTTCTTAGCGTTCTTACTTCGGAAGAATTCCAGAAACAACAGTCAGAAGCAGGTGTAAAACAAAAAGCGATTGACGAAAAAGTTATTCAGGAATATCTTGCAAAAAATAACCTGACTGCAAAAGCACAGCATACAGCTTCTGGTCTTTACTATGTGGATGATGTAGTAGGAACTGGTGAAACGCCAACTCAGGGTGACAATGTGAAAGTTCACTATACTGGTAAACTTTTAGATGGTAAAGTATTTGACAGTTCTAAAAACGCAGGAAAACCTATCGACTTCCAGGTTGGTGTTGGTATGGTTATTCCAGGGTGGGAAGAAGGAATTATGCTGATGAAAAAAGGCGGCAAACGTACTTTGATCATTCCATCAGGCCTGGCTTACGGTGTAGACGGATCACCAGGTGCAATTCCGGGTAACTCAGTATTGCTGTTTGATGTTGAATTGATCGACTTTACAAAAGGCGCAAAACCAGGAGCCGCTCCTGCACCTGCTCCAACGAAATAATTAAGGTAGGATAGAAAATAATAGACGGCCGCTTCTTCTGAAGTGGCCGTTTTTCGTTAAACTGCATTTCCAAATTATACTTATCTGAATTTACTAATGAAACTTTGTTTTGCTACCAATAATCAACATAAACTTGAAGAAGTACAGGCATTGCTCGGCGATTCTTTTACGCTGACTACCCTAAAAGAAATTGGCTGCGAAGAAGAGATTCCTGAGACACACGACACTATTCCGGAAAACTCGCATGAGAAAGCAGAATTTGTGTGGACCCATTATGGTGTCAATTGTTTCGCGGATGACTCAGGACTGGAAATTGATGCATTGAATGGCGAGCCTGGAGTGCATTCTGCCTATTACGCTGGTCCGCAAAGAAGTGCCGATGACAATATGGATCTGGTGTTGGAGAAAATGGCTGGCAAGGATAATTTCAATGCACGGTTTGTGGCAGTGATAACTTTGGTTCTTGATGGTAAGTATTACCAGTTTGATGGCGAAATTAAAGGGAAAATTGTCATGGAAAAACGTGGAACTTATGGATTTGGCTATAATCCGATTTTCGTTCCGGAAGGTCATGACAAGACATTCGCAGAAATGAGTATGGACGAAAAGGGCGAACTAAGTCATCGTGCACGCGCATTTGCCAAACTTGAACAATTTCTTAAAAATCATAAAAACGAATAAGCTTAATCTGCTTTCGTTTTGATATCAATTAAAAAGAGAAAACATATTCATCCAATTAACTAAATCCCATTAATATGTCGCAATTCAAGTCCAGCGCATTTCGCGTAGATGGTACAGAGAAATTTGATATTAATAAAGCACCTACAAGCTTTAAAGATATTTATGACGATAAAGAAGAATACGCATCCATGCTTGCAGATTTTGTCCAAGAAATGGATCAACTGCAAAGTAAAATGTATGCGCATAACCGATATGGCCTGCTGATTATTTTTCAGGCTATGGATGCTGCAGGGAAAGATGGCACAATCAAACACGTGCTGGCAGGTGTAAATCCGGTGGGCGTTAAAATTCACTCATTTAAACGTCCGTCAGAAACTGAGTTAAGCCATGATTTTTTATGGCGGACAAATCAGGTGCTGCCAAACCGCGGTACTATTACAATTTTCAACCGTAGTTATTACGAAGAAGTATTGGTTGTAAAAGTGGATCCGGAAATATTAACGACTTCACAACGATTGCCAACCGAACTGACGGAAGATGTAGACAAGCTTTTTGACCAACGCTATTCTGATATTAAAAACCTCGAAAAATATCTTTATCGGAATGGAATTCGCGTAATCAAGTTTTTCCTTAATGTATCAAAAAAAGAACAGGCCGACCGCCTGATCGAACGCATTGAAGATCCTAATAAAAACTGGAAATTTGAAGAGCAGGATGTGAAAGTTCGTGATCAGTGGGATGAATATATGAAAGCTTATCAGGATGCTATCAATGAAACGGCTACAAAAAAATCTCCTTGGTTTGTAGTGCCTGCGGATGACAAAAAGAATATGCGATTGATTGTCGGCAGTATTATTATTGAAGAGTTAAAGAAAATGGATATGTCGTATCCGGAAGTTAGCCCGGCCAGAGCTGAGGAACTTCAACGTTTTATACAGATTATCAGAAATCAGACTGAGGCTTAATAATTCAATTTACATATCACAAAAACGGAGCCGGACATTAAGCCCGGCTCCGTTTTTTATTCGCAAAACACTGTCAGAGTTATTACTTGATCGTGAAATTTGTTCCACCGATTTTATAACCTTCTGAATAAAGTTCAACAGCATACTTTCCTGGACGAAGCTGAGCGTTATCGTATAACATTTCAACTTTCTGATTGTTGTTTTGATAAGCTACTGACTCACGGGCAGTGAATTTTGATGGTGAACCATCAACTTCAAACTCTCCTGAACCAGTTGCATCGTCCGCTACAACAGCTCCTTGCGGATCAAGAACACGAAGATAAATATCTTTTGATTCTTGTGCTGTCAAAGCATTTTCCGGCAGGTTGAAAACTAGTTTTAGTTTGTCAACACGTTTTGCTTTGTACTCCTCTTTGTCTTTTGTTTTTCCTCTTGAATTAACTGTCAGAACTTTAAGATTCTGAGCTTTAAGAGCAGCTGCCTGACTTACCTTTGCAGAAAGCTCTTTGTTAGCAGCGGTGAATGTTACAACTGAATCAGTAAGTTCAGTCTGACGTTTCACCAATCTCTCACGCTCGCTTGTCAAGTTCCCTACATGTGTGCTCAATGAATCATTTGAAGCTACTAAGTGCTCATTTTCAAGTTTAAGCTGAGCGATAACCTCATCTTTTTCAGCCAGGAATTTTTCGTATTCTTTAATTTTAGCAAGATACTTTCCTGTTTCAACTTTGTTGCTTCTTCTGAATGCTGCTTTATCAGCTTCCAGTTGTGTTTTCATTTTTGTCAGTTCAGAAACATCTCCGCCTAACTTTTCGATTTCGGTAATTTTTGTATCAAGAACTGTTGAGATAGAATCAAGTTTTGTTTTGGTAAGTGCCAACTCTCTGGCCTTTTCTACTACCATTGATTCCTGCTGTGTCAATTCACTTTTCTGTGTTGTGAAAAGATAGCCAAACATGGCTGTTGCTAGACCTAGGACAACTACCATTGCCCACGCTATTGTTTGCTTGTTTTTTTGTTCTGGCTGCTGCATTGATACTAATTTAGGTTATGTAATGTTTGATTTATTTAGATTTAGTTAAACTTCTGAATCTATTTTAACCAATATCATTCCCCAACCATAACAGCAATCAAAATTCTAAAATAAAGGAGTTTTATTTTTTCTCATCTCAAACAAAAAACATCGATTCCGTTAAAATTAAGCGTATTTTAAATAAATTGATTTGATTTAACTTATTTCCTGCCAGAAAAAATCTCCGTTATTTATTGCCAAAAATCCTGAGTATACCACACACAAAATAGGGCAAAATAGGACAAAATGTTTCAACTCAAACTTCAATGATGCATCCGTGCGGTGACATCAAATGACTTTTTGTCCATTGTAGCAAGCTTCTGAAAACCTCTAATAGTATATTCATTTAATTGCCACTGATTGTTATTAACCGAACCGTGTAATTCAATGTTTTTTTCTGACTGATATAATTTATTTTCCGAGCGCAGCAATGCCTGGATTACTATTGGATCACCAGAAGTCTTATCGATTTTTATCTTCAAATAACGAACTGGTAAACTTTCCTCTGTTTTGAGTTCATACAAAACCGTCACAGAATCCGGCTTGGTAATAGAATAACTTTTGCTATACGCAGGTTTGTTAATATCAGCCTGAATAAATAATTCCAACTCCTTTTTCCAGTCAACATCATTGGAAGTTCGCGTTTCATTTTTACCTGATACGCTCATAGTTTTTGTCACTTCCGGTTTCTCTTTATTAAGAACAGTAATCTGAGATTCAATAAATCCTTTCAGATCATAATAAGTCATCACCCTACTCTTCCTTTCCTGTGCAGAATCACAACTGCTCAGAAGAAGAAAAATGCCTGCGAATAAATATACTATTGATTTAAAAAAAGGAAATCGGGAAGAAGAAGTCGATACTTTATTATTCATATTCGTGAAGAAGCAAAATCTAATCATTACGCAAAAAAAATCAGAGAGCCTGAAACAGACTCTCTGACAAAAATAACACCTTTTATTCTGGTATAGTTTAAAGAATACTGTTTCCGGTCATTTCTTCCGGTTTTGCGATTCCCATCAAATCAAGAATCGTTGGTGCCATATCGGCAAGTTTACCGTCTTTGATCGGTTTTTGATAATCGTTATCAACCAAAATACAAGGTACCAGATTAAGCGAATGCGCTGTATTAGGCGAACCATCGTCATTGGACATATAATCAGAATTACCATGATCGGCAATAATGATTGAAGAATATCCGTGTTCCAGACCAGTTGTTACAACTGCCTGCACACATTGATCAACCGTTTCACAAGCTTTTACAGCTGCCTCAAAAACACCGGTGTGACCCACCATATCTGCATTGGCAAAATTTAGACAAACGAAATCTACCTCTTCTTTTATTAATTCAGGAACAATAAGATCGCGCAATCCGAATGCAGACATTTCCGGCTGCAAATCATAAGTCGCCACTTTTGGGGAAGGACTTAACAAACGGCTTTCACCTTCAAACGGTTTTTCACGACCGCCGGAGAAGAAGAAAGTAACGTGTGGATATTTTTCAGTTTCAGCAATACGGATTTGTTTTTTACCCGCAGCTTCCAAAACTTCTCCCAAAGTATTGTTCAGATTATCTTTATCAAAAATGACAGAAACACCTTTGAAAGTATCGTCATAATTTGTCATAGTGATATAACGCAGGTTCAGCTTGTGCATATTCTGCTCATGGAAATCCTGTTGTGTAAGCGCTTCTGTAATTTCACGGCCACGGTCTGTACGGAAATTGAAACAAACAACGACGTCATTTTCTTCAATAACAGCAACCGGCGAACCGTCTTCTTTTACCGCAATGATCGGCTGAATAAATTCATCGGAAACACCCGCTTCGTAAGATTCTTCGATAGCAGCCAAAATTCCGTCAGCTTTCACATGTTTTCCTTCACCTAAAACCATCGCGTCATAGGCAAGTTTCACACGCTCCCAGCGTTTGTCGCGGTCCATTGCGTAATAACGTCCGGTAACGCTGGCAATCTGGCCAGTCGTTGCAGCCATTGTTTCCTGCAATTCAGTAAGAAATCCTAAACCACTTTTTGGATCCGTATCGCGGCCATCAGTAAAAGCATGCACAAATACATTGCTCAAACCTTTATCAGCAGCAATTTTACAAAGACCTTTTACATGATCGATATGTGAATGCACCCCACCATCAGAAACCAATCCGATGAAATGCACTTTTTTATTATTCTCTTTTGCGAAATTAAAGGCGTCAGCCAAAACAGGTTCGTCCGCAAGACTTCCGGAAGAAACGGCAAGATTTATTTTTACAAGATCCTGATAAACGACACGGCCAGCACCCAGGTTGGTATGTCCAACTTCGGAATTACCCATTTGTCCGTCAGGCAAACCTACTGCAAGTCCGCTTGCTTCCAGTTTGCTATGAGGATATTTTTCTAAAATACTGTCATAAAAAGGAGTTTTCGCTGCAATGACCGCAGAACGGTTTTCCTCTCCGGCTTTGGCAATTCCCCAGCCGTCCATGATGATAAGAATTACTTTTTTTCCCAATGTCGTACTTGTTTAAAATTCCTGCTTTTATATTAATTAACTGACATCAGATTACCAGAACTAAATTTCCTGATAACTTTTCTCTTTTGTCAGTCCGTGTTTTTCTATCAAAAAATTTAAAAAAGCGTTCCCGCTTCGTTCAACAATTTCATAAACGTCGTCAAAAGCTGAAAGCTCTTCGTAGTAAGGATCCGGAACAATAACAGCCTCTCCTCTTTCAGGATCGAACATTCTGTATAAATATAACTGATCTTCGGGCAAATAAAATCCATGGGCACGGAAGCTTTCCTTTCGAATGTTTTCGAAATTCGACTGGTCCATGGCTACGATGTAATTGAAATTGATGAAATCCTCGAAAGAAAGTTGTCTTGCCTGGTGTGTCAGTGTAATGTCATGAGATAAAGCTACTTTTCTCATGCGCTTATCAGGTAGGCTGCCAATATGATAAGCTCCTGTGCCGGCAGAATCACATTGAATGATATGGTCTAATCCCTTTTTTTTAACAAGTGCTTTAAAAACGCCTTCTGCAATAGGAGACCGGCAAATATTCCCTAAACAAATAAAAAGTACGTTGATCAAGGTATAGGAGTAATATGAGTTAAATTTTCGAAGAATGATTAAGGCTTATTCTTCCTTTTTACTTTCAATAGGCTGATTATTTTCGTCAACAATGACATAAACATCTTCATTCGGTTTGCGCATCAGGTATTTTTCGCGTGCCCATTTTTCCAGCATTTTAGGCGTACCAAATACTTCGTTGCGCTCCTTTTTAACCTGTTTGATTTTGTCTTCAAGAATGCTTTTTTCCTTTTCAAGCTCCTTCATTTTCATCCGGTTAGACATAACAACTTTAATATTGTTGTTGTCTAAAAACAAAATCCAGACAAGCCATACCACAAATGTTGCAGTATAGAATTTACGCATGTGGGGTAAAAGACTTTTGAAATCGATCATGCCGGGAAAGAGAAAACCGGAGCCTAAGCTCCGGTTTTGCCATATTAAATTAGAATTTCAATCCTGGGAAGTAAGCGCTTTCTCCCAATTCTTCTTCAATACGAAGAAGTTGGTTGTATTTCGCCATACGGTCAGAACGTGAAGCAGAACCAGTTTTGATCTGTCCTGTGTTCAACGCCACTGCAAGGTCAGCAATTGTTGCATCCTCAGTTTCACCTGAACGGTGAGACATAATTGTTTTGTAGCTGTTTCTTTTCGCAAGATTTACAGTATCGATTGTTTCAGTCAATGAACCGATTTGGTTAACTTTTACCAAAACAGCGTTAGCGATCTGAGATTCGATTCCTTGTTGTAAACGAGTTACGTTTGTTACGAACAAATCGTCTCCTACTAATTGACATTTAGAACCGATTGACTCAGTAAGTGTTTTCCAACCTGCCCAGTCATCTTCGTCCATACCATCTTCGATAGAGATAATTGGATATTTAGCAACCCACTGAGTCCAGTAGTCAGCCATTTCAGGAGAAGTCAATTTACGTCCGTCTGATTTTTTGAAGTGGTAGAAACCATCTTCGTAGAATTCAGAAACAGCAGCATCCATAGCGATGAAAATATCTTCACCTGGTTTGTAACCTGCTTTTTCGATCGCCTGAATAACGATTTCAATCGCTTCTTCATTTGATTTGATGTTTGGAGCAAATCCACCTTCGTCACCAACGTTAGTAGAATATCCTTTGCTTTTCAATACAGTTTTCAAAGTGTGGAACACTTCAACACCCATACGAAGAGACTCAGAGAAAGTATCAGCTTTCGCAGGAAGGATCATAAATTCCTGGAAATCGATTGAGTTATCTGCATGGCTACCACCATTCAAAATGTTCATCATCGGAACAGGAAGTGTATTTGCATTAACACCACCGATGTAACGGTACAAAGGAAGACCAGCTTCCTGAGCAGCAGCTTTGGCAACTGCCAAAGAAACACCAAGGATCGCGTTAGCACCTAGCTTGCTTTTGTTTGGCGTACCATCCAATTCAAGCATTATTTTATCAATCAGGTTTTGTTCGAAAACAGAAGCGCCGATCAATTCAGGGAAAATGATATCATTAACATTTTCAACAGCTTTCAAAACTCCTTTTCCAACGTAAACGCTCTTGTCGTCATCGCGAAGTTCTACTGCTTCGTGTTTACCGGTTGATGCTCCTGAAGGAACCGCAGCGCGTCCTAAATAACCATTTTCGGTACGAATATCTACTTCTACTGTAGGGTTTCCTCTTGAATCCAGAATTTGTCTTGCATGTACTGACTGAATCGTACTCATTTGCAGCTTTGGGTTTGATTTGAAATGGATATATTAACGGTACAAAATAACACAAAAAAAATGTCATACGTGAGCCGTCAATCTATTTTAAGGTAAATTTACATTATCATAGAATTAAATTTTAGAACATGAAAAGTATTCTCATATCATTTCTGGGCATTATGCTAACCGCTGGCTCGGTACTGGCACAGACCCAGTTAACTACTAACGACTTCCAAAATAAGCTGAATGCAACCAAACAGGCGCAATTGCTGGACGTAAGAACTCCCGGGGAATACAGCCAGGGACATTTGGAAAAAGCAGAAAACATTGATTACAGAGCCCCTGCATTTAAAGATCAAATTGAAAAACTTGATAAAAATAAACCGGTTTTCGTTTATTGTTTATCCGGTGGCAGAAGTGCACAGGCTGCAAAAGTTTTGCATGAGAAAGGTTTTACTGATGTGTATGATATGCAGGGAGGTTATTTAAAATGGACATCGTCAGGTAAATTAATTGACGCTCCAAAAGATGCGACTGCATCAAATAAAGGAATGAATACCGCCGATTTTAAAAAGCTGACTAATTCCGGGAAACTGGTAATGGTAGATTTTTACGCTCCCTGGTGTGCTCCGTGTATTAAAATGCTTCCTACCGTACATAAGCTGGCGGACGAATATAAGTCGAAAGCTACGATTGAAACGATTCACTACGATCAAAATAAGGCACTGGCGAAAGAACTTGGTATTGATGAAATCCCTGCGTTTCTTTTTTACAAAAAAGGGAAATTAATTCTTCGTAAAAACGGATTAATGGAGGAAGCGGAATTTAAAAAATTGATTGAAGCAAATCTTTAACATTCATCATAAACCATAAAAAAAATCCACTCGATTATTAAGTGGATTTTTTTTAGGTTTTTATATTGATCTGCTAAACCGCTGAAAGCAATTTTGCAAATTCATCAAATAAGTAACGCGAATCATGAGGTCCTGGTGAAGCTTCCGGGTGATATTGTACCGAGAAAGCAGGATAATCCTTACGACGAATTCCTTCAATCGTTTTATCATTCAGGTTAACGTGCGTAATCTCAACATCCGGGTGACTCTGGATTTCGTCAGGATTAACAGCAAAACCATGATTCTGTGATGTGATCTCGCACAAGCCAGTGATCAGGTTTTTAACAGGATGGTTTAATCCACGGTGACCATGGTGCATTTTATAGGTATTAATACCGCTTGAAAGAGCAAGCAGCTGATGTCCAAGGCAAATACCGAACAATGGCTTTCCTGTTTTCACCATTTCGTCAACCGTCTTAATTGCGTACGGCATCGCTGATGGATCACCAGGTCCGTTTGAGATAAAAAATCCATCCGGCTTCCAGCTCATTACTTCTTCAAAAGATGTTTGTGCAGGGAAAACCTTGCAGTAACATCCGCGTTTTGTAAGATTATTCAGGATGCTTTTCTTGATACCATAATCCATTACAGCGATTCTCCACTTGCTTCCTTCTTCTGTACCCATGAAATAAGGTACATCCGTAGTAACCTGAGAAGATAATTCCAATCCATCCATGGAAGGAATTTTATGCAATTCATCCATCAATTCTTTTTCATCCAGAATCTGTGATGAAATAATGGCGTTCATTACTCCTCTTTCACGAACATGGCGAACGATGTGTCTTGTGTCAACATTACTAACCCCAACAATTTTCGCCCTTTCAAAATACTCCTGAAGAGAATAATCAGCCGTGTCCCGTGAATAAATCGTTGAGAAAGTATTACAAACCATCCCTTTGATTTTCACTGAACTTGATTCTTCCTCATCTTCCAGCTGAACACCATAGTTCCCGATATGAGAATTGGTGTTAACTATGATTTGTCCAAAATAGGAAGGGTCTGTATAAATTTCCTGATACCCCGTCATTCCCGTGTTAAAGCAGATCTCGCCACCGGTTGTGCCGTCTATCCCTAAAGCTAACCCTCTATATGCTGTTCCGTCTTCCAGCAGTAATAAAGCCTCTTTCTTTTGATTCATATATGGTTAAATCGATTTGCTAATTGTAACACTCCTACGGTTAAAGCAGTTCAATTTTTTGAACCGTACGAGATGAGCACCATCTTGCTATTGAATTTGGCGCTGCAAAAGTATATATTTTTAGTCAAAAAAAAGGGTTAAACGAAAACGTTTAACCCTTTTAATTAATATTTATCAGATGCTTTGCACTATATTATTCGCTTTTTGCATCTTCTTGAGATTCATCAGACTCAGCTTTTGGAGCTTCTGGTGCTTCGTCTTCAGCTACGATCGGGAAATCAGCTTTCGGTGCAGCTGGTGCTGCTTCTGCTGCTGGTGTTTCTGATCCGCCTTCTTTCTTACCACCACGACGGCTACGACGAGTCTTCACAGGTTTGTCTGCGTTAGCAAGTAGTAATGCATCGTTGAAGTCTACAAGTTCCATAAGAGCTACCTCAGCAGCATCACCCAAACGGTTTCCCAATTTGATGATACGTGTGTAACCACCTGGACGATCTGCAATTTTATCAGAAACAGTTCCAAAAAGTTCTTTAACTGATTCTTTGTCGTTCAAATAACCAAAAGCGATACGACGATTGTGTGTAGTATCTTCTTTTGCACGAGTCAACAAAGGCTCAACAAACTTTTTAAGTTCTTTCGCTTTTGCAAGCGTTGTTTCAATTCTTTTGTGTAAAATCAAAGAAGAAGCCATATTCGAAAGCATAGCTTTACGGTGAGAATGTGTTCTTCCTAAGTGATTTACTTTGTTTCCGTGTCTCATTTTTGTTTTGTTTAGTTGCTTCGAGCTGCGCAGACTCTACGCGCTACAGAATACATACTTATTATGGAATACTTAAATTATTCTTCGTCCAAACGATATTTGGCGACATCCATTCCAAATACGAGTTGTTTATCAGCAACAAGTTGCTCCAACTCAGTCAGAGATTTTTTACCGAAGTTACGGAACTTCATCATGTCCGAAATTTCAAGTCTTACTAAATCGCCTAGAGATTTCACGTCAGCAGATTTCAAACAGTTGTAAGCACGAACTGAAAGATCCAACTCTGAAAGTGAAGTTTTAAGCAATTTCCTCATACGCAACATTTCTTCATCAACCTGATTATCTTCTTCAGCTTTCTGTTTCTCAAACGTCATAGTCTGATCAGAGAATAGCATGAAGTGTTGAATCAAAATATTCGCAGCTCCTTTAAGAGCATCTTCAGGGTGGATTGACCCGTCAGTTTGAATATCAATTAAAAGACGTTCGTAATCGGTACGTTGTTCAACACGCGTATTTTCAACGCTGTATTTTACATTTTTGATCGGCGTATAGATCGAGTCCATTGCGATGTATCCGAAAGGCAATTCATTTGCTCTTGGCTCATCAGCAGGAACGTATCCTCTTCCTTTATCCAACAAAAGTTCCATTTCGAACTCCTTGTTGTCGTCAATGTGACAAATTACTTGATCAGGATTTAAAACTTCGAAAGCGCTTGTAAACTTGCTGATGTCACCGGCAGTGATTACCGAAACATTTTTAAGGTTAACAACAATTCTGCTCTCATTTAAATCCGATACTTTTTTAAATCGAACCATTTTAAGGTTCAGGATGATTTCTGTTACATCCTCAACAATACCTTCAATGGACGAAAATTCATGAAGAACACCAGGGAACTTCACGCTCGTGATGGCATAGCCTTCCAAAGATGAAAGAAGAATCCTGCGTAATGCATTACCGATTGTTACGCCATACCCTTTCTCTAAAGGCTTAAATTCAAACAACCCGTGAAAGTCGTCTGCTTTTTCCATGACGACCTTATCAGGCATTTGGAAAGCTAATATTGACATAGTCCTTGCTCCTTTTATAGTAGTAAATGATAGTTGATCACGCTACCGTTACCTTTGCGATCGCAAATATTGCCGTTTTTCGGCTACAAGCACGCTCCAAAAATGAAGCGTGCTCATAAAATTTTGAAGATTATTTATTATTTCGAGTACAACTCAACGATAAGTTGCTCGTTGATATTTTCAGGAATCTGTTCGCGGTCAGGGAAAGTTATAAACTTACCTGAAAGCTCCTGTCCATTCCATTCCAACCAGTTAAAACCTTTAGAACTGTGGCCAGCCAAGCTATCCGAAACAGCTTCGAGAGATTTAGATTTTTCACGCACTGTAACAGTTTGTCCAGGACGTAAAGAATACGAAGGTATATTAACTAGTTCTCCATCAACAAGAATGTGCTTGTGAGAGACTAACTGACGAGCTGCACGTCTTGTAGGAGCGATACCTAAACGATAAACTGTGTTATCAAGACGAGCTTCGCAGAAACGAAGTAAGTTTTCACCAGTAAGACCTTCTTTTACAGACGCTTTTTCGAATAGATTACGAAACTGTCTTTCAAGAATACCGTAGATAAACTTAACTTTTTGCTTTTCCATTAATTGTAAAGCGTATTCCGATTTTTTGGAACGACGACCCTTTCCGTGTACTCCGGGAGGGTAATTTTTCTTTGCAAGTGCTTTGCTAGGGCCTAAAATTGGTTCTCCGTAGCGTCTTGCAATCTTTGATTTGGGACCTGTGTAACGAGCCATTTGATACTAATTGTTTGTAATGTTAATGATAACCATTCTGTAACCCCAGTGTCCAAATTACGAATGAAGGAATCATTGGATAAAAAATAAACTAAACTCTTCTTCTTTTCGGAGGACGACATCCGTTGTGAGGAAGTGGAGTAATATCACGGATTGTGGTTACTTCAATTCCTGCATTTTGAATCGTACGAATTGCCGACTCACGACCTGAACCAGGTCCTTTAACAAAAATTTCAGCTTTACGCATTCCAAGGTCAAACGCTACCTGAGCACAGTTTTGTGCCGCAGTCTGAGCTGCGTAAGGTGTGTTTTTCTTAGAACCACGGAATCCCATTTTACCAGCCGAAGCCCATGAGATCACCTGTCCATTGCTGTTAGTGATAGAGATGATGATGTTGTTGAAAGAAGCTCTGATGTGTACCTGACCCACCGACTCTACTACAACAACTCTCTTCTTTGCCTTGTCTTTTCTTTTATTTTGTGCCATTGCTTATGGAATAAGATGTAGCTGTGATGCCACACTCATTGTTTATTTAGTAGCCTTTTTCTTGTTCGCGATTGTCTTGCGTTTACCCTTACGAGTACGAGAGTTATTCTTGGTTCTCTGTCCGCGCAATGGCAATCCCTTACGATGACGAAGGCCACGGTAACAAGCAATATCCATTAAGCGTTTGATACTCAATTGAACCTCCGACTTTAGTGCTCCCTCAACTTTATATTCGCCTGAAATAACAGAACGAATAGCCCCTGACTCTTCATCTGTCCAGTCAAGTACCTTTTTATCCAGATCCACACCTGCTTTGTCCAGAATTTTCTTCGCAGTACTGCGACCAATTCCAAAAATGTAAGTTAAGGCAATTTCGCCTCTTTTACGGTCGGGGATATCAACTCCTGAAATACGTGCCATAATTTATTAACCTTGTCTTTGTTTATACCGTGGGTTCTTCTTATTTATTACGTAGACCTTACCCTTCCGGCGTATGACTTTGCAGTCTACACTGCGCTTTTTAACTGATGCTTTAACTTTCATCTTACTTACAATAGTTATTTCCTAAACTAATCTATTCAAACTCTTAGCTTATTTGTATCGGTATACAATTCTCGCTTTCGATAAGTCGTATGGAGACATTTCAAGCTTTACACGGTCACCAGGTAAAATTTTAATATAGTGCATCCTCATTTTACCTGAAATGTGTGCTATTACCTCGTGCTTATTTTCCAATACTACACGAAACATTGCATTCGAGAGCGCTTCTAAAATTACTCCGTCTTGTTCAATTGATGCTTGTTTTGCCATTCGTAGCTTTTATTACTTTACTTCAACCATTAGGCTGGTATTCGCCGTGACTTGTTCTATATAATCAAAAGTGGTAAGAATTTCAGCTTTTCCCTTACGCACCACAACAGTATGTTCAAAATGAGCTGAGTATTTGCGATCCGTTGTTCTGATTGTCCAGCCATCTCTTTCCTGCATAACTGACTTAGTTCCTAAGTTAATCATCGGTTCAATTGCAAGGACCATTCCTTCTTTCAAACGTAATCCTTTTCCTCTTTTTCCGTAATTTGGAACTTCCGGACCTTCATGTAGTTCTCTTCCTACACCATGGCCAACAAGTTCGCGAACAACGGTGTATCCTCTTTCTTCGCAATAATGCTGTACCGCAAATCCGATATCGCCTATTCTTAATCCGTCAACTGCTTGCTCAATTCCCTTGTAAAGAGATTTTTTGGTTGCAGTTAAAAGATCCATTACCTCTTTTGATACTTCACCCACAGGATATGTATAAGCACTGTCGCTGTGGAATCCATTTAACTTAACACCGCAATCAATTGAAACAATGTCTCCGTCTTTTAGTTCATAATTCCCGGGAATTCCGTGAACCACTACTTCATTAACAGACATACAAAGTGAAGCAGGGAAATTGTTGAAGCCTTTAAATGAAGGGATTCCTCCGTAGCTTCTGATATAATCCTCAGCGATTGTGTCCAGTTTTTTAGTCGTGATACCTGGTTTGATCCATTGTGCCACTTCGGCATGAGCCTTTCCTAAAACCTGAGCACTTTCTTTAATGAGGTTTATCTCCTCCTCTGTTTTCAAATAGATCATTCCAAATCAGATAGCGACACTTTCAGTCCTACCTTTTACACGTCCGGATTTCATAAGACCTTCATATCTCCGCATTAGAAGATAACTTTCAACTTGCTGCAAGGTATCCAAAACAACACCTACCATAATAAGTAAAGATGTTCCTCCGAAGAAATGCGCAAAGTCTGTGGATACACCCGCCAGGCTAGCAAAAGCTGGTAAAGTAGCTACAATAGCTAACATAAGTGAGCCAGGGAAAGTAATACGATCCAGTACAGAACTGATGTATTCAGAAGTTTGCTGTCCTGGTTTAACGCCAGGGATAAAACCGCCTCCTCTTTTCATATCATCTGCAATTTGCTGCGGATTAACCGAGATTGCAGTGTAGAAAAAAGTAAATACGATGATAAGAAACGCAAACAACAAATTGTATTGCCAGGTTGTATAGTTTGCGAAAATTGTGGCAACGTTACTGGCGAAGTCACTTTTCTCAGCAAAATATGATGCTCCAAGTGAAGGAATGAACATTAACGCCTGAGCGAAAATAATTGGCATTACACCAGCTGCATTCAATTTCAATGGAAGGTATTGACGTTGGCCACCCATAACCCGGTTACCAACTACCTGTTTTGCATATTGTATAGGTATACGGCGTACTGCTTGCGTTAACATAACAGCTCCCATAATAACGAAATACAAGGCTACAATTTCTAATACAAAAAGCAAGATTTGTCCACTTCCTCTTGAAGAAAATTCTTTAAGGATTGCACCCGGAAAACGGGAAACAATACCAATCATAATCAACATAGAGATACCATTTCCTACACCTTTATCTGTAATACGCTCTCCCAACCACATACAGAACATTGTTCCGGCTGCAAGAACAAAAACAGAAGATACAGAAAACAAGCTGCGCGAAACCAATAAAGCTTCGTCAGGAACAGTAGTATTTAAGTATGCTGTTCCTTGAACTAATGTCACAACAATCGTAAGGACTCTTGTAATCTGATTTAACTTCTTGCGCCCAGACTCTCCTTCTTTCTGCATCTTCTGGAAATATGGCAATGCCATAGTCAACAGCTGAATTGCAATGGAAGCAGAGATGTAAGGCATAATACCCAAAGCAAAGATGGACGCTTTACTAAAAGCTCCACCTAAGAAGGTATCAAGAAGACCTAATAAACCCTGTGATGAAAAATTCATCTGATCCGGTTCTACACCAGGCAAAGCTACATAAGACCCTAAACGGAATATTGTTATAAACAAAAGAGTGTTGAGAATTCTGGTTCTCAACTCCTCAATCGAAAATATATGTTTTATCGTCTCAAAAAATCGTTTCATGTTATGGGGCTTACATTATCTGTTCGATAATCAAACATACACGGTTTAGAACTGAACCAACAAGGTTACAATGTAACTGCTTTACCACCTGCTTTTTCAATCGCTTCGATAGCCGATGCAGAAAAACCGTTTGCCTGAATTTCAACAGCAGATGTAATTTCCCCGCGGTTAAGGATTTTAACAAGGTCTTTTTTCGCGCAAAGTCCGTTTTCACGAATCAATTCAAGCGTAATAACAGTAGCGTTTGTTTTTTCAACAAGAGCTTGTATTGCATCAAGATTCAATGCTTTATACTCAACTCTGTTGATGTTGTTAAACCCGAATTTAGGCAAACGACGTTGAAGAGGCATCTGACCACCTTCAAAACCTACCTTACGGCTATAACCTGAACGAGACTGAGCTCCTTTATGTCCACGTGCAGAAGTTCCGCCTAATCCGGATCCCTGACCACGTCCGACACGTTTTCCGATCTTAACGGATCCAGCTGCCGGTTTTAATGAACTAAGATTCATACTTTTCGTATTTATTAAATTTCTTCTACTGTAACCAAGTGACTCACCTTACGGATCATACCCGCGATGGCGTCGGTATTTTCCTGCTCAACCGAACGGTTGATCTTACCCAAGCCTAACGCTTTGATAGTCAACTTTTGTCTCTCAGGACGGTCGATAACACTTTTAACTTGTGTAATACGTACTTTTGACATAATTACTCTCAGATAAAGGATAATCCCCTGTAAGGATTATCCGTTGAATACTTTGTCCAATTTAACTCCACGTTGGAAAGCAACCTGATGAGGAGCTCTCATTTTCAAAAGAGCGTCAATTGTAGCTTTAATAACGTTGTGCGGATTCGAAGAACCTTTTGACTTAGCAAGTACGTCTTTGATACCGGCACTTTCAAGAACGGCGCGCATAGGACCACCTGCAAGTACTCCTGTACCAGGAGCTGCTGGTTTGATCAAAACAAATCCACCGCTGAATTTACCTTCCATCGCATGAGGAACAGTGTTTTTCAACATAGGAATTTGAATCAAATTCTTTTTAGCATCGTCAATTCCTTTGGCAATAGCATCTGTTACTTCATTTGCTTTACCTAGTCCATGACCTACCACACCTTTTCCGTCACCCACAACCACGATGGCAGAGAAACTAAAACGACGACCGCCTTTTACTACTTTTGCTACCCGATTGATCGCTACAACGCGTTCTTTCAGATCCGATTCGTTAACCTTTGAAGGTTTTGTATTTGTAGACATAGTCTTTGCTTATTCTTAGAATTTCAGGCCACCCTCGCGAGCTCCTTCGGCCAATGCTTTAACTTTACCATGGTACAAATATCCGTTACGGTCAAATACTACCGCAAGAATACCTGCTGCCTGCGCCTTTTCGGCAATCTTCTTTCCAACTGCAAGAGCTGCCTCTACGTTAGAACTTTCTTTTCTCTCACCAAGGTCAAGTGTCGAAGCACTTACCAGGGTTATTCCTTGAACATCATCAATGATTTGAGCATAGATGCTAGTGTTTGAACGGAAAACCGAAAGACGGGGACGTTCAGCACTACCTTTCACTTTCTTACGTATGTGATATTTAAGGCGTTGTCTTCTATCTACTTTTGAGGTAGCCATTTTAAATCTTATCTAAACTTAGTTAACAAAATCATCCTGTGGCTACGCACTATTTCTTAGCAGACTTACCAGCTTTGCGGCGAACAATTTCACCAACAAAACGAATACCCTTACCTTTATAAGGTTCCACTTTACGTAGAGACTTAATTTTAGCAGCGACAGAACCTATCAATTCTTTGTCAATACCTTCCAAAATTACTTTTGGATTCTGACCTTTTTCAGAAGTGGTTGTAAGTTTTAGTTCTTCAGGGATCGACATAAAGATATTATGTGAGTATCCCAATTGTAATTCTAAAACATTACCAACGGCACTGGCTTTGTAACCAACACCGATGATTTCCATTTCCTTTTTGTACCCCGATGCAACACCAATTACCATGTTGTTGATCAATGAACGGTACAATCCGTGCAACGCTTTGTGGCGTTTTTGTTCGCTAGGACGCTTAACTTTCAGTTCGTTTCCTTCGATCTCGATTGCGATATCGGTGTCAACAGATTGAGTAAGTGTTCCTTTTGGACCCTTAACTGATACCAGGTTGTCGTCCGATACTGAGATCGTTACGCCTGCTGGTATAGTGATTAATTTATTTCCTATTCGTGACATTTCCTGAATAACTTTAAAATATTAGTACACGAAACATAACACCTCTCCACCTACATTCAGTGTTTTGGCTTCCTTATCTGTCATAACACCTTTCGATGTAGAGATAATTACAGTTCCAAGACCACCCAAAACGCGAGGTAGTGTAGATGTCCCGGAGTACTTGCGTAACCCTGGCTTACTAACACGCTGCAATTTCACAATTGCATTTTGTTTCGTAACAGGATTGTATTTCAAGGCTATCTTGATTACACCCTGAGGGCCGACTTCGTCAAATTTATAACTCTGGATATACCCTTTATCAAAAAGTACCTTCGTTATTTCTTTTTTTATGTTGGATGCAGGTATCTCAACAACCCTGTGCTTCGCTTTGATGGCGTTTCTGAGTCTCGTCAGATAATCTGCTATGGGATCCGTTAACATTTTTTATGCCTAGTTTAAACACTCCCTTAAAACGGGAGTGCAAAGTTAAGTAATTGAAATCAGAATTGAAAGTATTCCTACCAACTTGATTTTGTAACACCCGGAATTTTACCATCTGAGGCCATTTCCCGGAACAGAACTCTTGAGATTCCGAATTTGCGCATATATCCACGAGGTCTTCCTGTGATTTTGCAACGATTGTGCAGACGTACAGGCGATGAGTTACGGGGTAATTTATCTAGGCCAACCCAATCCTCAGCAGCCTTTAATGTTTTACGCTTTTCAGCATAACGAGCTACTAAAGCTTGTCTTTTTCTTTCCCGTGCTTTTACTGATTCTTTTGCCATTGTCGGTAAATATCTTAGTCTTAAGAATTATCCTTGTTTGTTCGCATTAGTGAAAGGCATACCAAGTGCTTTCAACAATTCGTAACTTTCTTCGTCAGAATTAGTTGAAGTAACAAATGTGATATCCATACCTGTAATCTTGTTTACCT
The DNA here is from genome assembly GCF_015221875.1 of Dyadobacter subterraneus. Classification (NCBI taxonomy): domain Bacteria; kingdom Pseudomonadati; phylum Bacteroidota; class Cytophagia; order Cytophagales; family Spirosomataceae; genus Dyadobacter; species Dyadobacter subterraneus. Next base: position 134,636 of record NZ_JACYGY010000002.1, read on the forward strand.
TTTCGATAGAGATTTCAGGGAAGATGATTTGTTCTTTCACACCAAAAGTATAATTTCCACGACCGTCAAATCCTTTGTCGCTGATACCTTTGAAGTCACGTACACGTGGCATTGCAATAGCAGTCAAACGGTCAAGGAATTCGTACATACGATCTCCGCGTAGTGTTACTTTTGCTCCAATCGGCATGTTTTCACGCAACTTAAAGTTGGAAACCGCCTTTTTAGAAATGGTAGCAATTGCTTTTTGTCCTGTAATAAGTCCTAGTTCTTCAACTCCTGTATCAACCAATTTCTTGTCAGATACGGCTGCGCCGATACCTTTGTTGATAACAATTTTAGTCAAACGAGGTACTTGCATTACAGACTTGTACTCGAACTTTTCTCTCAGTTGCGAAACTATTTCGCTAACGTACTTTTCTTTTAATCTTGGCTGTGCCATTTTTCTGAGTTAATTATGTGGATTGCCGACCCACGCGCTTCGTATATAAAACTAACAACTGGTCCTGAAACCGGGAGACTTATAAAAAGTCTCCTGATTTTTTGGAGAACCGCTGTAACTTTCCTTTATCGTTTGCTTTACGCCCTGTACGAGTCGCTTCGCCAGTCTTTGGATCGATCACCATCAGGTTGCTGATATGTATAGCACCTTCACGTTTTTCGATACTTCCCTGTGGGTTTTGTGCATTTGGTTTTACGTGTTTCGTAATCAAATTAACACCTTCCACAGTTGCTCTTGATTTCTCAACAAGCACAGTTTTAATAACCCCTGTTTCACCTTTCGCGTTTCCGGAAATTACCTTTACAGTATCTCCTTTGCGGATGTGCAATTTTGCGGGTACGTTTTTATTTTTGCTTTCCATTTGAGGTATTCTCTAATCGGTTCTGAAGAAATACTTTTGTTTTTATTTCTTACAACACTTCCGGTGCCAGGGAAACAATCTTCATAAATTGTTTTTCACGCAATTCACGCGCTACTGGACCGAAGATACGTGAGCCACGTGGTTCGTCGTTGTTGTTAAGTAAAACGGCTGCATTATCCTCAAAGCGAATGTATGTACCATCCTTGCGGCGTACTTCCTTTTTAGTCCGTACAACCACGGCTTTTGAAACCGTTCCTTTTTTCATGCTGCTCGATGAAAGAGCAGACTTTACTGTTACGACGATCTTATCGCCTACTGAAGCATAGCGTTTGCCAGTTCCGCCAAGTACACGAATTACGAGTACTTCCTTCGCTCCACTGTTGTCTGCTACCGACAGTCTTGATTCTTGCTGTACCATTTGTTACTTAGCTTTTTCAAGGATTTCAATTAATCTCCAACGCTTATTCTTACTAAGCGGACGGGTTTCCATAACTTTGATCGTATCACCGATACCAACCTGGTTATTTTCGTCATGCACCATCAATTTGGTAGTTTTAGTCATAAACTTACCGTATTTTTCGTGCTTAACTTTACGTTCAACAGTGATCACGCAGGATTTCTCCATTTTGTTGCTCACTACTTTACCGACTCTTTCTTTCCGTAAATTTCTTTCTGTTGCCTCCATAATATCTTAAACTGATTTACTGTTGGTTAGTTTTAGCCGACAGTTCGGTCAATAGTTTTGCAATTTCCTTACGCGAGGCGCGAATACGCAAAGGGTTTTCGATCGGTGAAATAGCGTGCGCGAATTTCAATCGAAGTAAGCGCTCTCTTTCTTGTGCGATCTGTTCTTTCAGCTGATCCTGCGACAGGTCTTGTATTTCTTTACTAGTCATTGCTTTTAATAATTAGCGTTCTTAGATGACGTTCGGGGTTGGTCTATTCTTGATAATCCCGACGTACCACGAACTTTGTTTTAATTGGCAACTTTTGTGCAGCCAAACGCAATGCTTCGTTGGCAGTTTCCAGTGGAACACCGGTTGCTTCGAAGATGATTGTTCCCGGCTTGATTGGTGCTACCCAATACTCAGGAGCTCCTTTACCTTTACCCATACGAACCTCTGCAGGTTTCTTTGTAATAGGTTTGTCAGGGAACACACGAATCCACACCTGGCCTTCACGTTTCATAGCACGTGTAACTGAAATACGCGCTGCTTCTATTTGACGTGCTGTTAGCCAGCCTGGCTCAAGCGACTTGATTGCGAAAGATCCGAAAGCGATTTCAGCGCCACGAGTGGCTAGTCCCTTTTCCGAACCTTTGTTTTTTTGTTGCTTGCGAAATTTTGTTCTTTTCGGCTGTAACATGATTCTAATCTATTTGAACCGATTTAACAAAATCGGAAAATGTCTGATTACTTCTTCTTATTTCTACTTCTCTTACGACGATCAGCTTCGCTTCCGCCGCCACCGCCTTCACTACCACCGCCACGGTTACTATCGTTTCCGCCACGACCACCTCTTCTGTCCTTGTTACGGTCGTTTCCGCCGCCTGATCCTGTTCCTCTGTCGCTTCTGTCAGCAGCAGCTGTTGCAGCACTTGGAGTCAAATCACGCTTTCCGTACAATTCACCTTTGAAGATCCAAACTTTGATACCTATTTTACCATAGATAGTTTGTGCTTCCGAGATTGCATAGTCAATATCCGCTCTCAATGTATGCAGAGGAATACGTCCTTCTTTATACTCTTCAGTACGAGCCATTTCAGCTCCACCCAAACGTCCCGCAAGACGGATTTTGATACCTTGAGTTCCTACACGCATTGCAGAAGCGATTGATTGCTTCATTGCACGACGGTAAGAGATACGAGCTTGTAGTTGTTGTGCGATTGCTTCTCCAACTAATTTTGCATCAATCTCAGGACGTTTGATTTCGTAGATGTTAATCTGAACGTCTTTTCCTGTGATTTTTTTAAGCTCTTCTTTGATCTTGTCAACTTCACTACCACCTTTACCAATTACGATACCCGGACGAGCCGTGTGAATTGTAAGCGTGATACGTTTCAGTGTACGCTCGATAACTACTTTAGAGATTGATCCTTTTGGGATACGTGCTTTTATGTAGTTACGAATTTTTTCGTCTTCAACAAGTTTGTCAGAAAAATCTTTTCCTCCATACCAGCTAGAGTCCCAGCCTCTAACAATTCCTAGTCTCAGACCTATAGGATTAACCTTTTGTCCCATTCGAAATAGATCGTTTACTTATGATTCGGTGATTACTTTGTTTTCCACGCTTGCGGCAACTTCCGCTTTGTCATCAACCACAAGTGTAATGTGGTTTGAACGTTTACGGATTCTGTGTGCTCTTCCTTGCGGTGCAGGGCGCAAACGCTTCAACATACGTCCACCGTCAATAAATACGGTTTTAACATAAAGATCAGCGTCTTCCAGCTTTGCATCTTCGTTCAATTGTTGCCAGTTGGCAACTGCAGAAAGTAAAACTTTGTGCAAAATTGGTGAAGAAGCTCTTGGTTGAAACTTTAACAGCGCCAACGCTTTGCTGACCTTTTGTCCGCGAATCATGTCGGCTACTAATCTCATCTTACGAGGAGAAGTAGGCACATTTCTTAATATAGCTCTTGCTTCCATGTTCTTTCAGATATAGGCTGGTTCCGATTGAAGAAACCCAGCTATCGTCGACTAATTATTTTCTACCTTTATCTTTTTTGGCGGTGTGACCACGGAAGTTACGCGTTGGCGAAAACTCTCCTAATTTGTGTCCTACCATGTTTTCAGTTACATAAACCGGTATGAATTTGTTACCGTTATGAACTGCGAATGTATGTCCAATGAAATCCGGAGAGATCATTGAGCGTCTTGACCATGTCTTAATTACCGACTTACGTGCTGCGCTGTTCATCGTCTGAATCTTGATGTCCAGACGAAAGTCGATGTATGGTCCTTTTTTTAATGAGCGTGCCATATTATTCTAATTATTTTTTACGACGGCTGATAATCAATTTCTCAGAATGCTTATTGCGATCACGAGTCTTAAGTCCTTTTGAGAACTGTCCGTTTCTTGATCTAGGCTGGCCTCCTGATGAGCGGCCTTCACCACCACCCATTGGGTGATCGACTGGGTTCATAGCAACACCACGAACTCTTGGGCGACGACCTAACCAACGTTTACGGCCTGCTTTACCGTAATTCACATTCATGTGACTTGAATTGGAAACTGTTCCAACCGTTGCGATACAAGTTGAAAGAATCATACGCATTTCGCCAGATGGCATTTTAATTACTGCGTACTTACCTTCACGCGCTACAAGCTGAGCATAAGCTCCTGCGCTTCTTGCAAACTGACCGCCTTTACCAGGTGTCAATTCAATATTGTGAACAATTGTACCAATTGGCATTGAACCTAGTGGAAGCGCATTTCCCATTTCTGGTGCTACTGAACTTCCTGAAACAATTACTTGTCCTACTTTCAATCCGTTTGGAGCGATTACATATCTTTTTTCGTCATCAGCATATTGTACCAGAGCGATACGTGCTGAGCGGTTTGGATCGTATTCAATTGTAAGAACTGTTGCTGGTGCATCAAAACGATTTCTTTTGAAATCGATAACACGGTATCTGCGTTTGTGACCACCACCTATATGACGCATGGTACGATGTCCGGAGCTATTACGACCACCTGTTCTTTTAACAGGCTCTAATAGGCTCTTTTCAGGTTTTGACGCTGTGATCTCCTCAAAAGCAGGAGCCATGCGAAAACGTTGACCAGCACTTGTCGGTTTTAATTTTTTAACTGCCATTGCTATACTTAACTCTTCTAAGATTTGAATAGATCAACCAAAATTCTAAGCTTCACCATAAATGTCGATGATCTCACCTTCAGCTACTGTTACAATAGCTTTCTTAATGGTTGACGTTTTTCCACTTACAAACTTTCCTCCCGAAGTGCGGGATTTGCTTTTACCAATGCTGCGCATTGTATGAACGCTCTCTACGGTAACCCCAAACAGTTTCTCGATAGCCTTTTTGATTTCAACCTTGTTTGAAGTAAGTGTTACTTCAAAGGCATACTTTCCCTGACCACCCTGAGCCGTTACCTTTTCTGTTATAATCGGTCGTTTCAGTACACTCATCACTATTTGTTTAATAGGGTTTCCAAATTAGACAGAGCAGATTCACTTATTAAAAGGCGGTCTGCATTCATCAGATCATATGTATTTACCAAATCAACAGTAGTAACTTTCGCTTTAGGAATGTTTCTGCTTGACAGGTACACATTGCTATCAACTTCAGGAAGGATCAACAATGTTTTTGTGTTCACTAATGAAAGTGAATTAAGTACAGTCAGATATGACTTTGTTTTTGGTGCGTCAAAAGTAAATGACTCCAAAACTGATATTGCGTCAATTTTCGCTTTCGCAGAAAGAGCAGAAATACGCGCTAACGTTTTCACTTTTCTGTTGATCTTGAAAGTATAGTTACGAGGACGAGGACCGAATATACGACCACCACCTACGAATACCGGAGATTTAATGCTACCTGCACGCGCTCCACCTGTACCTTTTTGTTTCTTGATCTTGCGTGTTGAGTGATTGATCTCAGCACGTTCTTTTGACTTGTGTGTACCCTGGCGCTGATTGGCCAAGTACAATTTCACATCGAGATAGATCGCATGCTCGTTAGGTTCGATTCCGAAAATTTCTTCAGACACACTTACCTTCTTGCCGGTATCTTCTCCTTTTATATTTAATACGGACAGTTCCATGGTACTATTTCTCAATGATTAGAAATGAATTCTTTGAACCCGGTACTGAGCCACTTACTACTAGCAAGTTTTGCTCAGGTATCACTTTCAGAATACGCAAATTCTGAATTTTTACACGATTATTACCCATGCGCCCACCCATACGAATGCCTTTAAATACGCGTGAAGGGAACGAACAAGCACCAATCGAACCTGGGTGACGTGCACGGTTATGCTGACCGTGTGTTTGTCCACCTACCCCACCGAAACCATGACGTTTTACAACACCCTGGAAACCGCGGCCTTTGGCAGAACCTACTACATCAACGAATTCACCTTCTTCAAATACATCTTGTACTGATAGTGAAGTTCCAAGTTCATGCTCCACTTCAAATTCCTTAAACTCAACAAGCTTATGCTTTGGAGTTGTACCGGCCTTTTTGAAGTGACCTATTAACGGCTGAGTAGAGTTTTTCTCTTTTCTCTCGCCAAAACCTAATTGGAGGGCTTTATACCCATCCCTTTCCTCGGACCTAACTTGTGTAACAACACAAGGACCAGCTTGAATCACAGTACATGCCAGAGCCTGCCCGTCAGCATTGTACAAACTAGTCATTCCGATTTTTTTACCTATTAAACCAGACATCGTAATTAATTTAAATTAGCAGGTAAAACCCTATTCTTTAAAACGGACTGCAAAGATAGAAATTTGAATTTTTATATCAAAGCAGTATTTTATTATTTCTCACTGATAATCAGCAAAAAAGGTCAGATGTACTAAACATCTGACCTCAGTTGATTCCTGGCATTAATCGAACACAAAAAAACATTCGAATAATTACCTGAATGAGCTCAGATGTGGTTTCCAGAATTCCGGACCTTCATCCAATTATGTAATGACTTAATTAAATAAGTCTGTAAGAATCACTAAACTTTGATCTCTACATCAACACCGCTTGGCAATTCAAGCTTCATCAGTGCATCAACAGTTTTCGCACTTGTAGAGAAAATGTCTACCAGACGTTTGTAAGTACAAAGCTGGAATTGTTCACGAGACTTTTTGTTCACGTGAGGAGAACGTAAAACAGTGAATTTCTCTGTTTTAGTTGGCAATGGGATTGGACCGCTAACAACGGCACCAGTTGCCTTAACAGCCTTAACGATCTTCTCAGCAGATTTGTCTACTAAGTTGTGATCGAATGACCGCAATTTGATACGAATTTTTTGATTCATCTTATTTGCTTATTTCCGGTTCTTGAAAAACTTGATGGGAACGAATCCCGACAATCCACCAGCGAAAGAACCATTTACTTCACTGGCTTAAATATTTTTAGCCACTGCCCTTTTCAGAGCAGTGGCTAATATTTTTATTAAGCTTTAACTAAGCCCTTAGCTTTTTCAATTACCGTATCAGAGATGTGCTGAGGTACAACTTCGTAGTAAGCGAAAGTTAACGAAGCAGTAGCACGGCCTGATGACATTGTACGAAGGTCAGTTACGTAACCGAACAATTCTGACAAAGGAACGTCTGCTTTGATAACCTGGGCACCATTACGTGAATCCATACCTCTCATGATACCACGACGACGGTTAAGGTCACCAGTGATAGGTCCTGTGTAGTCATCAGGAGTAAGAACTTCAACATGCATGATTGGCTCCATCAATTTAGAACCTGCGTGGCGTGCTGATTCTCTGAAACCGATCTTAGCTGCCAATTCAAAAGATAGCGCATCTGAATCGACATCGTGGAATGATCCGTGGAACAAACGCACTTTCATCGAATCCAAAGGATATCCTGCAAGGGCACCATTTGACATAGAAGCTTCAAAACCTTTCTGGATTGGAGCAATAAATTCACGAGGAATAGTACCACCTACAATCTGATTAACAAACTGCAAACCAGTTTTTGGTTCTTTGCCTTCTTCGTTGTCGTCTCTCGGTCCGATTTCGAATACGATATCGGCGAATTTACCACGCCCCCCGGTTTGTTTCTTATATACCTCACGATGCTCAAAGTTCTTCGTAAGAATCTCTTTGTAAGCAACCTGAGGAGCTCCTTGGTTTACTTCCACTTTAAATTCACGACGCATACGGTCAATGATAATTTCAAGGTGAAGTTCTCCCATTCCTTTGATGATCGTCTGTCCTGTTTCTTCGTTACTTTCAACTTGTAACGTAGGATCTTCTTCGATCAACTTAGTGATAGCCTTAGAGAAGTTATCGCTATCCGCAGCTTTCTTAGGCTCGATTGCATAACCAATTACTGGCTCAGGGAATACCATTGATTCCAAAATGATTGGTGATTTTTCATCAGAAAGTGTATCACCAGTTTTAATATCCTTGAAACCTACTACCGCTCCAATATCACCCGCTTCAAGACGATCAATTTGATTTTGCTTGTTTGCGTGCATTTGGAAGATACGAGAGATACGTTCCTTATTTCCTGAACGGTTGTTCAATACATAAGAACCTGAATCAAGGTATCCTGAGTAAGAGCGGATAAAACAAAGACGCCCTACATAAGGGTCAGTTGCAATTTTAAATGCTAGTGCACAGAAAGGATCTTTATCCGTTGGCTGACGAGAAATCTCAGCACCCGTACGAGGATCAGTTCCGATTATGCTTTCACGATCTTGTGGTGAAGGCAAGATAGCCATCACGTAATCAAGCATCGTCTGAACACCTTTGTTTTTGAAAGAAGAACCACAAACCATAGGAACGATTTTCATGCTGATTGTCGCTGCGCGCAAAGCTGCAAGAATTTCGTCTTCTGAGATTGAAGTAGGATCTTCAAAATATTTTTCCATCAAAGTGTCGTCGAATTCAGCAACAGCTTCAAGAAGTTTTTCTCTCCATTCAGTTGCTTCTTCCAACATATCATCAGGAATAGGAACTTCTCTGAAAGTCATTCCTTTGTCTTCTTCATTCCATTCGATACCACGGAAGTTAACCAAGTCAACCACACCTCTGAACGTATCTTCAGCACCGATTGGCAATTGAAGAGGTACAGCGTAGCTACCAAGCATTTCTTTCACCTGCGCACAAACTTTAAGGAAGTCTGCACCAGAACGGTCCATTTTGTTAACGAAACCGATACGTGCTACGTTATAGTTGTTAGCCAAACGCCAGTTAGTTTCTGACTGAGGCTCAACACCATCAACCGCACTGAACAAGAAAACCAATCCATCCAATACACGAAGGGAACGGTTTACCTCTACAGTAAAGTCAACGTGACCCGGTGTATCGATAATGTTGATGTGATATTTCTCACCGCGGTAGTTCCAGTCAACTGTTGTAGCCGCTGAAGTAATGGTAATACCACGCTCCTGCTCCTGCTCCATCCAGTCCATTGTAGCAGCACCATCATGTACTTCTCCAATTTTGTGGCTTACTCCAGCGTAATAAAGAATACGCTCGGTGGTGGTAGTTTTACCCGCATCAATGTGCGCAGCAATACCAATATTTCTTGTTAATCTTAGATCACGTGCCATGGCAAATGGTGATGTTATTTATATTCGTTGTGCAATTCAATTCTTGAAGGAAGCTCTGAACATTCTTAGGGCATTTTCACACCACTGCAAAAAATTCAGAGTGCAAAAGTATAAATAGTTGATTATAAAAACAATGAGTATAGATTATTTTTTTAAAGAAAAATTAAAAATAACGTGATCTATGGCATCCCTAAACAACATCACGGACTTACCAAAGTACAAAACTTAGAAATCTGAATAAAAAATGAATTTAATGAAAAAATATTGACCAAAAAATATGATTATTTGTAATTGAAATATACAAATAATCAACAAAATGATCGAGAGAACAATTTTCCAGGATCTCCTTGACCATCTAAGGAAACCACAGGTAACTGTCATCACTGGGATGAGAAGAGTAGGTAAATCTACTGCCCTGAAATATTTACTTAACCAGGTCGATCATGAAAACAAAATCTATCTGGATCTTGAAAGAACTGAGAATAGATATCTGTTTAATCAATCAAACACAAAAGATATTGAGATTGGTCTGGCAATTGAAGGAATAAATCTTTCAGAACCGGCAGTGATTGCACTGGATGAAATTCAATTGGTGCCACAAAGCACAAGTGTGATTAAGTATTTTTTTGACACGTATAATGTAAAATTTATCGTGACAGGTTCCAGTTCATTCTATCTCAAAAACCACTTTTCTGAAAGCCTTGCAGGTAGAAAACGAATTTTCGAAATGTATCCTTTGACTTTTCCGGAATTCGTTGCTTTTCACGAAGAGAATATCAAGTTGCTCAAATCGGTATCCCGTGAACCTTTTCATCTTAGCATATACTTGAAGTGGAAAGAATTATATGAACAATTTATCCGTTTTGGTGGTTTCCCGGAAGTTGTATTGGCAGAAACCGAAGCGGATAAAACAGCTTATCTGAAAGACGTAGTTAACGCATACATCGAGCTCGACATCAAACTGCTATCTGACTTTTCCGCTTCTGATGATCTTTACAAACTTGTTAGATTATTAGCCTCAAGAACAGGAAGTAGATTGGATTACAGTAAAATTGGCAGTATTCTCGGGATAAACAGGATCAAGATAAAGGAATATCTAAGCCTGCTGGAACATACTTATTTCATAAAAAAGGTTGGCACATTTACGCAAAACGTGGATCGTGAAATATCCAAGCAAGAAAAGGTATACCTGGCAGATACAGGACTATTGCAGGAACTTGCTCAGGTAAGTAGCGGACAAGTTTTCGAAAATGCTATCGCATTGCAATTAAGTCAATTAGGAACAATTCAGTACTACCAAAAAACAACAGGACTGGAAATTGATTTTATACTGAATAACCAAATAGCAATTGAAGTAAAAGAGACTCCTGCCGTGCATGACGAGATAGTTCTTAAGAAACGAGCTGCCGGTATAGGAATGTCTGAGTTCTTTCTTGTTGGCAGACATCAATCAGCAAATGACTTCCGCGGCTACGTTTGGGGTGGAAACCTGATTTAGCTTTTAAATCAGGTTTAATATATAAAAAAACAGGTACAGCATAAAAAAATGCTGCACCTGTTTCACATTGTATTTTAATCTGCTTCCTAGAAACGGAAATGCGAGAATGCTTTGTTCGCATCTGCCATACGGTGCGTATCGTCTTTTTTCTTAACAGCAGCTCCTTCACCTTTAGCAGCAGCAACGATTTCGCCAGCCAGACGGTCTACCATAGTTTTTTCTCCACGCTTACGAGCGTAGTTGATCAACCATTTCATACCCAAAGCTTGCTTACGTTCCGGACGTACTTCAGTTGGAACCTGGAAAGTAGCACCACCAACACGACGGCTTTTTACTTCAACAGATGGAGTTACATTGTTCAATGCTTTTTTCCAAGTTTCTAGACCACTTTCGCTGGTTTTTTTCTCAACCACTTCCAGCGCGTCATAAAAAATTGTGAAAGCAATGCTTTTCTTGCCTTGAAGCATCAGGTTGTTTACAAATTTTGTAACCTGTACATCTCTGAACTTAGGATCAGGCAGAATATATCTTTTCTTTGGTTTGGACTTTCTCATTTTTGTACTTAATGTTTTACACGAGGTTTCGTTTTGCAACTTATTCACCCTGAACAGAATCCAGGATTACTTCCCTTTTATTTATCAGAATAGTTCTTTAATAAAAGCAGAGAGAGTTACTTTTTATTTTTTCTTACCTTTTACCGGTGCTGCAACTTGTCCTGGTTTAGGGCGTTTTGCACCGTATTTAGAACGACGTTGTTTACGTCCGTTAACACCAGCTGTATCCAATGCACCACGGATAATGTGGTAACGAACACCTGGTAAATCTTTAACACGACCACCACGGATCAAAACGATCGAGTGCTCTTGCAAGTTGTGGCCTTCACCTGGGATGTAGGCATTCACTTCTTTGTTGTTAGAAAGACGAACACGCGCAACTTTACGAAGTGCTGAGTTCGGTTTCTTTGGCGTTGTGGTATATACACGAGTACATACTCCACGACGCTGAGGGCAAGAATCCAAAGCCGGTGACTTGGATTTCCATGTAATGGTCTCTCTACCTTTACGGACTAATTGTGAAATAGTTGGCATTTAATGAATTGATTTTAATCTAGTTAATCAACTAATCGATTGTTTTACAAACGGTTTTCCCGAAAAATCGGACTGCAAAAGTAACAGACTAAGACTGATTTACAAAATGTTAATAATATTTTTTTAATTGACCGACATATAAACGTCATGTCAAAAGCGTTATTGATCAAATAAAACCGTCTCATCAAAGATTTCACTTTTGTGAATTGCGGTGCTGATAGCAGGTTTTGTTATATTAAAAACTTACTTTGCAACAAAAGAACGGTATATTTCGATAAATAAGAGGAACGTGAAAAAGTGGCGTCCAAAATTTCCTGAACGAAAATATTATTTGAAAAAATAAAAAATCAAAAGTCGACAGGAGAAAATAGTTAAGGTTTGTAACTGTTGTTAAACAAATAATAACGCCGAACTTTTATTTAATGCCAGCGAGTTGCTATTTTAGGAGGGTGATTTTATTTTTTCATTAAAAATATTTGTCCTTCATATCCAGAATTTTATTTCCAAACGTTGTTTAGTAGTATTGTCTTTTAGAACCCATAAACGCTCATCAAATTCGTTAGCATTTATACATAATTATATGAAAATATTGCGGTGTAATTTTACCCTCGTTATTAGTATTCTGGTACTGGGCACGTTGTTGGCTGGTTGTAATTCTGCCATGCAGGCTTACAAAGACGGAGTAAAGAAATTTGATAACGGCGAGTATGATCTTGCTATAAAAGGATTGGAAAAAGCGGCTGCCGCCAACTACGAACCAACCCAGACCAGTTTCCTGATTGCAGAATCTTACCGTCTTTCCAACCGATTCAAGCAGGCAATTCCTTATTATAAAAAAGCATTGGATGCCGGCGTGACAAATCCCGAAGCGCAATTCCAATATGCCTATGCATTAAAAACGGCTGGTCAATATAAAGAAGCTGCGGACCAGTTTGCATTATTTGCCAAAGCGCCAACTGCTCCGAAAAATTTACAGGAAAGAGCTTTACGCGAAATTGAAATCCTTAAAATCACAGATAAACTGAGCATTGAAAAAATGCCGGATGTGAAATTGAAAGATATTCCTTTTAACGGTACCGGTTCCGATTTCTCACCTACTGTTCTAGGCAATGAACTTGTTTTTTCTTCTTCCAAAAAAGAGAAAATCTATAAGAATAACGGTCAATCCATGCTTGGGCTGTACAAAATAGCTTTGGCAAAAGATGCAGGTGAAACACAGGGAACATCTGAATTATTTAGCAAAGATATTTTTGCTCCTGATGCCAATGAAGGTTCTCCTGCTTTTAGTCCGGATGGAAAAACGTTAATTTTTGCCCGTGGTAACACGGGTAAAAAGAAAGGAACTGCTGATGTGGATTTGTATCAAAGCCGGAATGTAAACGGTCAATGGACTCCGCCAGCAATTTTGCCAATAAATGATTCGCTTGCCTGGGATGGTTCTCCATCTTTTTCCCGTGACGGTAAAACATTATATTTTGCCTCTAACCGTGCTGGCGGAGCAGGTGGTATCGATTTGTACAGAACGAATATTGATGCTTCCGGCCGTTTTAGCAAGCCTGTAAATATGGGTCGTGATATCAATACCGCTGGTGATGATATGTTCCCATACGTTGCCGAAGGCGGAAAACTTTATTTTGCCTCTGACGGACATCCGGGTTTAGGAAAACTTGATTTATTTTCTGCAACGCGTACCCAGGGCGTCATTACGATTGAAAACCTTGGATTACCATTTAACAGTCCGCAGGATGATTTTGGACTGGTATTTTATAAAGATAAAGACCAGGGATTTTTCGCTTCTAACCGTGAAGGCGGAAAAGGTGATGACGATATTTATTACTTCTACACACCAAAAGCACCGGATACTACCATTGCCGTAAAAGATCCGATGGATCCTTTGAATCCACAAAATCCAAATTATATCGAAGGCAAACTGAAATCAGTCCGGTACTTCCTGGCGGGTGATGTGTACGACAATTCAAGTAATCCGACGCCAATCGATTCTGCCATTGTGCATATTTTGCCAGATACTTCCGATACGCAAATCACTGAACTGAAAACAAATGCTGCTGGTAAATTCGGGACTCAGCCGGTGGAAGAAGGCAAATCTTACGTTCTTTTGGTAACGAAAAAAGGGTTTATCAGCAAAAGAGAACCGTTTTCCATGAACGGACGCAGCATTCCGCCTATCTTTTTAACAAAAGCTTTAACGGATACTACGTATCAGGTTTCTATCAAGCTGGACAGACTTGAATTGAACAAAACATTTGTTCTCGACAATATTTACTACGATTTAAATAAGTATAACATCCGCCCGGATGCAGCCGTTGAACTTGACAAACTGGTTCAGATCCTGAAAGATAATCCAACGATGAATATCGAGCTTAGCTCACATACGGATGCCCGTGCCACGGATGCATATAACATGACGCTATCACAAAACAGAGCTGAATCGGCTGTAAAATATTTAAATCTGAAAGGAATTGCTGCTGAAAGGTTAACTGCAAAAGGATATGGTGAACGCCAGCTGATTATTCCAAATGCAAAAACAGAAGAAGAACATCAGCGTAACCGTCGTACAGAATTTACGATTTTGAGTTACTGATTTTCAGTCTTAAAATTATCAAAATCCAACAAAGTAGTTTCTTAGGAGACTATTTTGTTGGATTCTTTGTTTCATTGCCACCTTGCATTCTTAAATTTGTGCAACTTTAATTGGAGTACAAGACTTAATGTACTTGCAAGACAAACAATAAATTTTTCTTCTATTATTTTCTTCAATGATTCACCGCATTATCTATTGGTTCCGTAACGACCTTAGACTTCATGATAACGAAGCCTTTTTTGCTGCCACACAAGCTGCACAGGAAGTTGTTCCGGTTTATGTTTTTGATCCCCGTCAGTTTGACAAAACAAAATTTGGTTTTCGCAGAGCAGGGGCATTAAGAGCTCAATTCCTACTGGAATCTGTTCTGGAACTTAGAAATCGCCTGCGTGAAAAAGGGGGAGATTTGTTGATCCGTGTTGGAGAGCCAGAAAAAATCGTTGCTCAGCTCGCGGAAGAATATAGTGCGCAATACATTTATACGAGTAAGGAAATTGCTCCCGACGAAACAAGTGTTGAAACTTCATTAAGTAAAAATATCAAAGTGATGAACGTTGATATTAAACTTTTCTGGATGACTACACTGGGGAGTGCCGTTGATCTGCCCTTCTCAATCGCAAAACTGCCATTTGATTTTCCGGAGTTTTACGAAAAAATGAAAGCCGGATTGAAAGTAAAAACGATATTTCCTGAGCCAAAACATATCAATTTGCCTCAAGGCTACGAAGCTGGTTTGATTCCGTCGCTACCAATGCTTTCTATTGATCCTTTTGAAATTGATGCGGAAAAAAAATCTTCCGGATCATTACAAAAAGGCGGAGAAACTGCCGGACTTGCCAAGCTTGATCAGTTTATTGAAGAAAACATCAAAACCGGCAAAGCACTGACTTCTTCTGAACCCGTTATCGATTACGAATTATCAACCTGGCTTTCATTAGGATGTTTATCACCCCGATATATTTACTCAAAGCTTCTTCCCTACTTGTCTGAAAATGACAATGTAGAGATTGTTGTTGAAGATCTTTTAAAAAGAGATTTCTCCAACTGGACTTTGCTTCGCCATGGTTCAAGACTTTTCAAACCAGGCGGAATAAAACATGAAATCAACAAACGCTGGCTCAATGAACTTCCACTGTTTGAAAAATGGATAAATGCCGAAACCGAGAATGAAGAAGTAAATGCTGCCATCAAAAAGTTAACTTCAACGGGATATCTTACAGCAAGCGAAAGAACTCTGGCCGCTGATTACCTGACCAATGACCTTGGCATCAACTGGACCTGGGGAGCTATGTTCTTTGAAAGTTACCTGATTGACTATAATGTTTCAGGAAACTGGGTAAGATGGAATACGATCGCAGGTGTTGGCAGCATTTGATCCTGTCATCATTGGTTAAGGCGTTGCATAATGCCCCGTTACCGATTATGTAGTTTTTCTTAAAGATTTTGCTAGCTTTGGTCAACTTTGGACCCAATCATTAACTCTAAATCAAATATTACAATGTCAAAAGGACTAATCGCAGTTGTTGTCATTCTCCTGATTTTCGGATTTGTTGGATGTGGCAAATATAATGGCCTGGTAGGTAAAGATGAAGTCGTGAAAGAATCATGGGCAAAAGTCGAAAGCCAGTACCAACGCCGCGCAGACCTTATCCCTAACCTGGTAAATACAGTAAAAGGTGCAGCTGATTTTGAAAAAAGTACTTTAACTGCCGTTATTGAAGCCCGCGCAAAAGCAACTTCAACAACAATCAACGCAGACCAGCTTACGCCTGAAAATATCAAAAACTTCCAGGGTGCACAAGATCAATTAAGCGGTGCTTTATCACGTCTTTTAGTATCAGTTGAAAAATATCCTGACCTGAAAGCAAACCAGAACTTTTTGGAACTTCAGGCACAATTGGAAGGAACTGAAAACCGTATCGCGGTTGCCCGTAACGACTTCAACGCAGTTGTAAAAGATTACAATCAGGAAGTACGTACTTTCCCAACCAATATTTTCGCCGGGGTATTCGGTTTCGCGCAGAAAGGTTACTTCACAGCCGCAGCCGGCTCTGAAAACGCTCCAACCGTCAAGTTCTAATATAAAGAGTTGGGTTTCCGAAAAATCCGGAAACCCGATTTTCAACTCTCAACTTTCAACTAATCCATGCCTGATTCACTTTTTTTCTCAGAAGAGGAACAAAAGCAAATTATTGCTGCAATTCAGGAAGCTGAAAAACAAACTTCTGGTGAAGTTAAAGTGCATATTGAAAAAAAATGTGAAACCGAAGATGTTCTGGAAAGAGCAAAAGAGGTATTCGGACTTTTGAAAATGCACGCAACGGCTGAACAGAACGGAGTACTTTTTTACCTTGCTTACGAAGACCGGAAATTTGCAGTTTTGGGAGATAAAGGTATCAATGAAAAAGTTGGAGCTGATTTTTGGAACAGCACCAAGGACTTGCTTCGCAGTTATTTCTCTCAAAGCAAATATACAGAAGGACTTTGTGCAGGAATAAAAGAAGCCGGTTTACAACTAAAAACTCATTTCCCATATCGCTCAGACGATGTTAATGAATTGCCTGACGATATTTCTTTCGGGTAAATATTCCTATGAAAAAATACATCATTTTTTCTTTTATGTTTTTATTTGTCCTTTGCCGCGTTGTGGCTCAGGATGTACCGGCGAAGCCAAATCCACCTCGTCTGGTGAATGATTTTGCCAAGCAGCTGAACCCAACGGAAATCAGTGCGCTTGAACAAAAACTGGATGCCTACAATGATTCCACTTCTTCACAGATCGCCATTGTGGTTGTCCCTACAACCGGAGATTATCCAATCGCTGATTATGCGCTGAAACTCGGAAGAGAATGGGGCGTTGGGGGGAAAGGTAAAAATAACGGTATCGTAATTCTTTGGGCTTCTACCGATAGAAAAATTTATATCAGTACAGGTTACGGAATGGAAGGTGCAGTACCTGACGCGATCGCGAAAAGGATCATTACCCAGGTAATGACACCGGAATTTAAAAATGGTATGTATTATCGCGGCCTTGATAAAGGCGTCGATATGATTATCAAATATGCGACAGGAGAATATAAAGCGGATGCAAAACAAGTAGATGATGGTGAAAGTGGTGGTACTTCACCGTTATTAATTCTGGTTGTTGTTTTCATCATTATAGTTTTCATCATTTCACGTAATAAAGGCGGCGGAGGCGGTGGTTTCCGCAATATGGGCGGTGGACCTATTTTCTTTCCATATACAACACATTCAAGTGGTGGAAGCTCGTCAGGAAACTGGGGCGGTGGTTTTGGAGGAGGAGATGGTGGTGGCTTCGGCGGATTTGGTGGTGGTAGTTTTGGTGGTGGAGGAGCCGGAGGGGATTACTAATTGCGGAATTATTCGTCATTTTTTAATAAAAAGCGGTATCCCGTTTTTAGTCTAAAATATAAAATCAAATAGAAAACCGTTCAAAGTCAGGTACTTCGAACGGTTTTTTGCGTTTAAGATATCCAATGAGCTCAAACGTATACTCTGGCACAGTTATTTAATAGAACATTTACAAGAATAAGTTTAACCTAAATTAAATGTTATGGAGAATAAGAATAATACAGGCCTTGTTATTGGCTTAATCATTATGACCGTTGTTGCTGCCGTTTTTGGATATCTATACTATCAGGAACGGAACATCACAACAAAACAGGAAGCAGATTTGGAAGTTCGTGTGAATGAACTGGCAATGAACGAGATCAAACTCGATTCCATTTCAAAACAACTTGATGCAAAAATTATTGAAGTACAAGGACTTGGCGGAAACATTGAAGAACTCCAAAAAGCCAAAGCTGATTTAGAAAAAGATCGTGCAGCATTACGCAAAGGCACAATTACACTAGGAAACAAAATCAAGGAATACGAAACATTCCTTACTAAAAAAGACGAAGAAATTGCACAGCTGAGAGAAGAAAACCAACAGCTGATCAGTAAAACTGAGACGTTGACTCAGGAAAAAGCGGAGTTGGAAACCAGCAAAAAAGCTGTTTCAGATTCACTTTCAGGTGTAGTAACAAAAAATGCGGAATTGGAATCCAAAGTTACAATGGCTGCCGCTCTGCGTGCACGTAACGTAAAAGTGTATGCAATTTCATCAAAAGGAAAAGTTCGTGAGGGAGAAAATGTAAAATCGAAACGTATTGATAAGATTCGTGTAGACTTTATCCTTGAAAAAAATCCGTTGACTCAAACAGACAGCAAAAAAATATATCTGCGCGTGATTGATCCAAGCGGTGCAACAATCGCTGATGACGCAACTGGTTCCGGCAAATTTGATTTTAACGGTCAGGAACAAGGTTATACGATCAGCCAGGATGTGCTTTACAGCAATAACAACCAGGATGTGAGTATCCTGTATGATAGAAATGCCGCTTTCAAATCCGGAACGTATACAATTGAATTGTATTCAGAAGGATTTCAGGTTGGACAAGGATCATTTTCTGTGAAGTAAAATAGTTGATAGTTAATCAAAGCCGGAGAACAGGATTTATAACCTTGTTCTCCGGCTTTTTTATGCCAAAGAAAATAAATGTAGCACGTAATCAGTTTATTTTATTACAGCCTCAATCTAAAAACCCGAAATAATTGCTTAAACAAATAAATGTTTAAAATTTGGTCATAATTCCTATCTTGCGCTATTAAAACCACCTGGCACGAGCGTATTGCCAAATAAAATACTTCTATTTTCTTTATGACTTCGACTCTATCACAGAAGCACCCTCGCGGTCTTTATGTTTTGTTTTTTGCTGAAATGTGGGAGCGTTTCAGTTTTTATGGCATGCGGGCCATTCTTCTGCTTTTTCTTTTGGATAATGTCAGAGGCGGTATGGGTCTTGAAGCCGCCGAAGCTGCTGCTGTTTATGGATTATACACTTCTTCGGTTTACTTATTAACACTTCCTGGCGGCTGGCTGGCCGACAATATTCTTGGACAAAAGAAGGCGATCTGGTATGGCGGGATTGTCATTATGATCGGTCATATTATTCTCGCAATTCCGGGAGGCACCGGTATCTTTTTTATTGGTTTAATCACTGTGGCTATCGGAACAGGGTTACTGAAAGCCAATATCAGTTCAATTGTTGGTGAATTATACCCGGAAGGCGGTGCAAGACGCGATGCAGCCTTTTCCATTTTTTATATGGGAATAAATCTCGGTTCGGTATTAGGGATTACAATTGTAGGATTTCTAGGTCAGAAAATTAACTGGCACATGGGCTTTGGCGCAGCTGCTGTCGGCATGTTACTTGGGCTGACTGTTTTCCGTTATGGAAGCAAAAAATATCTGCAAGGTTTTGGAGAAGTTCCAGCCGCCAAAATCAGTACTCCCGCATCTGTTGCGAAATCTGGTTCAGATAAAAAACTTGGTTATGGTCTTGTTGCCATGCTGGTTTTATTCCTATCGGCCTTACAATTAAAAGGATACATCGATATGACCACCGCTCAGGGTCTCGCGCAAGGAGCAGGTATTATCATCGTAACCGTTTCTTTGTTCTACTTCATTTATATCCTCGTTGCAGGAGGATTAGATCCGGTTGAAAGAAAAAGAATTTATGTATTAATCGTTTTCTTCCTTGCCGCAGCAATATTCTGGTCTGGATTTGAGCAAGCGGGTTCTTCCCTTCAGATTTTTGCAGAACGCTATACACAGCGTACTTTTGGTGGTTGGGAAATGCCTTCAAGCTGGTTCCAGAATTTCAACGGGACTTTCATATTGATTTTTGCCCCGGTTATGGCAAGTTTGTGGATTTATCTTTCTGCCAAAGGAATAAACCCGGCGACGCCGATTAAATTTGCCATCGCACTGTTACTTGTAGGAACCGGATTTTTTATCATGGAAATGGCATCTAAAATTGCTGTAACCGGCCAGTTGGCTTCTCCCCTGTTTTTGACATTTACCTATCTGACACATACAATTGGCGAGCTTTGTCTGAGTCCGGTTGGGTTGAGTTCTTATACCAAACTGGCACCAAAACGTTATGTCAGCCAGTTAATGGGCGTCTGGTTTGTGGCTGCTTCACTTGGAAACCTTATCGCAGGTTTGTTTGCAGGTGGTTTTGATGAAGAAAATTTACAGCAAATGCCGGCATTATTCCATCAGGTAACCTTATTCTCTGTTGGATTCGGATTACTACTGTTGTTATTCTGGAAACCGGTAAAAAACTGGATGGGCGGAATTCAGTAGTTAGCTGTTAGCTCAAAGTTATGAACAATGTTATTTCCCCATTGACTTATCCCGGACCGCTTTAAATTCCGAACCCTTTTTCCAGCCCGGAAAAGTCGCTTCGTTACTTAAACTATACCCCACATTGAATAGCAATTGCATGTCTTCTATAATTCCTGATATATCCCAAGAAGGAGAATATTCATCGGCTGGCGAATGATACCTGTTATCGTTATACTCTTTTTTCTGCGCTTCTCCCCACGCCTCTCCATGCTCCACAGAAACTGAACCGTTTTCAATATATAATGCAGGAATTCCAACTTTTGCAAAATTGAAATGATCAGAACGGAAATACCAACCGCCCGATGGATCCGGTTCGCCACGTGTGGTACGTCCTTGCCTTGCCGCAGCTTCCTCGGCATAATCATCCAGATCGGATTGTCCTTTTCCTACCAAAATGATATCTTTCATTTTCCCGAAAGGCTGCAAAACATCCATATTGATATCAGCGACGGTTTTATTGACAGGATAAACCGGATGCGAGGTATAGTATTCTGATCCCAGCAAACCTTGTTCTTCCGCTGTAACAGATAAAAACAAAATCGACCTTGAAGGCTTTTTACTAAGTTTGGTAAAGGCACTGGCAATTTCCAGTAAAGCCGCAGTTCCAGATGCATTATCAGCAGCACCGTTATAAATCGAATCACCTTTGATTGCTTCACCCTTTCCAAAATGATCCCAGTGTGCAGAATAAATTATGTATTCATCCTTACGATCTGTTCCTGGCAAAAGTGCCAATACGTTATTAGAAGTTGATTTTTTAATTTTATTATTGATAACAAGCGATGTTTTTAAATTCAGAGGAACCGGTTTAAATCCTTTTTTCCCCGCCTGGATAAGCAAAGTATCCGAAACTCCGGCAAGCTGAAATAATTTCTTAGCTGATTCAGAAGTAATCCAGCCTTCCATATTGGCTCTTGACATATTATTATCTTCCGAATCCAGATACAATTTTGATTTTGACCAACCACTTCTAACAACGGCCCAGCCATAACTCGCAGGTTTGGTATCATGAATGATCAAAACTCCCGCAGCACCCTGACGTGCCGCTTCCTCAAATTTGTAAGTCCAGCGACCATAATAAGTCATGGTTTTTCCTTTGAACAAAGTACTATCCACAAAACCCGGATCATTCACCATCACCACAACCGTTTTCCCTTTCACATCCAGTCCCTCATAATCATTCCAGCCATATTCAGGTGCTACAATTCCGTAACCGGCAAAAATCAGATCCGAATTTTCAACCTTAACCTGATCCTGTACACGTCTGGAAGCGGCAACAAAATCATCCAAATATTTCAGCGTTACATTTCCTTTTTTATTTTTTATAACAAGTGATCCGGAAGGTTTTGACATAATATCAACCATCGGGACTTTTTGAAAAAAACTATCTCCATTACCCGGTTTCAAGCCCAGTTTTTCAAATTCAGTTTTCAAATACTGAATCGTTTTTTCTTCACCGGTTGAAAATGGCTTTCTGCCTTCCAGTGAATCCGAAGCCAAAACAGCGATTTGTTGTGAAAAAACCTTACCGTCAATCGGCGATAAGGGTACATCCCTTTCCGATTTTTCAGCTTTTTTACAACCAGTGAGAACCAGACCAAAAAGGGCGGCGTAACAGAGAATGTCTTTTATTTTCATTTGATAAGCGATAAAGTGTTTAGAAAATTTCTGTCGGGACACAGAAACCATACTACTTTTTGTTAAACGATAAAGATAAACCGATCATCATTATGTTAATAAACTTATTTGTTTAAATAATTACATTTGCTTACATAGTATAATCAACAGCAAATTATTTAATATGAAATCAGCTTTTTTGAAATGGTCTGTGATGGCGTCCTTAGTCGTTGTCTGTGCATCCTGTAACAAAGAAAAAGACAAAGAATCCACAACTGAAAAAGTCCCGGGATTTTCCCTAACATCACTTGACTCAACCGTTAAAGCCTGTGATGATTTCGACACGTATGTCAACGGAGGATGGAAAAAACTCAATCCAATTCCGGGAACAGAAAGTCGCTGGGGTGCTTTTGGTATTTTGGATAAAGAAAATAAGGAAGTAAGATTAAAGGGAATCATTCAGGAAATTACGGATAATAAAGACCGCAAAAAGGGAAGTGAAGAACAGCAGATTGCAGATTATTATCAATCTTTTCTTGATACTGTAACTGTTGAAAAACGTGGTATTGAGCCATTGAAACCTTACCTTGATAAAATTGAAGCTGTAAAATCGCTGAAAGATCTTGCCTCAGTTACCGGAGAATTACAAAAAGTTGGTGTTTCTACCGTTCTTGGTTTTGGTGTTGAAGGTGATTTAAAAAACAGCAAAATGAATGTGCTGTATGAAGGACAGGACGGATTGAGTCTGGGTGAAAAAAGTTACTATGAAAGAACAGATTCCAGCACCGTAAAAGTGCGCAATGAATTTGTGAAACACGTGGATAACATGTTTGGTTTTGCCGGTTTTAAAGATCCGAATCCTGGAAGAACAATATTGGATTTTGAAACGAAGGTTGCCAAATTGCAATTAACAAATGTAGAACTTCGTGATCCTGTTAAAACATATAACAAGACTGCTTTTAAAGATTTCAAATTGTTGGCTCCTGATTTTGATTTGCAGGAATTTGCAGACAAGCAGGATATTAAAACAGATACGGTCATTGTACAAAATACCGCTTACCTGAAAGGTGTAAATGCCTTGTTAAAAGCAACACCTTTGGCCACATTGAAATTATATACCCGCTGGCAGTTGCTTTCAACCTTTGCCGGATATCTTCCAAAAAGTTTTGACAAAGAAGATTTCCACTTTTTCAGCACAGTAATGCGTGGTACTAAACAGCAAAGAGCACGTACTGAACGCGCAATTAGATCAACCGATGGGCTTTTGGGAATGCCGTTAGGAAAACTTTTCTCAAAGAAATATTTCCCGGAAGAAGACAAAAAGAAAGTGTCTGAAATGATTGAAAACGTGCGCAGCGTTTACGGTGAACGAATTGACAAACTTACCTGGATGAGCGATTCAACAAAGGCGAGAGCGCACAAAAAACTAAAAGCATTTACGTACAAAATCGGTTATCCTGACAAATGGAAGAATTATTCTTCTATTGAAATTGCTCCTGATAAATTGTTTGAAAATGTGATTTCAGCTTCTTTATTCCAACATAAAGAAAGTGTCAAAAAAATTGGAAAAGAAGTTGACAAGAGTGAGTGGTTGATGACGCCGCAAACAGTGAATGCCTATTACAATCCTTTGAACAACGAGGTTGTTTTCCCGGCTGGAATTTTACAGCCGCCATTTTACAACAGAAACGCTGACGATGCGATCAATTATGGTGGTATTATCGCAGTTATCGGTCATGAATTTACGCACGGATTTGACGATCAGGGATCTCAGTTTGATGAAGAAGGAAATCTTAAAAACTGGTGGACAGCTTCGGATCGTACTAATTTTGATAAATTGACAAAAAAATACATTGACTATTTCAGTGGAATTGAGGCATTACCAGGATTTAAAATCAATGGTGCTTTGACAATTGGGGAAAACGTAGCAGATTTAGGTGGATTAACGCTTGCTTACTACGCATTGGAAAAATCACTGAAAGGCAAACCGGAACCTGCACCGATCGACGGATTTACATGGAAACAGCGTTTTTTCCTTGGTTGGGGCCAAGTTTGGCATATGAATACCACAAATGAAGCCTTGCAAAATCAAATCCAGACGGATCCGCATGCACCGGCAAAAGATCGTATCAATGGTCCGCTACCGCATTTGAAAGAATTCCAGGATGCATGGAATTGTGGACCAGGAAGTAAAATGATTTTACCGGAAGCTTCGAGAATTGTGATTTGGTAGAAAAGCTTTTAATAAATTGGTTAAACAAAAACGGAGTCAGGTTTGAAAGCCTGACTCCGTTTTTGTTTTTAGTAAACATTTTTAACACTTATTTCCCGGCCAAATAGCGATTCCGGTATTCACTCGGATTGCACCCTTTTACCTGACGGAATTGTCTTGCTATATTTTTACTATCTGTTAATCCCATATCCAGCGCAATTTCAAAAACTGACATATCGGTATCCAGTAATTTTTGTGTGAATTTTTCAATTCTCAGATTATAGATGTACTTATAAATCGGATAACCCATGACTTCAATAAAGCGTTTTTCCAAAGCTCGTCTGGATAATGGCACCTGTTTTACCACTTCATCCACATGCAGGTTTTTATCAATATTCTGATGGATGTATTTTAACGATGCCGCAATGTGATCATCATTAGTAGCATAGATATCCGTTGAGTGTCGTGTGATTACCTGCGTTGGTTTTACGATAATGTCGTGAAAATCATGCATCCCGTTTTTGATCATATGATGCAATAATTTGGCTGCATCATATCCGCCTTTCTCTGCATCCTGACCAACACTTGACAGTGGCGGATCGGAGAATTCACAGATCATTTCGTCATTATCAACACCCAAAACTGCCATTTCTTCGGGTATCCGGATTCCATATAGTCGGCATGCTTCTGTGATATGCTGGCCTTGGTTATCATCACAAGCCATTAAAGCAATAGGTTTGGGAAGCGATTTAAGCCATTTTCCTATGGAATTGGGTTTGTAATACCAAAGCTCGGAAGGCCTTGCCATTTTATGTTCAAAAAAATGAACTTTGTAGCCCGCCCGCGTTACTCTTTCTTCAAATCCCTCGGCCCTTTCCTGCGACCAGACAATATCTTTAAATCCGTAAAAAGCGAAGTTTTTAAACCCTTTTTTCAAAAAATAATCCGCGCCCATGCCACCGGCTTCATGGTGTGCGCCGGTAATGTTGGGAATTTCATCAAAACGTTTTTTAAAATCCTGCGCAATTACCGGAATCCCGGCTTCTGTAATTTTTCCAATATTCGGATCATTGTAAAATTGCCCGATCATTCCATCGGCACCCCATTCCAGCGCCCATTTCAAAATACCTTCAATACCAACAGTTTCACGGTGAAAAAGCGGCATTCTGGTAAAAATCCATGGCCCATGTTCTCTGGAATATTTGGCAATACCCTTCAAAAGTGCCTTGCTGTATTCCTCGGCAAAATCAATCAGTAAGATAATTTTATACATAACAGATTGTGCGCTAATAAGCTCGAAATAATAGAATCCGGTTAGAATTTAAGAATTTTCTCCCACAATTTCCCTACGCAAATAATTCCTTAAAACTTTTAACCGTATCATTATTAACCAAAGGCTTCGCCCAAACGCCGATACTCAAAATATATCCAAGTGTTACAAGTAAGAAAAGCATGGCAAGTTTCAATCCGAACAATTCACCCAATCCACCGATGATCAGCGGCACAACAGCACCACCGGCAATTCCCGCACACAAAATTCCGGAAAATGTGCCATGATGATTGGGAACAGAATTAAGCGCCAGTGAAAAAATAACAGAATACATTACCGAGGCAAAAAAGCCGGTCAGTGCAAAAGCGTATAAGCTTACTTCCTTCGATCCGAAAAGAGCCGCCAGCAAAGAAATAATTGCCCCGATTGTGAAGAAAATTAATACTTTCCGGCTGTCGAGAAGTTTTAAAAGAATTAGTCCGAGGAAACATCCGATAGTCAATAAACCCCAGAAATAAGAGATAACCGAGGCGCCAATTGTAGCCGGATCCACATTGTGATAGGTTTGTAAAAATTTGGAAATCCAGTTCGCAATTCCCTGTTCCGTACCCACGTAAGCGAAAATTCCAAAAAAGAAAAGCAGCACGGATTTATTAGCAAGAAGCTCGGTAAAAGCTTTTCCCACATCAATTTTTTCATCTTCTTTCAGATCAACTTTCGGGAATTTCACCAAGGCAATAATCACAACCATCAGCAAAGAAATGACTGCAAAAACCCAGTAAAGTGATACCCATTTCAAATTTTCGGGAACGAGATTATTCAGAATATCAATCAGAAAACCCGAATTTGAAGAGTGTACATTGAGTACCAGATAACTATAAAGTAGCGGACTGAGGAAGGAAGCTGCTCCAAAAAATAACTGGGCAAGAACAGAATTAAAAGCAAATTTCTCCTCCCCGCCCGCTACCCGTAACAACGGATTGATCACGACCTGTAACATGGCCATACCAACACCTATGAGGAAAAGCGAAGACAAGGCAATTGAAAACCCCGGAATCACTGCAAAAAGCAATGCGCCGCCAAAAGAAAGAATAAAAGCCAATAGCAAAACCGTTTTTTCGCCATATTTCTCCACCATTAAACCTGCCGGAATCGACATCACGCCATAAGCCACGAAAAAAGCAAAGGGAAGAAAACCGGCCAATCCGATACTGAGATCAAAACTTTCAACAATGTCAGGAATGATTGGGCCTAAAATGTTGGTAAGGAAAGATATTACAAAGAAAATCAGTAATATCAGTATAACGATAAATGCATTTCGCTTCATAAGGTGGGTTTGAAAGGGTATACTTAACGGAATTGCAAGATACCATTGTCCGGTCAAGATTATTGATCCATTAGTGCCGCAGCGCCCAGCAGAGCAATATTTTCGTTTTCAGAAAGCAATAAGGTAAGACGTTTGATGGATTCGGGATAAGCAAAATCTTTCAGACTGTCCAGCATGCTGGTTTTGAAAAACCTGTGTGCTTTTGTCAAAGAACCACCCAAAATAATGGCTTCCGGATCATAGGTATACATGATCGTTTTGATTACAACACCCAAATGATTTCCAAATTCCTCCCAAATTTTTATGACTTTGGAATCGCCTTTTATCGCCGCTTCATGTGCATCAAAAGCATCCATTCCTAATGTATCTTCAAAAAAACGGTTGCAGACGTAATTTTCCAGAATGGAATCCCGGTAAGGCAGCATGCCAATTTCTCCGGCCCCACAATTATTTCCGGGATACAATTCATTATTAATAATTACACCTGATCCTATACCCGTCCCGATTGCCATCCCAACAACGGATTTGTATTTTTTTGCAGCACCAAAACGATGCTCTCCCAGGGTAAAACAGTTTACATCGTTATTGATTGAGACAGGAAGATTAAACTCTTTTTCAACAAGATCACGCAATGCAACCTCTTCCCACGACGGAATATTCATTACGTTGTAAACAATTCCTTTGTCCACATTCACCACAGAAGGTACACCAATACCAATTCCTTTAACCGGATATTTAGTGTAGGGACGAATTAAATCCATGAGCTGGGATAAGGTAGAGGAAAGTGATTCCTTGTTTTCAAGCAGCACATTACTCTGACTGGTAATGGATCCGCCCAATTCTATCCCGGCACGCATGTTGGTCCCACCGATATCTACGCCTATATTCATTAAAAAAACAGAAGTGATTAATTTTATTAGATATGCTTATTTAATAGTCTTTTTAGTGAGTATCGGGCTATCAGTTTTTGATCAATTTTTTAAAAATTAATCAAAAACTGATATTTAAATCCTGATTATTTTGCCTCAACAATACTTGAACGACTTGACTTGCCGGCCTTGTCAAAACTTTTCAATTTCACCGTTCCCGATACTTTTACGGGACTGCTATACAGGGCCGACTGAGCTGTTGGCTCGGAACCGTCCGTTGTATAACGAATGGCTAATCCCGGCAAATCTACATTTGCTTTCAGCATTCCGCCTTCAACAATTGCACCCGGCAACGGCAAACGATAATTGTATCCGCCGTTCAGATAACTCAATCTTGGAATTTCTTTTTGTGCAATAGAATTGGCAAAAACATTCCAGCCTGTTGCAATCGCTTTGTCGCGTGTTGTTTTGTCCTCAATCGTTTCCCAGCTTCTTTCCTTAGACCAGGCACTTTCCGAGAATCCTAACAATTTGGGCAGGATAGAGTATTCCATCATATCTCTTCCCTTAATCGTCTCACTCCAAAGTTCTGCTTCCAGACCAAGAATATTTTTTCTGGCTTCTGGTTTTAATTTCTCTTTGCCGACAAATTCTTCTTTCATCGGTTTTCCCATGCCTGTTGAAAATGTCGTTTTGAACATGTCAAAAGGGGCAAAAGCCCAGTTATCCCACGTATTTACAAAACCTGCCCAATACAATCCCGGCTCTTTCGGATCATTGTTGTAGGACATGTCGAAGTAGAAATTGGTAACATTACAAAGCACAACCTGATAGCCAGCATTTGCCAAACGATTACCTAAATCCACATCAAATACGTTGTTCCAGATATAGGGTACTACCTGCCGACCAGAAAATTCAGGATTTGCCAGATATTTTCC
This sequence comes from Dyadobacter subterraneus, assembly GCF_015221875.1. Classification (NCBI taxonomy): domain Bacteria; kingdom Pseudomonadati; phylum Bacteroidota; class Cytophagia; order Cytophagales; family Spirosomataceae; genus Dyadobacter; species Dyadobacter subterraneus. The sequence goes on from NZ_JACYGY010000002.1 coordinate 163,422, forward strand.
CGCAGGCGTTTTCGTAAGCGCGACTTCTTCCCAGCCATGGATTTTAAGACCACGTTTTTCCAAACGCGGTACCAGTCTTCTGAAAAAATAAGCCTGAAGATTTTTCGGACTTTTGATTTCAGGATTTTCCTTGATCAGTTTCGCAGCCATTGGAGAACCAGACCAGGCACCTTCTGCAACTTCATCTCCACCGGTATGGAATGTGTCCATCGTCAAACCTGCTTCCTTGTACATTTTCGCCATTTCATCCACCACTTTTTCAAAGAAATGGTAAGTCGATTCACGGCCAACACTTACAACGTTATCCTTATAAGCCTGCGCCGAAAGATAAACCGACTTGTCATCCGGATCGATCAAACGATATTCGTTGGCTTCTTTTTCCTTTCCTTCTTTCATCAAACGCTCATAACGTGCTTCCATGGATTTGATCGCAGCGCGGGCGTGTCCAGGAAAATTCAGTTCAGGAATAACCTTGATATGTCTGTCATTTGCATATTTCAAAATATCGATAAAATCTGCTTTGGTATAAAATCCGCTGCCATGTTTTCCTTCCGCGTTTGCAAACGGACCGGAACCATAAGAAGGATGCAAAACCGATGTTTTTATACTCGTTGTATGCTGGCGTTGTGCACCTACTTTCGTCAGTTCAGGCAGACCGTCAATTTCTACGCGCCAGCCTTCATCTTCGGTTGTATAAAATAAGAGGTGGTTAACTTTGTAAGTCGCCAATAAATCAATAATACGTTTTACAGATTCCTTCGTCTGGAAATTACGGCTTACATCCAGATGCAATCCGCGGAAATAGAAGCGTGGCGCGTCTTCAATTTGTGTAAAACCAAAGGCAATATTAGCAGCAGGTTTTTGATAAATCTCCAACGGAACAAGTGCCAGTAAACTTTGTATACCATAAAAAACACCAGCTGCATCACTTCCTGTAATGGTAATTCCACTGGCATTTATCCCAAGATTATATGCCTCGCGGGAAATGCCGTTAATCTGAATTTTTCCGGATTTAAGAATAATTCCGTTGGTTACACCCGTTGTTGGCAAACCACTTTGCGGCTGGTAATCTTTTCCGGTAAGTGTTTTTAATTTTTCACTTAAATATTTTGCCTCACCTTCAAGTCCGGCCTCAGCATAAATAGTCGTTTCGTTATTCAAACTAAAAGTGCCGGTGCCGTTCACAACTTTCACTGGTGCTGGGATAATCTTTTGAATCTGATCTGCACCCAAAGTTGACATCACCAGATTTTGATCGTAACGAAGTTCCGCAGTTGGAAGTGGTTCAAGATCCATTTTCCCTCGTAAAATCTGCTCTTTTGTAGTAAATGGTTCAACTTTGAAATCAGCAACCTCGACGATATCCTGCTCTTTTCCTTCATTGTCATAGAAAACAAAATACAATCCCATCGGTGCATCCGTTTCTTTAATCACACCTTCTGTTCCGGTATAATTAATAGTCATGGAATCACCTGAATTTAATTTGAAATCTTTGCCCGGTTTCAGTTTATACCAGTCGCCGTTGATATGTTCTACAATAGCAGGCTCAGGTGTTTTATTGGTTTGAATCGGTCTGGGCGACATGTTGAAAAACAAGGTCCAATTCTTATCATTCAGGGCAATATTACCTCCGTTTTTAATCGTGAATTTTGCCTGGAACATGCCATCTACATCCGTAAAGTTTGTGACCAGCTTCCAGGAAACGGCAATTTTCTGCGCTTCTTCTTTGGAAAATTTACCTGATGGACTGCATGCAGCCAGCAGCACGAACGAGGCAATAAATAATAAGAATGATTTCTTCATTTTGTAAGGTTAATGGATTCGTTAAGGATTTTTCAAAGTTATTTCCCGGAAATAAAATATCCCGCGTAATCGTATTTGTAATACTGCAAATTGAATAAAACATACCATTATAAAAAGGATTTCCTGACAAGATAGCCCTTAACATATTCCGCTCCGTATATAAATCTAAAAACGGAAAATATGATTAATCGCAGTGATGCCCCAACTCGCCTAGTTTCCCTGGACGCCATGCGTGGTTTTACCATTGCGCTGATGATCACGGTAAACTTTCCGGGGAGCGAAGAATATGTTTATGCCACTTTAAGTCATTCCAAATGGAACGGACTTACTTTCACAGATCTTGTCGCTCCTTTTTTCCTCTTTATTGTGGGCGTTTCCATTGTTTTTGCTTTTTCAAAAAAACTGGAAGATCAAAGTCCTAAAAACGAATTATATAAAAAGATCGTCATCCGGTCTTTAAAAATATTTGCCGTAGGCATGTTTCTAAACATGATGCCGGATTTCGATTTGATGCACTTACGATGGACCGGCACTTTGCACAGAATTGCGATCGTGTTTTTGATCTGCGCCATTTTATTTCTGAATACAAACTGGAAGCAACAGGCAATCATTGGCGTTACGATTTTGATTCTCTATTGTCTTGCGATGAATTTAATTCCAACACCGGGTTATGGAAAAGTAATGTTGGAACGCGGTATTAATCTCGCAGCCTGGGTTGATCAGCAATATTTACCCGGAAAAATGTGGCAGGGCACCTGGGATCCCGAAGGAATTCTAAGCACTTTTCCATCCATCGTAACAGGAATTACCGGAATGTTGGCGGGAGCATTAATGCTTACCAATTATTCCCAAACTGAAAAAGTAAGTTATCTGATGACCATCGGGCTTTTCACCGCGGCGGCCGGCTATTTCTGGGGACTTGGTTTTCCGGTGAATGAAAATATCTGGACAAGTTCTTTCGTCCTGGTTACTTCCGGTTTCGCTGCATTGCTTTTTGGTGCCCTATATTTTATAATTGATATTCTGGGTTATAAAAAAGGTACAAAACCCGGTATCATTTTCGGCGCAAATGCCATCACGATTTATGTTCTCGCCGATGTTTTTGCACTTTTCCTTTATCTCTTGCCTTTTGGTGAGAAAACATTAAATCAGCACTTTGTCGATACCTTCATTTCAGTCGGATTTGCTCCAAAACTGGCCAGTCTGATTTATGCTTTACTTTTCGTATCAATCAATTTTATACCCGCGCTGCTGCTTTACAGAAAAAAGATTTTCATCAAACTATAACCTGAATGAACCGGCAATAAATGACTGGTTACCAAATTATAAATGATTATGCATAAGTCCATTTTTAGCTTTTTATTCATTACATGCTTTTTTTCGCTTACCCAAAATGCAAAAGCGCAAAAACTTGACCTTTCAAAGGCACAGCTATATACGACTGTTTCGGATAAAAATACTTTACTGAGAAGTTTGGAAGTTTTGCAAAATGAAGTTGAAAAGCGCAGTGGTATCAAATTTCAAATTGTCAAAAAATTGCCAAAATCAGGACAGGAAACTATTATCGTTGCCCTTGAAAATGATATTCCAAAACTCGCAGATTCCTATAAAACATCTCTGAATAAATTGCCAGAAATTAAAAGTGAAGGCTTTAAACTTTTGGTTTTACCAACGGAAAAAACCGTTCTGATTGTTGGAAAAGATGCAAGAGGAATTTTATATGGTGTTGGCCGTTTGTTACGGAATATGGAAATCCGGCAGGGGGAAATTCATGTTGAAGAAGACCTCGCCATAGCTACCAGTCCGCGCTATCCGATTCGTGGACATCAGCTTGGATACCGGCCAAAAACCAATGCTTATGATGCATTTTCTGTCGCAGGATTTGATCAGTATATCAGGGATCTTTCACTTTTTGGTGCAAACAGTATTGAAATTATGCCGCCAAGAACGGATGATGATTTCACCAGTCCGCATATGAAACTGCCTGCAATCAAAATGATTGTTGAACAATCCAGAATTTGTAAAGAATATGGCTTGAATGTTTCCATCTGGTATCCTAACCTTGGGAAAGATTATGCAAATCCGGATTCAATCAAAAAAGAACTGAAAGAAAGAGAAGAAATATTTTCCATTCTGCCAAAACTCGATGCTGTTTTTGTACCGGCCGGCGATCCGGGAGATCTGGAACCGGATGTTCTTTTTGCCTGGCTTGAAAAAGAAGCCGTTTTACTAAAAAAATATCATCCAAAGGCTAAAATCTGGGTTTCCCCACAAGTTTTCCGTCCGACGCAAAAGTGGTTTGATGCGTTCTTTTCTCATGTCAATAAAGAATATTCCTGGTTTGGCGGAGTCGTTTTTGGTCCCTGGATAAAATTGCCGGTGCAGAAAATCCGGGAACTTGTAAAACCTTCCATTCCCATTCGTCATTATCCGGACATTACCCATAATTACAGCTCTCAATATCCTGTCCCAAATTGGGATCTGGCTTATGCGATGACGCTGGGAAGAGAAAGTATCAATCCACGCCCACACGATGAAAAAGCAATTCATAACGCTTTTGACCAATATGGCGTTGGCAGTATCAGTTATTCGGAAGGAACAAATGATGACGTCAACAAATTTGTTTGGAGCGACCAGGATTGGGATCCGGAACGGCCTGTAATTGAAACACTTCGCGATTACGCACGTTTGTTCATAAGCCCGGATTTTACAGAAACTTTTGCACAGGGAATTGTCGCGCTGGAAAATAACTGGCGTGGTGAGTTACTTACTAACGAAAGTGTAGACCGGACCTTACTGCAATGGCAGCAAATTGAAAAACAAGCACCGCTGAAAGTCCAGCAAACTGCACGTTTTCAAATGGGATTGATCCGAGCGTATTTTGACGCTTATACCCGTCAGCGTTTAATTTATGAAACTGCCTTAGAATCGCAGGCGAAAGAAATTCTGGAAAATGCAAAAACCGGAACATCGTTAGCATCAATTCAGCAAGCAAAAGGCATTTTGGAAACTGCCTGGAAAAAACCGATTTTATTAGACTATCAGGCGAAATGTCATTCCCTGGCAGATTCATTATTTAAAAGTATCGGCGCACAATTGACTATTAAAAAACATGGCGCCATGTCTGGTCGGGGAAATTTTATCGACTTGATCAATATGCCGCTCAATGATGCGCCCTGGCTTTTGGATCAGTTCGGACAAATTGAGAAAATATCCGACGAATCTGAAAGACTGAAAAAAATTCATGAAATGCTGCATCGCACAGATTCCGGTCCTGGTGGTTTTTATGATCATTTTGGAGATTCTAAAAGCTGGCACCGGGTTGTTCAGAATCTGAGCTGGAAAGAAGATCCGGGAAGTTTGCTGTCGCCCAGAACAAGTTTTGGCGTTGGATTAGTTGGTGAAGAATGGGTGGATGAAATTCAGGCAACCGGATTTAAAGGACAGGTAACGCCGCGTGTCTGGATGAAACAGGTAAAAACTTTGTACGACCAGCCGCTGAAAATTCATTACGATGAAATTGATCCAAAAGCTGATTACCGCATCCGTATCGCCTACACCGGAAGATTCCGTTCGCGTATGAAAATGACGACGGATGATGGCCAGACCGTTCATGATTTTATTCAAACGGGAGAAACGCCGATTTATGAATTTGATGTACCGAAAGCGGCTATTTCAGACGGTGAAGTCACTTTCATCTGGAACTGCGGCGAAGGAGAAAGAGGATCTCAGGTTACTGAAATCTGGTTAATTAAAAAATAAATATCTTACAACAAGATTGTCAAATGGGACTTTTACAAAAATTAAAAAACGGCGAAAACGTATACGGAACCTGCATCACATCAACAGGACCAATGTGGCCTGCTGCCATCAAACGCACCGGGGTAGATTTCGTTTTCATCGATACTGAACACATTCCATTAGGAAGAAATGAACTAGCGGTTTTATGTCAGCAATTCCGTGCTTTGAATATTACACCGATCGTGCGCATTCCGTGTCCGGATCCGTTTCTGGCTTGTCAGGCTATTGATGGCGGCGCATTAGGTATTGTAGCTCCGTATCTTGAATCGGTTGATCAGGTTTTGGAACTGGTTGGCGCGACAAAATATCGTCCGCTAAAAGGAGAATTGCTGACAAAATACCTAAACGGAACTGAGCCGATTCCCGAGATTGTAAAAAGTTATGTTGAGAATCACAACGCTGAAAATATTTGTATAGCCAATATCGAAAGTGTTCCGGCGATGGAAAAACTGGACGATTTACTGTCAGTAAAAGGTCTGGATGCCGTTTTTATCGGTCCGCATGATTTATCGGTAAGTCTGGGATTACCGGAGCAATATGACCATCCTGATTTTGAAGCGGCCGTTAAAACGATAATCAAAAAAACCAGAGCCAAAGGACTTGCCATTGGTATTCATTTTTCTTTGGAACCTGAACGCCAGATTCAGTGGATTAAGGAAGGAGCCAATATTGTCGTTCACAGTTTTGATGTGGCACTTTTCACACAGCGTTTGCGCCATGATTTTGATATCATTAAGGATGCTGTGGGTGATGCAAAAAACCAGGCTGATAACACTGCTATGGTCGTTTAAATCTGTTATCCAAAGAAAAAGCGGACTTGCTGATTTCAGGCAAGTCCGCTTTTTCTTTTCCGGGAATCATAAATTATTTGCCTGCTCCCTGAAACATCATCAAAGATTCTATCACCATAGTCAATTCCTTAAACGGCATTTCTGGTGTCAGGTAGGCATGTGGCCCCATGGGATCGTCGCTCCATGAATTCTTTCCTCCATTCATGATCATTTTCCCTCTTTTCAAATCAAAATAATGCCGCGCTCCGCGGATACCTACGAGCACAGCCGTCTGATCCCAGCTCATTCTGCCTTGCTCGTCGTCCTTACTTTGCGGCATTGACAAGGCATAAACGTCTTTTACCGGACTTTCCAGTTTTTGATCTGCAACCAGGCGTAATCCGGTTTTAATTTCCTTTCCTATTTCAAAACCACTGAAAATAATTTGTGTCGGCCATTTTGTAAATACTTTTTCCGCAGCTGTTGAATCAATATATACATTAAATTCCCTGCCATTTGGAAAAGCTCCGGCCATGGAAACCAGCTCTTTCACTTTTCTTTTCACCAGATCCATACCGGATAATTTCGAAATTTTGTCAGGCTCCGATTCTAATAAATTAGCCAGATTAGTAAGAAAACCAATCGTAACAATTGTAACACTTTGATCTGGCTGAGAAGCCAGAATTTTACGATATGTCTGGATCGCATCCGGTGTTTCGTCAGTCGATTTGATTTTATGGGGATACTTTGCTGCCAGCATCTCCGGCCATTTTTGTGATGCACCCATATCCGGCGCCTTACCTTTTGGACCGGCAATAGGCAATTCCGGTCTGCCGAAATAAGTGTTCAGGATTTCTATTGCTGGTGCGACCAATGTGTTTTTATTACTGGCTATTACAGCCAGCGGTTTCACTTCACCCCGATCTGCCAGCACATGCATAACCGCCATTGCACCAACGTCGTCATAATCGGGACCAATATCAGTATCCAGAATCATCGAAACTGGCTGGGGACGGGAAATTTGTGCAAAACAATGGAGATTTCCCAAAAGAAAAACGAATGCTAAAAAGTACTTCATTTTGATAGAAAGGATGTATTGCGATTTCATAAGCTCAATCAACTAAACAGAAATAAACCTTATTTATACTTTCGGATAAGCAGGAAATTCTGTTGCAGATTTTAATATTTTTCATGTAAAAACATAATCAGGATCGGACGAAAAGCCTGTATATTTAGATTCACTCTTGTCACAGCTCTATGAAACGCAGAAAATTTATTCATACAGGTTCATTTGCCGGTTTGTCACTTTTTGGTATAACCCTGTTTGACTTCAAGTCTATAACAGATCATCCGAAAAATAGTGCCCAAAATGTAACTGACTTTAAACTTAATGAGCTGACTGTTGATGATCTGAAAACGATGATGGAAACCGGGAAGGCTTCTTCTCAATCTTTGGTAAAACTATACCTGGAACGCATTGCTGAAATTGATAAAAAAGGTCCCGGAATAAATGCGATCATTGAAATAAATCCGGATGCACAAAAAATTGCAGCTGAACTGGATAAGGAAAGAGCAGCCGGAAAAATCCGTGGACCATTACATGGAATTCCTGTTTTATTAAAAGACAATATTGACACGGCGGACAAAATGCAAACCACGGCCGGATCCATCGCTTTAGAAGGAAATATTGCCAAAACGGATGCTTTTGTCGTGAAACAATTACGCAATGCGGGCGTAGTAATTTTGGGAAAAACAAATCTTAGCGAGTGGGCAAATTTCCGCTCCGACCGGTCTTCCAGCGGATGGAGCAGTCGTGGTGGACAAACGAAAAATCCTTATGTATTGGATCGTTCTCCCTGCGGTTCGAGCTCAGGTTCTGCTGTGGCTGTTGCTGCAAATTTGTGTGTAGTTTCGGTAGGGACTGAAACGAACGGATCCATTGCTTGTCCGGCTTCTATGAATAACGTTGTAGGTATCAAGCCAACAGTCGGATTGGTTAGCAGATCAGGTATTATACCGATTTCTAAAACACAGGATACCGCGGGGCCGTTTGGAAAAACCGTTCGGGATGCTGCGTTACTTTTAGGTGGAATGACTGGAATTGATGTAAATGATGAAGTGACTGCCAGCAGCAAAGGGAAATCTTTGACTGACTATACGCAATTTTTAAAAGCAGACGGTTTACAAGGAAAAAGAATTGGTATTGAAAAAACTTTTCTGAAAAAACACGAAGGTGTAGATTCTCTTTTTAAGGACGCAATCGATTTAATGAAAAGTAAGGGTGCTATACTTGTTGAACTGGAATTTGTCAAGATAACAGATCTGGGAAATTCCGAAGGCCCATTGCTTCAATACGAATTTAAAGATGGTTTGAATGCTTACCTCAGCAAAGCAAACGGCAAAGTAAAATCACTGGAAGAGCTTATTAAATTCAATAACGACCATAAGGAAAAGGCAATGCCCATTTTCCCTCAGGATCTTCTGGAACTTTCACAAACGCGGGGTGATTTGAAAAGTGCCAAATATCTTGAAGTTCATGAAAAAATAATTGGTGTCAGAAAAATTATTGACCAGCATTTAGACGAACAAAAACTTGACGCATTGTGCGGCCCGGCGACTGGCCCATCCTGGTGTATTGATCCGGTAAACGGTGATTTCTGGACAGGTTATGGGTCTTACGGTCCGGCGGCGATGGCGGGTTATCCTTCCATTACGGTTCCGATGGGATTGGTAAGAGAAATCCCAATTGGGCTTTCGTTTTTGGGAAGATCTTATGACGAACCGGGACTTTTAAGTATTGCTTATGCCTATGAACAATCTTCGAAAAAACGAACTGCGCCGAAATTTATAAATCATATTTAAAAAGCACCTGAACTATAAAAAACGCACAAGCCAATTCTTTCGGCTTGTGCGTTTTTACTTTAATTCGAAGATTTCATCACCCTGAATACTTCTTTTTTCTTTCCTGCTACCACTTCAACAAGATATAGACCCGGAGAAAACTGTGAAGATCCCAGATTAATCTGATGCTTTTGAATGGATCCGTTTGCGGGCAAATTATTTTTTGATGAATATCTTCCTGTCAAATCAATAACATTCACAGAAACCTGCTCACCAACATTTGCCTGATATACGATGTTAAAAATATCTTTGGAAGGATTCGGGTAAACCTGCCATGAAATTGTATTGTCAAAAACAACGGAAACTGCTTTTGAATACTGGAAGGTTTCATCGAGGTCAACCATTTTCAAACGATAATATCTGACATCCGATTTGTTGGCTTCATAATCTACAAAAGAATAATGTTGGCCGGCTTTGGGACTTCCGTCGGCTAAAACATCTCCAAGTTTTGTAAACTGACCGAGTTTTAAAGCATCATTTCCTTTCGCCACCTCAACCTCAAAATGGCTGAAATTAACTTCTGCTGAGGTTACCCATTCCGTAATGACATCAGGAGAAGAATCCGCACCTTCTTTTTTTCTTGCTGTAAAACTGAGCAATTCAACAGGCAACGGCGTTACAACACCCATCGTTTCCTTACTAAGCCAGAATTCCGAGAGATTTTTAACCTTGAATTCCGCATAATATCCTTTGTCGAAAGGTACCTTTTTTACTTTTGGTGCATTGATAAATAACCAGCCGGAGCTGTTATTATTAGCAACATTTCCGTCTTCATTGGCGTCGTTGGTATCGCTGTATTTTGAAATCCCAAGTTCTACCGCCGACGCAGGTTTCCCGCAAGTACTGCAACCCGTAGCACTAATTAGCTTTTCCATTTCCGTATCAAGAAAGTAAAAACGGACCGTTACAGAATCTGAAAGGATATAATTGGTTGGTTTGATCGTGATATTTCTATTGCCATAATATTGTCCGTTAGTGTAGCGAATGGACGAACCGGAGTTCATATATACCCTTACATCCGTAGCACCAAGATTTTGGTTGTTTGCATACACAGAGGCAATTAGCGCGCCGTTGGAAGTATAATTTACCCACTCCTTATCCCCGGCAGAACTTACCGCTGCTACGGACATACTTGATCCGTCATAGATATTGTTACGGTTGTCATAAATATGAATATCGTCAATCGCGATTCCTTCGCGGGTAATGTCTCCGTCGGTTTTTACTACAAAACGCAGGCGCAAATTGGCGCTACCAGCTGGTAAAGCAATGGTTGCCACATGCCAGCGCGTGTAATCCTGGATACTCCATGCATTGTTGTTTGTGTAAGTTTTATTGTACCAGTTTGTTCCAATATTGTTTGCACCAAGCCGGCGCCAGGTTATTCCGTCTGTGGAATATTCCATATAAGCAACATCACAGGCTGCTTTTCCGCAATCTTCAAAATCCAGTGCCACATTGAAACTTAAAGTTGGCACAACCATACCACGAACGTCAAGACAAGGCGAATACAAATATGATGTTTCGTTTACACTATAAGATCCGGCCAATCCTGTTTTCCAGGCTTTTGTTCCACTTGCAGCACTGCTTATTTTGGTAGATGAAGGTGTGCCGTAAGCCAGAGAAACGTTTGTTCCGCCTGTATACCAATATCCGCTTCCTTTTTCAAAATCTTCCAGATATGGGAAGGAAGAAATGATTGGAGAATTGTACATTTCTGTAATAATGACGTCGTTGGAGCGGTTGGAATCTGATGACAAATCTGTCCAGACTTTGACAGTATGCGGGCCAGGGCCAGACAAATCCGCAGTGGCCGTGAACGTATAATCCACACTCGTTTTTCCGCTTAGAGATGTAATTGCTTCCGTAATAATAGCACCATGATCGATCTGGAATTTTACCGGAATTTGAGAAAGATTATTGGCAGAATTATTACGAACCGTAACTTTAACAAACTCGGAATTTCCCATTCCACAACCGCCAACAGGATTGTTCAGACTAACAAGTTGGGCGTCATTGGAAACCTGGAACAGCTGAATATTATCAAAACTATATCCAGATCCGTTGTATACATCCGAAACCAGAAGTTTGCCAAATTGTCCCCAGCGGATCTGGAAACTTGGAGAAAATGACTTACCATTTGCCGCCAGAATGTGACTTATTTCAATATCAGCGGATAATTTATAACCTTCGGTAACCCCGCTTTGATTGGTAAAAAGATTATAAACTTCAATCCACGCATCAGTATCTTTTCCTCTTATCCAAACCTTGTTATCTGCACTGCTGGCTTCTCCGTGATTTTTGTATCTGAAATTCATCCGGATATCATCCGAAGCAGCATTGAAAGCAGATAAATTAAATGTGGCATCCAGATAATTCGTATTTCCATCAGCCATGTAGCGATCAGTATCCATGGTAAGTGCCCGGTTTCCGGAATAAGCTACACCGGAATTGACAAAAGTCCGGATACGTCCGGAAGCCGTACTTCCTGTAAAATCGTAACGATCCGAGCCGGAAAAACCCATTTGTCTGGTGAAATATTCCTGCTGCGGCAATGCTTCCATATCATCAGAAAATGGCATTGTCACACTGGCATTGCTTAATTGGACAAATGTTTTGGTGAGTGAATTATTTGCTGCAACGGCATCACCAGCTTTATTTACTACTACTTTCAACACGTAAGATCGGGTAGCTGAAAGATCAGTGGTTACGTCAAAAGTATGGTCATAAGTACCTCCTGCACCGATAACAGGCGAAATCGTCTGCTCTCTTACAAGATTATTGTCCAGATAATAACTGACATTGAAATTCTCGTTACTGCTTGCGTCATCCAGATTTTTTATTCTGATTTTAACACTTGTTGAAGCCGATAATTCGGTGGATGTCAATTTCCGACCGGAGGATGCAGGTGTAAGAATTGCATCAATTTTTAAATCATTATCTGACATCGTTCCCGCACAACTTCCGCTATCAGGTTTTCTAGACAAGGCAATTCCTCTTCTTCCAGGATTTCCATTGATACGCGCTCTAACGGTTACCCAATAAGTTTGATCTTTTGACAAACCGCTGAAAGTATAATTGTTGTCAGTTGTTGTTCCGACAGAAACCATTTCATCACCTTGCAGCATCATAACCTCATAATCGGTAGCACCTGGAACCGCATCCCAGTTCATAGCAATATATCCCTCGCATTGAACAGGATTTAACACAGGTGCAGGAACGCCGACAATAGTAAAAGCTTCACTGGTAGTCACCTGATTTGTACCATTTTTTGTAATCCTTATTTTCGCCTGACTCGTGGTTACGGAAGGAATTGTCCAGCTTAACTGACGAAGGCTTGCATCAACGGCCGTGTTGATATCAATCCAGGAAGAACCGTTATCAACAGAATATTGAACAGAAAATCCATTTGAATCATTACTATAAGAATCCCAGTTGACGTACATCAACTCACCGTTGGCAACGTGCTCATTTCCGATCGGATAGGTAATAGTCGTTTCAATTGGAACGGCGTCATAAACGATAAAATATTCCTGTCTTGGATTTTGATTTATGGCCGTTCCTTTAATTGTGATCGTATAATTTCCGGCAGCTGGTTTATCAATTACAACCTGTTCAATATTGTTGATATGGTCGGCACCGGTTGTTGCCGGATTATTTACATTCGCAGGAGCAGCGTCTAAAAGTTTTGGCAAAGTCTTTACTAATGAAGGATCCGTAACTTCAAGATCAAGGTCATTTACCAAAGTCTGGCTCGAAAGGATTGCTGCGGCCGGATCGTTCCAGTACAACATTACTTTCAGCTGCGCAGTATTTTCAGGGACTGAAATGGTATGTGTTTTAGAAGATCCATTGGTCAGAGAATCATTCGCATAACTTTTACTTTCCAGCATTTTTACTGAACGCAAAAGATTTACCCAGCCAAAACCATATTTATAATCCGGCCCTGCATTTCCCTTATCTATTCCTCCATTACATACTAATGCTTTTATCAATCCATTTTTTGGGTTGGCGCCACCATTCAACTTTCTGTATTGTTGATATAATAAGGCAATACTACCGGTTACTGCTGGCGTAGACATGCTTGTCCCCGATGATAATCCGTATGCATTGGTCGGAATTGTTGATATAATATTTGTTCCCTGCGCAACAATTTCAGGTTTGATCCGACCATCCTTTGCCGGGCCTCTGCTTGAACTTTCTGAAATATTACCTTCCAAGGTTGTATTACCTACGCTGATGATATTTTTTGCACTTTGATATCCTCCTAAAACATTTCCAAAACCTGTTGGAAAAGGGCTGCAAGTATTTGCTCCGCTATTACCTGCTGCAAAAACATTCTCCAGGTAGGGCATCTGAAAAGCCTGTTGATCCAACATTTGCGAATACAAATCATAAGTACCAAATGACTCACAACTGGTCACATCATTGCCGTAAGAATTATTGGTTACCACCATGCCATAATCTTTGACATAAGTGGGTAAAAACGCCAGGATGTTAGAATAATAATGAGCCAGGATAGTAGCCTTTGGAGCATAACCTTTATATTTTTCACTGATAATACCTGCGCCGCCAATGGTTCCCATTACATGCAGACCATGAGATCCACTTACCTCCACAGCTTCCCTGTTAATAATCCGGTTGGTAAAATCTACATGTAAAAGCGGATCTGAATTATCACCAATCCCTATTACAACACCTTCTCCATGCAAATTACGATTTCCGGATGTAGTAGAACCTAGTACATTTGCCCTCGAATTTACAGTGCTATGGTCATTCACAGGTGTATCTTTCTTGGGAACTGCCTGCACATATTGGACAAAAGGAAGTAGAGCCAGTTCGCCTACACGGCTGACTGGTATACGCAACTCCAGTATTCCGTATGTCTTGAAAAGATCAGAAGTGATCGAAAAACTTCTGTTTCTTAATTCATCTGAAACTTCCTGAAACGAAAACGACTTGGGGAAACTTACCCAAACGTCAACTGTACCCGCAACTTTGACTGCGTGTGCTGGAAAATTTCCGTTGGCAAGAGAAACATGCATTTTTTGTGCGGCAGATAATTCGATGACTGATCGCGCCTTAACTCGCTGTAAAGCAGCGGCGGAAATATTTCCGGTGGTCGTTGCAGAATAGGCGTTATTTGGTATATAGTCGAGCAACTGTATTCCGTTTTCGTTTAATTCTCTGGTTTCTGCTTCTGTTGGGATTCCTTCAAACTGTATGATGACAAACGATTTCCGGTTGAGAGAAATCTTTTTACGGTTTAGCTCAGCAACGCCTGACACAGAAATATTTTTCTCCGGGGTGAACGATTCGTTCCTTAATAACAGCCGGTATTGCGCAAATGCAGCATTAGAAATGAATACAACTAATGTGGCAACAAAGTAGAATTTTTTCAATATTACTAATTTTTAAAGTAGAAGTATTTTACTGGGTTAAAATAGAATTACTTCTAATGTCAAATAAAAATTAGTTAGATGCAATATATAGACTAATATTTTTTTACTACAAAAATTCAGAAGTCAGAAACGACTGTTAAATAAATTCAGCGATGAAGTTTTATTTATTATTTAAAACATATTTCCAGACACTAAAATGTGTTTTGTTATTCATGAAAGAGTGAAGTAACTTCGTCGCCTCTAATGGATTTTTTTTCGAAAAACACAATTCATTTTCCACATCATAAATTGCTGATAACCAAACTAAACAGCATTTATGATCCCTAATTAGTTACTTATGGATTTATATGGTTTAATAGGATTTCCCCTGACACATTCTTTTTCCAAGCGTTACTTTTCAGAAAAATTTGTGCGGGAAGGAATCCTGAATTGCAGCTACGATCTTTATGAAATGCCTAAGCTTGAAAACTTGTCGGCATTACTAAAAAGACATCCGGAATTGAAAGGTTTAAATGTTACAATTCCATATAAACAGGAAATAATACCTTTTCTGGACGATCTGGATGATGCATCTGCGGAAAGAATCGGCGCTGTGAATACAATAAAAGTTTTTGCAGACGGCAGCACAAAGGGCTACAATACAGATTATTACGGGTTCAGACAATCCATTTCCGAGTGGATGGACCGCCGCGGAGAAGCCTGCTGTAACTTCAAAGCATTGGTGTTAGGAAACGGAGGTGCAGCACAAGCCGTGAAAACAGCTTTGGAAGATATGAAAACAGAATATGTAGTAGTATCCAGACAAAAAAGTGCGGATTCAATCACTTACGAAGAGTTGACGCAGGAGATTATGGCAAGCCATCTTCTGATAATTAATACTACGCCGCTGGGTACTTTTCCTAAAACTGAGACTTGCCCGGAAATACCATATCAGTTTATTTCCAAAGGTCATTTCCTGTACGATTTAGTCTACAACCCTACTACAACGCTTTTTATGAAAAATGGCGCAGCTCAGGGAGCTGTTGTGCATAACGGATTAAAAATGTTGGAAATGCAGGCGGAAAAAGCCTGGGATATCTGGACTTCGGAAGAGGAAATGTGGAGTATTTAGGCATTCAAATAATAACTCCACAAATCATCCTGAACCTTTTCAGAACCTGTCAATATTCCTTTCGGCAGCGGGGCTTTGATTCCGCTGCCGATTGTTTTTAAACTCTGGCACCTTCTTATTTCATCCCACAAACCAGAATCCAGAAACGAAGACAAAACTTTTGCCCCGCCTTCTACGATTATTGATTGAATACCACGTTTATGAAGTTGGTAAAGCATTTCTTCTATTTCATTTTCACCTTCATTTATTTTTAAAAAAGAAGTACTGAAATTTTCTGAATATCTTTCAGGGACCGTAACAGGAACCGTTTCTTTATTATAATTAACTACAATCGTTGGTTGTACGTTATCGAATAAATTTAAAGAATCCGGAAGTTGAAGATTTCGATCCAAAACAATTCTTACCGGATTTCTCCCTTCCCAATTACGGACATTTAGTTTCGGATCATCATTTAACGCAGTATTATAGCCGACTAAAATTGCATCTTCTTCTGACCTCCATTTATGCACGCGCATGCCTGAAAATTCACCACTAATCTGAATGGGTTCACCGTTTTTTCCACCTATAAAACCATCAGCAGTTTCCGCCCATTTTAAAATAATATAAGGCCGTTTTTTTATAAAACTTGTAAAAAAACGTTTGTTTAATTTCAACCCTTCATCAGCCAAAACATCACAAACCACCTCAATTCCAACTGATTGTAAAAGTGAAATTCCCCTGCCAAAAACCAATGGATTGGGGTCTCCATTACAGATAACTACTTTTTTCACATTTTTACTGACAAGCAAATCTGCACAGGGCGGCGTTTTTCCGGTATGCGAACAAGGTTCTAATGTTACATATGCAGTGGCTTCGGAAAACAGATGCTCATTATTCCTTTTGATCACATCTTCAACCGCACGCACCTCCGCATGCGGGCCACCATATTGCCGGTGCCAGCCTTCTCCGATAATCTCGTCGTTATGTACAATCACGCAGCCAACCATGGGGTTGGGACTGACACTTCCACGGCCATATTCTGCAAGCAATAATGCCCGCTGCATCCACTTGATATCCTCATTCATTTGACAAAAATACAAACCTCGTTTCAAACTCAACTTTCGTGAGTTCTTATAATTTGCTAACTTTCCGACATCAGAATAAAAAATCAACTAAAAATGACTTCGGCTCGTCAGTTATATCAACATATTGTTAGTGGAATTAAAGTTTATCCGCCTAAAGAAACCCAGGCCATAGCGTTCATGCTTCTGGAACATTATATGCGGTTAAGAAATATCGACGTGCTCGTTGATCGCCCTGTTCCTGAAAATACTGCACAGCCTGATTGGGAAGGAATTATCGAGCGGTTGAATAACAACGAACCTGTTCAGCATATTATAGGTTCAACAGAATTTTGCGGACTGGAATTCCGTGTTTCATCATCCGTTTTGATACCTCGTCCGGAAACAGAAGAACTTGTTCAGATGGTAACGCGCGATTACGCTGAACCTGATAAAGACGTTTCCATTCTTGATATTGGTACAGGAAGTGGCTGTATTGCCATTGTTCTGGCCCGTTTTCTTCCACATGTAACTGTTCACGCCTGGGATGTTTCGGATGAAGCACTTTCTGTGGCTCGTGAAAATGCGAGACAACTCATTGCAGATGTGCAGTTTGCAAAACAGGATATGCTGAATGTAACATTCCCATTACCTGGAAATATTATCAAATTCGATTGTCTGGTGAGTAATCCGCCTTACGTAACATACTCGGAAGCAGAAACTATGCGTCCTAATGTACTTCGTTTTGAGCCGCATGAAGCACTTTTCGTAGAAGACAGCGACCCGCAATTATTTTATAAAGCGATTGCCGATTTCGGTGTTCATCACCTTAAAACCGGCGGAAAATGTTATGTAGAAATTAACGAACATTTTGGTGCAGGAACAAAACAGGTTTTTGAAGAAAGAGGCTATAACAAGGTAGAAATTCTTCGTGACATCCACGGAAAAGACAGATTTGTGCGCGCGGTTTGGGATAAATAATTGAAGGTCAAAACAGATTTTTGATATAATTTATTTGTCTGAATTCAATCCCGAAGGGATGACATTATTATAGCAGTGATCTGACCTTGCGATCAAAAAACCCCGAAGGGGTGGCATATGATTATCAACCAATTGTCGACAACATAAAATTCTTTCCTAAACCCCGGAAATCCGTGGTAAAATAAACACTACATGTATTTAGAAAAGGTAAAAGAAGTACTTGACGAAATGAAAAAGGTAGTGGTTGGGCAGGACAGACTGCTCAACCGATTACTAATAGGACTTTTTACCGGCGGACACATCCTTCTGGAAGGTGTTCCCGGACTAGCCAAAACATTGACGATCAACGTAATGGCAAAAGTGCTTCAACTGGATTTTCGCCGTATACAGTTTACTCCCGATTTATTACCGGCCGATTTAATTGGTACGATGATCTACAAACCAAAAATCGGAGATTATGAAGTAAAAAAAGGTCCGATTTTCTCCAATATTATTCTTGCTGATGAAGTTAACCGCTCTCCTGCAAAAGTGCAATCCGCACTTTTGGAAGCGATGCAGGAAAAGCAGGTCACAATCGGCGACCAGACTTATTTTCTCGATAAACCTTTTGTAGTTCTCGCAACTCAAAATCCGGTTGAACAGGAAGGAACTTATCCGTTGCCCGAAGCTCAGATTGACCGTTTTATGATGAAAGTCTATGTGGATTATCTCAATAAAACAGAAGAACTGGAAGTAATGCGCCGGATGTCGAATATCAATTTTGACTACCAGATCAAACCGATTCTGAACAAGGAAGATCTTTTTGCCATCCGGGAAAATGTCAATAATGTCAATATTTCAGAAACGCTGGAACGCTATATCATTGAACTTGTTTTTGCAACCCGTCGGCCTTTGGATTATGGTTTGCGGGATGAAGCGCGATATATTCAGTTTGGGGTTTCTCCCCGTGCGACAATTTATTTAAACAGAGCGGCAAAGGCATTGGCATATCTGGAAGGGCGCGATTACGTTTTGCCGGAAGATATTAAGGAGCTTGCACCGGATATCATGAACCACCGGATTTTATTGAATTACGAAGCAGAAGCGGATGGCGTAAAAACCACGACAATTATTGATTCAATATTGAGAAAAGTGGCAATCGGATAATTTTTCAATTTAAAATAATCAGGGTACCGGATCATGCCCGTGACCGCCCCAGGGATGGCATCTTGAAAATCTTTTCAATCCCATCGGCACACCTTTCAAAACACCATATTTTCTAATGGCTTCGATCATATATTGTGAGCAGGTAGGCGTATAACGGCATGAATTGGGTAGATACGGTGATAAAACACCCTGATAAATTCGTACCAGTCCAATGAGTAGAAATTTCATTTTGCTTCGTTGTGTAAAGTATTATCTTTGACAATTAACATCATAAACGCATGATTTCCTATATAATTTGGGACGTTAATCCCGAAATCTTTACAATCCCTCAAACTTTGGGTTTTGGCCCGTTTCCCGTTCGCTGGTATGGACTTTTCTTCGCTGCCGGTTTTCTGATCGGGCAACAAATTATGATCCATATCTTCAAAAAAGAAAGAAAACCGCTGGAAGATATTGACGCGCTGACTTTGTACATGGTAATTTCTACTGTCGTGGGGGCCAGAGTCGGGCATTTTCTTTTTTATGAACCCGAAGTATTATTTAAAAATCCTTTGGAAGTCATTTTACCACCATACGCCGGTTTGGCCAGTCACGGTGCTGTAATTGGTATTATCACAGGATTATATCTTTACTCACGGAGCAGAAAAGCCACTGGACAAACCTTTTTATGGATCGCCGACCGCATGGTTATTTTAGTAGCGCTGGCAGGTTCATTTATCCGTTTTGGAAATTTGATGAATTCTGAAATTGTTGGCCGTCCAACCGATGTGCCATGGGGATTCATTTTTATGAAAAACACTGAGTTTTTACAGATCCCGAGACATCCGGCTCAATTATACGAATCCATTTCCTGCTTTATCCTTTTCTTCATTTTACTGGGGTTATGGAATAAATTCAAGGAAAACACACCGCGTGGACTTTTGGTTGGCGTTTTCTTCGTTTGGGTATTCACGTTAAGATTCCTGTATGAATTCCTGAAAGAAAATCAGGAAGCTTTTGAAGCAAATTATGCATTGAACATGGGACAAATTCTTAGTATCCCTGTTGTCATTCTCGGTCTGTATTTTATCATACAGTCTAGAAACAAAACAATACAAAGAGTAGGGTAATTAAAAGGATCGAGTAGTTAACTGCATGATTGTCAAACAGAATATATTTTTTGTTAAATTGCATTTATCCCGAAGATTTTATAAACCTACTCTTATGAAAAACAGATTTATATTATCCCTGAGTCTTGTATCAGTGCTATTTCTTTCTGCTTGCGGAGGCAAAAAAGAAGCCGAAGAGGAAAAAGAAAAAGAAGCACCGGCTAACGCAGTAGAAGCTTTGCAGCAATTTGCCAACAAAGCAAAAACGATGCATAATAAAGAAGCTGTTGACCCGGTTGATTTTAGAAAACTAAAAGAACTATTACCTGAAAAAGCAGAAGGACTGAACAGAACCGAAGCAACCGGAGAAAAAAACGGGGCGATGGGCTTTACAATTTCCCAAGCCGAGGCAAGATATAGTGGCGACGGTGACGCATCTGCTCATGTTGAAATATTTGATACCGGCGGTGTAGCAGGCATTTCTACAATGGCTCTGGCCGCGTGGTCCATGGCTGATATTGATAAGGAAACTGCTACCGGCTATGAAAAAACTACAAAACGGGAAGGTTATAAGGGTTACGAAAAATATGACAATCAAAATAAATCGGGAGAATTAAATGTACTGGTTGCCGATCGGTTTGTTGTAAATGTTAACGGAAATAATCTTTCTGTGGATCAGCTCAAAAGTATTTTAGGCGCAATTGATCTTGATAAGCTTTCCGGATTGAAATAAATCAATCTCTTTAACTATAAAAAAGGAGCCTTTCGGGCTCCTTTTTTGGGTTTAGGAATCTTGTGTAGAGTTATCGGGGTACTAATGGTAAGGTAATACTTGTAGCGTATGGGTAAATAATATTTTTTCGAACATCTATGCTGAAGCAAAATCCACTTTCTCTCTTAATATTTGTTTAGCCTTGACAAGCTGGTTTTTAACTGTATTTTTAGAAATTCTTAAAAATTCAGCAATTTCCTGATACGATTTCCCTTCCTCAATATTTAAACGAAGGATTTGCTTTCTCTTCAAAGACAAAGATTCAACGGCTGTCTGCACCATGAAAATGCGGCGTTCCTTTTCCTCTTTTTCATCATCTGCGGATGCCTTCATGGCCTCCATATATTGCTTGCGCAAAAATTCGCTTTTCTCAATTTTCTTGAAATGATCAAACGCCATATTTCTAAGGCAAGTGAACAGATAAGAATTAAAATTCAGGTCTGGTTTGATCTGCTCTTTCTTCAGCCAAATTTTCACAAATACATCCTGCAACATATTTTCGGCCTCCTCTTCATCTTTCAGAAGCGAGATAGAAAACCGCAATGCGGGCACTTTGTAATAATTGTAAAGTTCTGCAAAAGCGGCTTCATCGCCTTGCGTTACTTTGAGCAGAGTTTTTTCGTCAGGATAGGCCACGTTCGTAAAAGGTTTATGTCAAGGAAACTGGGTCAGGGTTTAAAATCAAAATCGGTCTGATATAAAGTTCTGTATTTAGTTAATATTTATTCTTAAATTAATATAATTAGCAAGATTTTAATTTTTCTGAACAAATCGAACTCTATTAATAACTCAAAAACCGTGTATTGTGAAATAAAATATGCTCAAACACTATATTAACAATTGTATGTTTTGCAATTATAATCTTCTATAATGTTTTGTATTGATGAAGCCCGTAGAATTATGATGATAAATTTACGGTGTGATTTTACAATTGATATCGCAACTTGCGTAAATATATCTTCATTTTGCGCAAAATAGATTTATTTAATAATTCCGTAATAATAATTTCTCAAAAAGGCCACAAATGCTCAGAATCAGACTGTTTTTAGTCTGAAAAAATATTTTTCTTCGGTCGTTTTTTGATTTTGAGAAACAAAATAAAGCATAGAAACACGCATATTCCGAATTAAAAAATCACCAGCTCCGGGATAGTCCAACACATTATATGCCGCGTATATATTGATAAGCTGTACGGTGCTAAAATATATTTAAAAAATTAAATTCCTAAACATAACAATCTGCCTTAGCAATGGATCAAAAGAGAATTGAAAATATTCTGGAAAAAATTTCAACTGTTAAAATTGCGGTATATGGCGACTATTGCCTGGATTCTTACTGGATTATCGACGAGCGGGGTTCCGAGATTTCTATTGAAACCGGTCTGAAAACACAGGCAGTGTCGAGTCATTATTATACACCTGGTGGTGCCGGAAACGTTGTTGCCAATCTTTCAGCCCTGAATCCTGCCAAAATCAAGGTAATTGGTGCCATTGGAAATGATATTTTTGGAAGAGAATTAGATGCGCAATTGCAGGCTTTGGGAGCTGATACTTCTTCACTTTTTATACAACAGGAAAATTTCAATACCTATAGTTATTTAAAACGTCTTATTGATGGACAGGAAGAGCCAAGAATTGATTTTGGTATCTTCAATGAACGCAGTACGGAAACGGACGAAAAAATACTTGATGCGATAGAAAATGCATTAATTGAATATGATGCTGTCATTTTCAATCAGCAGGTTACCGGCAGTATTAATAATGAATCATTCATTGAGCGCGCCAACGCACTTTTTGAAAAATACAGCGACAAAATCGTCATGCTGGATTCCCGTCATTTTAATGACCGTTTCAAGAATACTCATCTAAAAGCAAATGATCGTGAAATAGCATCACTTTCAGGAGTCCAGGTTAGTCCTGACGAAGTTATTCCTGCCGGTGATGTTAAAAAATATGGAAAGGCGGTTTTTGACAAAACTAACAAACCTGTCTTTGTAACATCCGGAGAACGTGGAATTTTGGCTTTTGATGAAAATGGCATTTATAAAATTCACGGATTACAATTAAAAACGAAACTGGATACGGTTGGCGCGGGAGACACAACCATCAGCGCCCTTACATTATGTCTGGCCGCAGGAATTCCTGCTGATGAAGCAGCTGAATTTGCAAATCTGGCCGCTGCCGTCACTGTTCAGAAGTTATATACAACCGGAACTGCGACTGGCGAAGAAATTCTGAAAATCAGCAACGAGCCTGACTACATATACAATGCCGACCTGGCAGAGAATGAACGGCAGGCAGTATATGTTCCGGAAACTGAATTCGAACTTTGCGCTCCGGAAGTGATGGAACGTCTTGGTCATATCCGTTATGCAGTTTTTGATCATGATGGTACGATCAGTTCGATGCGTCAGGGCTGGGAAGAAATTATGGAGCCTGTGATGATGAAATCAATACTTGGAACTCAGTACGAAACCATCGATTCCGGGACTTTCCACAAAGTGCAGGAAAAGGTGAAAGATTTTATTCATAAAACAACCGGAATCCAAACAATTTTCCAAATGGAAGGACTGGTTAATCTGGTTCGTGAATTCGGTTATGTTCCTGAAAACGAAATTCTGGACAAGTTTCAATACAAGGAAATTTACAACGACGGTCTGATGGAAATGGTGAACAAGCGTATGCAAAAACTTGAAGCCGGAGAATTAAGCCAAAGCGATTTCATTATGAAAGGTGCCGTTGATTTCCTTTATCAATTAAAAGAACGCGGCGTAACCATGTATCTGGCCAGTGGAACGGATGCAGAAGATGTGCGGCATGAAGCGGAAATGCTTGGGTACGCCGATTTATTTGATGGAGGAATTTATGGCGCATTGAGAGATTATACCAAGTTTTCTAAAAAGATGATTATTGAAAAAATCATAAAGGACAATAATCTGAGAGGAAATGAACTGGCCGTTTTTGGCGACGGTCCGGACGAAATACGTGAAGGTCGCCGTGCAGGTGGAGTGTCTGTTGGGATAACAAGTAACGAATTGCAACGCTTCGGACACAATCCGGCAAAACGTCCACGCCTAGTACGCGCAGGAGCACAATTGCTGATTCCTGATTTTTCCCAGCACAAAAAATTAATCTCGCTATTATTCCAGGAAAACGTTGACTACGCGTCATGAAATTGTTAAACGCAGTGTTCGGAGAGTTTAGGCGCGGTGTTTCGGGAGTTTTATTTTTGAGTTTTTTGGTTCTTTTTTCTTGTGGGAGAAAGAATGGTTCTGATTTTGTTTATCTGGACAAACCTTTTTGGCAGGAATATCATGAGGGTTACGCTGTTGGTGCTTCTCCTGAATCAAATGACGTTCGCAGTATAGCTGTTGATGATGAATCGAATGTCTGGATTGCTACGGGCGATGGGATTTTTCAGAAAAGACAAGATTCTGCTACCTGGGATTCCATGCTGCCGGAAGATGAAACCGGACCTTCCTTTTCTGTTTTTGTTGAAAATAAAACAATCTGGCTTGGGACGTGGAACGGACTTTGGCGTTATCAAAATAATAAACTGGAACAGATAACCGGGCCGAAAGGTACGGTTTCTGCTATTTGTAAAACTCCCGACGGACTTTATGTTTTAGGACCAAATGGTTTTTGGTTTGATAATGGAAAAGGATTTGTCAAAAAGGAAACAATTCTCCCCAAATCCATTCGTGACGTCATTTCCGATCAAGCTCATGGCCTATGGATCGCTACGGATGTAGGATTATATCATTGGACTGAAAAAGAAACAGAACATGTTTACAAGCAAAAAGAACTGCTTAGCGGTTATGTCAAAGGTCTTGCGCTTGATGCTGATAAAAAGTTGTGGATCGGTGGGTTAGGCGGCGTTACGATCAGAAATGCGGATGAAGTTGAGAAAACTTTACAGCCGGAAAATGGAATTCCGTCCGTCTATGTGACATCTGTAAAATATGCGCCGGACAGTACCATGTGGGTCGGAACGCAAACGGGTGTTGTCCGTTACAAATCTGATGGTTCTCATTCATTGCGTTTCAGCAGACGCTGGCTCATGGATGATCAGGTAAATGATATTGCTTTTGACAAAAATGGAAATGCCTGGATTGCCACGCCAAAAGGTGTAAGTGCGATTAAAAAGAAGAAAATGACTTTGGCTCAAAAGCAGGATTTCTTTAACGATGTTCTGATGAAACGTCATATTCGCGCGCCGTGGATTGCCGGGCAATGCCATCTTACCACACCAGGGGATACGACATTCTGGCTACCGGAGGACGATGACAATGACGGAGAATACACCGGAAATTATCTGGCCATGGAAAGTTTCAGGTATGCGTCTACCAAAGATCCGGAAGCAAAAGAAAATGCAAAAAAGGCTTTTGGCTTTCTGAAATTATTACAGGAAGTAACTGATACAGATGGATTTTTTGCACGTACGATTGTCCCTGCTGATTGGAAAAACGTGCACGATGGCAACAAAATTTTCACCGAAAAACAACTGGCCGACGAACTGGTAAAAGAACCTAGAAATAAACCGGTCGAAGTGCGCTGGCACAAATCAAAAGATGGGAAATGGCTATGGAAAGGTGATACCAGCAGTGATGAAATGTGCGGACATATGTTTGGTTACTATTTCTACTATACGCTGGTTGCTGATGAAAGCGAAAAGAAAATCATTGGCAAACATGTTGGCCGGATTGTCGATTATTTGATGAAACATAATCTTGACCTGGTTGATGTAGATGGAAAAGCAACCCGCTGGTCGGTTTGGTCGCCGGATAAACTAAACCGCGACCCGGAATGGCTACCAGACAGAAACCAGAATTCTATGGAAATGCTGACATTTCTCTTGTTAGCAAATCACATGACAGGCGACGAAAAATATCAAAAAGAATATTTACGTCTGATTGCAAAAGAAAATTACCTTCAGAACATGTCGGAAGTGACAAACCAGAATCCTGCCTGGTTTATTTATTTCGATGTCGTGCTTCAAGCTTACCTCTATCCAATCCTGATCAATTGTGAAAAAGATCCTGAGCGATTGGCTTTCTACAAAACACATCTGGAACGCTGGTTTGAAAAAAGAAAAGGCGATCATAACCCACTGATCAATTTCATCTACTGTTACAGTACCAATAAAAAAGCGGAGCTAAAAAATTCGGTTGATTTCCTGATCGATACACCACTCGATTTGGTCGACTGGCACATTGATCACAGCAAAAGAGAAGATCTGAAAATTGTCAGAAAACCGGTTTTGGAAGACATTCAGGTTGACGCCATGCAGCCTGCAAGTATACGTATGACCGTGCGATGGGATAAAAACCCATGGACTGCAACCGGAGGCGATCCTTCGACAGAAAGAGAACCCGTTTTCTGGCAGCTTCCTTACTGGATGGGAAGATATCTGGGAATGATAAAGTGATTTTTTTATTAGTCACTTACCACCGAAATCCAGTATACATTGAAACAGATTTTTAAGAAAGTATGAAAAACAGGACGCCGCTATTTCTGTTATTTATTCTGATCCATTTTACTACGGTGAAGATAATGGCACAGTCGGCACAAACTTATGCTGAAAAACTGGGCTGGCCAAAAGGCGCAAAGGTGATCATTTTTCATGTGGATGATGCCGGAATGTCGTATTCATCCAACCAGGGCGCTGTCAAATCGATTCAAAATGGCATTGCAACTTCTTGCAGTATTATGATGCCTTGTCCATGGGCCGCGGCGTTTACAAAATATGCGGTAAAAAATCCAAAAATGGATGCAGGATTGCATCTAACCTTAACTTCTGAGTGGCAGGAATATCGCTGGCCGCCGCTTGGAGGTATCATACATTCTCCCGGACTGGTTGACGAAGAAGATTGTATGTGGCATGAAGTGGAGCAGGTTGTGAAAAATGCGAGTGCGGATATTGTAGAACAGGAAATCCGCGCACAGGTGCAAAGAGCTTTAAAAATCGGTTTAAAACCTACGCACCTGGATTCTCATATGGGAACATTGTTTGCGCACGCTCCTTTTTTGGAAAGATATATCAAGGTCGGAATGGAATTTGGAATACCGGTAATGTTTCCCGGCGGCAATAACAAACTGCTCATCGAATGTCTCAACGCTCCGGTTGTCAAAAAATTAAAAGCAGAAGGTAAATGGAAAGAAGGCACCAAACTTCCTGATCCCGCACTTGTAAAAGAATCAAAAGCAGTTGGAGAAAAAATCTGGAATGCGGGTTTGCCGGTTCTGGATGATTTGCATACAAACAGCGGCGATTGGAAACCCGAAGGAAATGTTACCCCGGAACAATGGGGAAAGTACAAAGCCATGAAATTTAAAGAAATGCTTGGCAAAATGCAGCCAGGTGTTGCGATGATGATCGTTCACAGCAGCGACATTACCGATGCCTTCAAACACATCAGCGCTTCCGGCGGCTCGCGTTATGCGGATATGCTTTCAATGCTGGATCCTGATCTGAAAGCTTATATAAAATCGGAAGGAATCATTTTGACTAACTGGAAAGAAATGTTGGAAAGACGGAAAAATGTGAAGTAGTCGCAGTACCCTAATTTGTTTAAATCAATAATGAAAGTTCCGTTATATTTTTTTCTTTTTTTCCTGTCAGTACAAACAATTCACGCACAATCTTCACCGGTTGTGCAGCAAAGTTTAATTTTTCCGCAGCAGCCAAAACACGTGCACGGAAGCAGTATTGTCAGTTTACCCAACGGAGATTTTCTGGTTGCCTGGTTTCAGGGAAGTGGTGAAAGAAGTGCGGATGATGTGAAAATTATGGGCTCCCGACTCAAAAAAGGAGAAAAGATTTGGAGTGAACCATTCCTGATGGCTGATACACCATTGATACCGGATTGTAATCCTGTTTTATTTTTGAACAGCAAAGGAAAACTTTTCCTTACCTGGATTGCTGTTCAGGCGAACCTTTGGGAACAATCGATAATCCGGTTTAAAACATCAAGCGATTATAACAAAAGCGGTGCGCCAATCTGGAACTGGCAGGACAATATTTTTTTGAAACCGGATAAAAAATTTGAAGAAGAAGTCGCGGCGAAATTTAAAGAGCTCCCGGAAAGTACTATTGGCTGGGCTGGTTATGCGCCAAAATATGATGACATGATTATCGAAGCCAGTAAAAAAGTACCGAAAAGAAGCATTGGCTGGATGACTCGAATCAAACCGCTCATTCTGGAAAACGGCAGAATTGTTTTACCGCTTTATTCTGATGGTTTTAATTTTTCGATGATGGCGATTTCTGATGATGACGGTGAAAGCTGGCATCCGGGTTTACCGGTTGTTGGCCGCGGTCCGATTCAACCCGCTTTGGCAAAAAAGAAAAACGGCAATCTGGTTGCTCTGATGCGCGACAGCGGTGACGAACCAACCCGCGTTCATTTCAGCGAATCTTCGGATAAAGGTGAAAGTTGGAAAGCGACGGTTAAAACGGATATTCCAAATACAGCCAGCGTTGAATTGCTTGTTTTAAACGACGGGAAATGGGCATTTCTTGGAAATGATATTGATGACGGACGTTATCAATTAAGTCTCAAAATCTCGGACGATGAAGGAAAAAACTGGAAATGGAAAACTTTTATTGAAAATGATTTATCCAAAAAGGGCGGTTACTCCTACCCTTCGCTGATTCAAACTGCCGATGGCTTACTTCATATGACCTATTCCTATCATCCTGAAAAAGATAAAAAATCAATTAAATATGTTGTGGTTGACTTGAAAAAAATGGTCAACTAAACGTAAGACACTAATTATTAAATCTCTTATTTTAACCTATGCGTAAGCCCTTTTATTTATCATTCCTAGTGTTTTTTGCCGCAGTAATTTTTTATTCATGCAGCAAAACAACCACAAAGCAGCCTGTTCACGAAGACAAACCTTTTGTTCAGGATTATAGCATTAAATATTATTCTGATACGACAAAATTAAATTTACTTGCTGCTTATTCAGACAGAAACGGCGTCATTCAGATTCTGGCAAAAGAAGGATTACAACATCCATACAACGGAAAATTGTTGTATCACGGCTCGATAGAACCCGATAATTCCTATCGTTTTATGAAATCCAAGAAAATTTCAGCAACTGGTGTTTATGACAAACAGCTTGTTTATCTGAGCGATTCTGTGGTTTTCAGCAATGCATGGGCAGGAACGTTATTTTCAAAACATACATTACCTGGCGCCAAACTTTTTGCTGGCGGGAAAGATTTCACTTTTCTTGTTTCCGATGGAAAATCGTTGCAGCTGATCAAGGATTCAAAAAATCTTTACAGTGGTTCTTTACCGGATGACGAAGCAATTTCGATACGTTATCAGCAAAATACCGGCGACTTCTGGATTCTTGGAAAGAAAACTTTATACGCTTTGTCTTCGGGCAATGTGTTGACAAAGGCTTTTGACGGTGCGAATTTCACTTCATTTGATGTAGTAAGTAATAATCAAAAATTAATCATTGGTACTACGGATGGTTTTATCGAATTTGATCCTGCAACCAAAAAACAGATTGGAACAATCAATAAAAAACTTCCGGTAACGAATATCACTTTTGTACAGGAAGTGAACGGAAAAATCTGGTTCGGATCTGATCAGGGAGCATTTGCACTTCGCTCTGACGGCAAGTTTGATTATTACTATGGTGAACGATGGTTGCCGGGAAACAAAGTAATCCACATTTCCGAAGGTCCTGAAAATTCAGTTTTAGTATTAACAACAAAGGGCTTGGGGCAAATAGCGTTTAAGGAAATGACTCTTGCGGATAAGGCTATTTATTTTGAAGAACAAGTTCGCCAGAGACATATTCGTAACGGATTTAACGCTGCGTTGGACGGTATGGAAAAAGGAAATTTGTCAACCGGATATATGTCAGATTCCGATAATGACGGGCTTTGGACAACCATGTATCTGGGCGGAGAAATTTTCCGATATGCTGCTACAAAAGATTCTGTGGCATTACAAAACTGTCGGGAATCGCTGGACGCCATTGAGAGACTTTATACGGTAAATCCTGTTCCGGGTTTCCCTGCGCGGTCTTTTGAACGCAGCGGACATATCGAAAGTCTTTCTGATTCTGAGCGCTGGCAGCAATCTCCTGAAAAGGAATGGAACTGGAAATCAACAACAAGTAGTGATGAAATTATCGGCCACGTTTTTGCATTTGGCGCCATCGCAGAACTGATCGACGACGAGCCTATGAAGAAAAAGGCAATTATGCTTTTGGATACTGTTATGTCTCACATTGTCAAAAACGATATGTATCTGATCGATTTTGATGGAAAACCGACGATGTGGGGGAAATGGAATCCTAAATATGTCAACGCATTTCCTACCAACGTTGGCGACAGAAAATTGAATTCTTCCAACATTGTATCGATGCTGCAAACGGCTTATCATTTTACCAAAAAGGAAAAGTATAAGACAAAGGCGTTTGAACTGATGAATAAATATGGTTACTACGAAAACATGATGCGGCCAATGAGTGAAATCGGAAAGGCGCCTGATGATGCTGATGAACATGCCAAACATATGTCGGATGGCTGGAACCACTCGGATGATGAAATGTATTTTATCGGGTATTGGGGATTGTATCGTTATCCTTTCAATGACACTTTAAAAACTGCTTACAAAAAGCAAATTCTGGACCACTGGCAAGTAGAGCGTCCGGAAAAAGATGGCGCATGGAATATTTTCACCGCACTTACCGGCACTGATGAATTTGATTTGAAGGAAGCAGTCTGGTATTTGCAGGAATATCCGTTGGACTTGATCAACTGGTCTATCAAAAATAGTCATAGAAAAGATATTGAATTATTGGAACCTAATTTCCGCAAACAGACAACCAAAGAACTTTTACCTCCTGATGAAAAGCCGGTAAAACGCCACAACAGTAATACTTTTGACCTGGATCGTGGCGGCGTAGGCGGTACTTCCGAAGAAAGCGCCGGTGATATCTGGCTGTTGCCTTACTGGATGGGAAGATATTTGGGCGTGATCAGCGCACCAGTAAAATAACCGAATTTTATGAGCACCTTACTTTCATCCGCATTTCTCACGTTAATATTATTATCCATGTCATCCGGCCAAGAAACAGAAGAAAAACAGATTACACATGATCTGACTTACAATCACGATCTGGATAATAACGATAATTTTTCTCCTGACGGCGAATGGCTTGTGTATGATACCCGCACAGATGATGGCGGAATTCCTGAATCTGCACGGATTGAAAAAGTGAACGTAAAAACGGGTGAAATAAAAGTGCTTTTCAAAGTAGAAAATAACGGAATCTGGGGACCTGGCGCTGGTGCGGTAAGTTATAGTCCAAAGGAAAACTCGGTTGTTTTTATTCATGGATTGGAAAATAGTACCAAGGAAAACCCATATCAGCAATGGCGCCGTACGGGTGTCATTATCGAAAATGCAAAACCGAACGTACCCATTTATATGGATGCCCGGGACGTAACATTTCCATATACTCCCGGTGCTTTGCGGGGCGGCACCCATCGCCATGAATGGAGCGGAGATGGCCAGTGGATAGGTTTTACTTATAACGACGCCATTTTAAAAGCATTGGAAGATGTTACCGGCTCTAAAAGAAATCTCAGAACGATTGGTGTTTCAAAAAAAATAAAGGCTGTCAAGGTTGACAAAAATGCAGAAAATGTCTCCGGCGAATGGTTCAGCGCACTGGTGGTTCGCGTAGTGCCTGAACCCAAACCGGGTTCTGATGAAATCAGTCATGCAGTCAGTGATAGCTGGGTTGGCACAAATGGTTATCGTCGTTCCGATGGAAAAACGCAGATTGCCAGAGCATTTCTTGGTACTGTTATTGATAAAAACGGCAAATCAGTACCGGAAGTGTTTGTAGTTGATATTCCGGATGATATCACAAAACCGGGAGAATATGGTCCGTTGGAAGGTACCAAAACCGATTTCCCAATGCCGCCAAAAGGTACGGTTCAAAGAAGACTGACTTTCACTGCTGATTCAAAATATCCGGGTTGTTCCGGTGTGGTCCGGTCGTCACCGGATGGAAATTCTCTCGCTTTTTTAGCAAAAGATGAAAAAGGTATAACACAAATATTTCTGTTACCTCCAACCGGTGGAAAACCTCAACAATTAACGGAACATGAATCGGACGTCTCAGGTAATTTGCGCTGGCATCCGGATGGGAAACATGTAAGTTACGTCTGGAATGGTAGTGTTATGTTATGTCGAACAGGAAATGCTCCATTTAAAGATCGATATCAAACTTTAACAAAATCATCAAAACCGGCTCCGACAAATATTGTCTGGGCGCATGATGGGAAAATGTTTGCTTTTAATAAACCTGTGAAAGATGAGAATGGCACAGGGACGACTTTACAGGTTTTTGTGAAAACTTATCAGCCAAAATAGTAATCAGACTTCTTTTTCAAAAGAAACTTTGTTGTAAATCTTGCTTAGCGGTAGTTCTATGTTAAAATGAGTGAGTTTAATAATGTCATCCATTTTTTCATAAAACTCAACATACCAACGTTCGCCTTCACGCGTATACATTTCCACAAAACAGTTATTTTGTTCAACGATAATGTAATACTCTAATGAATTTATTGATCTGTATTCATTAAGTTTTGTGATGCGATCTGTCTTTTCAGTACTTTCAGAAATTACCTCAACAATTAAAAGTGGTTCAGTTGCATACTTTATTTTATTGCCTGCCTCCTTAAAAATAAAAAAATCCGGGATACGGAAAATTTTACCTTCCTCCACTTGTAATTTAACTGCATTTTGAACAAAAATATAAGCTTGGTCTTGCAGTAATCCGCGTATATAAAAATGTATATTTCCAGCGATCTGATTCGCTGTAACCGATTCTCCCGACATCTCTGTGATTTCTCCGTTTACGTATTCGAAACGCCCTTCATGCGTTTCGCAAAACTTAAAGTACTCTTCCAGACTGTGAAGTTTTTCGGCTACTGCTTCCATAAGATTTTCATTTTATCAAAAATACATTTTTAAATCGGAAACCTTAAACGCTTATTCCATATAGTTATAGTTTAATCAAACAATTCATAAAGATAAGCATGAGAAATACTTAGGCTCATCTCATTGCTCAAATCAACCATTTTTCAATGACGAACTCCTGACAAATAATTCTGACTGCAAAACAATTGTTTTGGATGTATCAATATGCTGAATTCCTTTTAAGTGATTTACCAAACTTCTTATAGCAACTTCGCCCATTTGCTGTCCGGGATAATAAACCGTTGTTAAATTAGGTTCTATGACTTGTGAAACGGGATCGTTATTAAATCCTACAACTGCTATATCATCCGGAATTACATATCCTTTTTCCTTCAAAGATTTCATACAGCTTACCGCGCAAATATCATTGGAAATAAAGATTCCATCCGGCTTCGATTCCATTTCATCAATTTTTTGAGCTACCAATTTCCCAGCTTCCTGGCTCAAATCCGTTACCATTACCAAATCATCCTGCAAAGGCAAACCGTTCTGAACAAGCGCGTTTTGGTAACCTTTTAATCGTCCGGAATAGACATTTCTTTTAAGGTTTCCGGTGACGTGCATAATCCTTTTGCAGCCCTGATTTATCAAATGGGAAGTCGCATCAAATCCTGCAAGTTCATTATCAATTACAACCCCACTGCATGCTGGATGGTCAATAATCCGGTCGAAAAATAAGATCGGAACACCCTTTTTTATGAAATTTTCAAAATGCTCAAAAGTATCAGTATCATAAGCAACGGAAGCTAATAAGCCATCCACACGACTGTTAAACATCGTTTTGGCATTGGCAATCTCTTTTTTTACAGATTCCAAAGACTGGCTTATCAAAAGATTATATCCCGAATCGTTTGCCTCCTCCTCCATTCCGGCCAGAACAGCAGACATAAAATGACTGTTCAATCGGGGTACGATCACACCTAATGTATTGGTACTACGTCTTCGCAAATTGCTCGCAAAAGTGTTGGAACGATAACCCAATTCACTCGCCTTTTGACCAATTAATAACTTGGTTTTGCTGTTGATCGCCGGATGATCATTCAATGCCCTGCTAACTGTGGCCGGAGAAATTTCGAGTATTTTAGCTATATCATAAATGGTAACTTCCTTGTCCATAGCAGAGGTAATACGTGTGAACCTGAAAGATAATAACAAAAGTATGGTTTGTAATAAAAAATTATGCAATCGGTTGCAATGCAAATTAATATTCAGATATTTATACCTTTAAAAATTGTTAAAATTCTTGTTTTGATCTTCCATGATACATACCATGCGCTGGTTCGGTCCTAATGACCCTGTTTCTTTAATGGATATTCGTCAGGCCGGATGCAGTGGCGTAGTGAGTGCATTGCACCAGATTCCTGTCGGAGATATCTGGACTTTGTCGGAAATTGAAAACCGCAAAAAATTAATTGAAGAGAAAAACAAACAGTACTCCACATTAAAATGGATGGTTGTTGAAAGTCTTCCGGTACATGAGGATATTAAAAAAGGTCTTCCATCGCGTGATTTGTATATTGAAAATTATAAAGAATCGTTAAAAAACCTTTCCGCTTCAGGTATTAAAACGGTCTGTTACAATTTTATGCCGGTGCTGGACTGGTCGCGTACGTCACTTGATTATGAAATGCCCGAAGGTTCAAAAACACTTCGATTCGTATGGGTGGATTTTGCAATTTTTGATTTATTTATTTTGAAAAGACCTGGTGCAGAACAGGATTATGAACCGGAAACCAGGATTGCGGCTGAAAGCAAATTCCATAGCTTGTCCTCCTATCAGCTTTCAGTTTTGACCAATACCGTTTTACTAGGCTTACCAGGTTCAGAAGAAGCATTTAATCTCAACGTTTTTCAAAGTTTAATTGATCAATATGCTGATATTGATGATAGCCAGTTAAGAAAAAATCTGTATTATTTTATTTCCCAGGTAGCACCTTTGGCGCAGGAACTGGGCGTAAATCTTTGCATTCACCCGGACGATCCGCCAAGATCACTTTTAGGCCTCCCGCGTGTAGTCAGCACAGAATCGGATTTTGAGCAGTTGATGCAAGCTTGTGATGTAAGAGCAAATGGAATCACTTTCTGCACCGGCTCCCTGGGTGTTAGGGAAGATAATGATCTTCCGGGCATGATCGAACGCTTCGGTGATCGAATCCATTTTGTCCATTTGCGAACTACCAAACGCGAGGAGGGAACCAGAAACTTTCATGAAGCACCGCATTTGAAAGGCGATGTGGATATGTATGAAGTTGTAAAAGCATTACTCAAAGAAGAGAAAAAACGCAATTCTGCCGGATATTCTGATTTCGCATTACCAATGCGGCCAGACCACGGTTTTCAAATGCTTGATGATTTACATAAAAAAACCTACCCAGGTTATTCAGCAATTGGCCGATTGAAGGCGCTGGCAGAATTAAGAGGACTGGAAATGGGAATTTCAAGATCGCTGACCTGATCTTTGATATAAAAATTATACCAATATCAGTTAAGTCTAAATATTTGCAGACCGCACAGATTTAGGCTTTTAAAAAATTACCATCATTCAACTTTTTGATAAAAATGCCCGAATCAAATTTTAATGAGGAAATCTCACAATCCACTATTTTTTCATTGGAAGGCAAATTAGCCCTCATTACCGGAGGCGGTAGCGGTATCGGATTTTACATTGCACAATGTATGGTTCAAGCCGGAGCAAAAGTTGTACTGACTGGCCGCCGTGAAGCCGTTTTGCAGGAAACAGTGGAAAAATTAGGGTCAAAAGCAACTTATTTCGTCAATGACATTACACAATTGGAAACAATTCCGGCGCTTGTTGAAGCGATTGAAGCTCAATGCGGACCGATAGATATCCTGGTTAATAATGCCGGAATCAATATGAAAAAGTTTGCTGTGGAAGTAACGGATGCGGATTTTGATAAAGTCATACAAACAAACCTGCACGCCGTTTTTTCCATGACGCGTGAATGTGGAAAACGGATGATAGAAAGAAAATCAGGCTCAATTATCATGATCACATCCATGGCCGCCATTTATGGAATTGACAGAGTTGTGGCGTACACAGCATCCAAATCAGCCGTTGGCGGTATGGTAAAAGCCTTAACCACAGAATTTTCGCCGTATAATGTCAGAATTAATGCCGTTGCACCCGGATTTATAGAAACACCCATGATGCTGACGGCCATGAACGGAGATTCTTCGCGTAGAGATAAGGCCATGGACCGCACACCAATGGGAACCTGGGGAAAACCGGAAGACATTGGCTGGGCAGCAGTATTTCTGGCGTCAAATGCGGCAAAATTTATTACCGGCGTTTCGCTTCCGGTTGATGGTGGAAATTCTATCGGATTTTGAAAAATATTCCTATTCCTCAATAAAGTCAATCTCAATAATGAAAAGAACAGTTTTTGAAAAATTAACCTGTTTGATACTGGTGCTGTCAATGGCATTTTGCAGCATACCGGCACAGGCACAAAAAATCAAGTGGAACAAAGTTAAAATCCTTGTTTACACCAAAAATGGTAAGGGTTATATTCATGACAACATAGCCAATTCCGTCGAAGCGATTCAGGCACTTGGGAAACAGTATGGTTTTACAGTTGATGCAAGTGATGATCCTTCAAAATTCACAGATGAAAATCTGAAACAATATGATGCGCTGGTTTTTTCAAATACAAATAATGACGTTTTTGATACCGATGCACAGCGCGTTGCCTTGATGCGTTACATACAGGCAGGCGGAAATTTTGTGGGTTTGCATTCGGCTTGTGGTACTGAGCGCAGTTGGAGATGGTTTAAGAATTTGCTTGGCGGCACTTTTTTCTGGCATGAACCCGGACAAAGTTTTACTGTCAATATTCTTGATGCTAAAAATCCTTCACTTTCACATTTGCCTCAAAAATGGAACCGAGAAAAGGATGAGTTTTACTTTCTCAAAGAAATGAGCGTAAACCTGAATGTGCTTGCCGTGAACGATCATACAACCATTCAGAAACCTGCCGGAAAAGCGCTTGACACTTTCGGAAATGTATTTCCATCTGTCTGGTGGCATGAATATGACGGAGGCCGCGCTTTTTACACTTCCATCGGACACGAAAAAGACGATTACCTAAAAGACGATTTACGTAAACACGTTTTAGGAGGAATTGAATGGGCAATCGGCTCACAAAGACCACGTAATTACAGCAAAGCATACGCAAAAACCCCATCGGACGAAGTCCAAACCAAATAGGCCTGAAAGGCCGACATACCTCAACATGGGGCATCGCCCTATGGCACTGAGATTTGGCTAACTCCATAACCCGATCCAATCACCATCAATCCTGAATCCAATGCATAACTCAGAAGAAAAAAATCAAAGCAGAAGATCATTTCTGAAAACGGCCGGAACGGGTACCGCGGGTATCATCGCCGCGTCAATGTTCCCAACGATTGTTCCAGCCAGCGTTTTTGGTAAAAATGCACCAAGCAATAAAATCAATATCGGACAAATCGGATTCGGCCGGATAGGCTCTTCGCACGATTTGCCAGAAGTTATAAAAAATGAAGCTGCACACGTAATTGCGGTAGCGGATCTTGACAAAAACCGTTTGGCACAAGGAAAAATCTGGATTGAAAAAAAATATGCTGAACGAACCGGAAAAGAGAAATATCTGGACGTAAAAACCTACGATGAT
Organism: Dyadobacter subterraneus; assembly: GCF_015221875.1. NCBI lineage: Bacteria > Pseudomonadati > Bacteroidota > Cytophagia > Cytophagales > Spirosomataceae > Dyadobacter > Dyadobacter subterraneus. The sequence goes on from NZ_JACYGY010000002.1 coordinate 200,932, forward strand.
TATCAAGAAATCCTGGCAAGAAAGGATATAGACGCAGTTATTATCAGTACGCCGGATCACTGGCATGCACAACCAGCCATGGAAGCAGCCGTAGCCGGAAAACATATTTACATGCAAAAGCCTACTTCCCTGACCATTAGAGAAGGTCGACAAATGGCTGATATGGTTATAAAGAAAAAAGTCATTTTTCAGTTGGGAAGTCAGCAAAGATCGATAAGCCCGTGGCCTCAATTTAAAAGAACTTGCGAACTGGTGCGTAACGGAAGAATCGGGAAATTGAAAAAGGTATATGTTGGACTTCCTGGTGATCCTTCGGGCGGAAATCCTGCAAAAATGCCGGTTCCTTCGAATTTGAATTATGATATGTGGCTGGGCTCAACTCCGGACATTTATTACACCCTGGACCGGGTTCATTCCCAAACTGATATGCTAAATGAACGTCCGGGATGGTTACGTCTGGAACAATTTGGTGCCGGAATGATCACAGGCTGGGGATCACATCATATTGATATTGCCCATTGGGGAATGGATACCGAGTTAACCGGACCAATTGAGATCGAAGGAAAGGCAACATTTCCGGCTCCCGGTTCAGGATTGTGGGATGTTCACGGCGACTTTTTAGTTAACTCAAAATATGCAAACGGCGTAGAAATGGAAATTGGCGGGACTAACCCCAACGGTGTAAAATTTGAAGGAACAGAAGGTTGGATTTTTGTTTCTCGTGGTAATGTAGGCGTAACAGCCTCTGATCCTGGCGCAGCACAATCAGCAAAAGAAAACAAAGCATTCTATGCAAGTGACCCAAAAATTCTTGGATCGGTAATCGGACAAAATGAAATTCATTTATATGAAAGTCCGGAGCAGCACCAAAACTGGATCGAAAGTATTCAGAGCGGCAAACAAACGATAAGTCACGCTGAAATTGCTCAACGCTCCTGCACTGCCTGTCTTCTGGCTCATACGGCTATGAAACTTGGCAGAAAACTGAAATGGGATCCTAAAAAAGAAGATTTTATTGGTGACAAAGAAGCCAGTGCAACATTATCAAGACCACAACGCGGACCTTATGGAACGACGAAGGTGAAAGGCTGAGCCAGTTCTAAACGTACAAAATCCCTTCAAACATAGAAGTTTGGAGGGATTTTTTTGTTTGAATCCAATCTTTTTCAACAGATTGATTTCCGTTGAGTTATTTGGGTTAAATTAGATAAAAACTGACCTGACTCCTAAACCTCAGCTTCATGAAACATCTGCTACTTTCACTCCTATTTTGCGCCTGTCTGTTTTCTTGTTCGTCAAAAAACAAATATGAAACTATCATCCGTAACGGAATAATCTACGATGGAAATGGAGAAAAACCATTCACCGCGGATATCGGAATTAATGCAGATACCATCGCTTTCATTGGCGATCTAAAAAATGAATCCGCTAAAAATGAAATAGACGCGAAAGGAAAAGCGATTGCGCCAGGTTTTATTAATATGCTGAGTTGGGCAACGGAATCTTTGATTCAGGATGGTCGCAGTCAGAGTGATATCAGACAAGGAGTAACCTTGGAAGTAATGGGAGAAGGCACCAGTATGGGGCCGCTAAACCCGAAAATGAAATCTGAACTGCAAAAAGGACAAAGCGATATTAAATACAAAATCAACTGGAATACGCTGGGTGAATATCTCAATTTTCTGGAAAAGAAAGGGATAAGCTGTAATGTGGCTTCGTTTATTGGTGCTGGTACAGTGCGGACTTATGTTGTTGGAGAAGATAACCGCAAAGCCACAGCCGCTGAACTTGACAGCATGCAGTTATTAGTAAAATCGGCCATGGAAGAAGGTGCCATGGGTGTGGGTTCTTCTTTAATTTATCCTCCTGATTTTTTCGCTGATACGCAGGAATTGATTGCGTTATGCAAAGAGGCATCGAAACATGGCGGCATGTACATTTCCCATATGCGTAGCGAGGGAAATAAACTGGATGAGGCTGTCGAAGAATTAATTACAATTTCCAAAGAAGCCAACATCCCGGCAGAAATATATCACCTCAAGGCAGCAGGAAAAGATAACCGGAAGAAAATGGACGGCGTGATCAAACGCATTGAAAAAGCAAGAGCCGAAGGTTTGCACATTACCGCTGACATGTACACGTACCTTGCCGGCGCTACCGGACTTACCGCCTCATTTCCTCCTTCTTTGCAGGATGGCGGTTTTGGAAAATTATGGCTGCGTTTGCAGGATCCGGCCATCAGAGCCAAAATGGCGAAAGCAATGAAAACGAATCCTTCTGATTGGGAAAATCTTTATTACGGCGCAGGATCGGCTGAAAAGGTATTATTGCTTGGTTTCAAACAAGATTCGTTAAAGAAATATACCGGGAAAACTTTGGCAGAAGTGGCTAAAATAAAAGGAAAATCACCCCAGGAAACGGCTATGGATCTGATCGTTCAGGATAGTACAAGAATTGGTGCTGCGTATTTTCTTATGAACGAGGAAAACGTCAAAAAACAAGTTGCTTTACCGTGGGTAAGTTTCGGATCTGACGAAGGAAGTTATACGCCGGAAGGAGTTTTTCTTAAATCGCAGCCACATCCAAGAGCTTATGGGAATTTCATTCGGGTGATCGGCCAGTATTCCAGGGATGAGAAATTATTGCCTTTGGAAAAAGCCATTTATAAACTGGCAAAGCTCCCGGCTACAAATTTAAAGCTCAAAAAACGTGGTGAACTTAAAGCGGGTTATTTCGCGGATGTGATAATTTTTGATCCGCAAAAGGTGAAAGATTTAGCAACCTACGACAAACCACAACAATTTGCCACCGGCATTTCTGATGTTTTTGTAAATGGTGTTGCGGTTTTGAAAAACGGTGAACACACCGGCGCCACTCCCGGAAAATTCGTAAAGGGCCCCGGATACAAATCCGGTAACAAATAGCCCTGAAAAGGCGTCATATCTTAGGATGGGGCATCGCCCTATCCATTTTCGGCAACGATGATATTTGATCAATTGTAATTATTGGCATATTCCCCATGGGCGTTGAACATTCCCATGGGCGATGGAACATTCCCCATGGGCGTTGGCCATGGCTAAGATATCACGCCCTTTCAGGGCTAAATTTTAATAATTGCCTTTGTATTCTCTTGGGGTGTGACCGATGTAACGTTTGAAATTCCGGTTGAAATTTGATAACGAATCGAAACCGCTGTCATAGGCGATTTGTGCAATTGTCCATTGGTCTTCCAGTAGTAATTTGCAGGCATGTCCGACTCTTATTTCGTTTACAAAATCAATAAAAGTTTTGTTACAACGAGCTTTGAAATAACGACAAAAAGCGGCTTCACTCATACCTGCAAGCGATGCAACATCTCCAAGCCTGATTTCCTGGGCAAAATGCTGGAGCACGTAATTATGCACTTTTTGCATTCTTTCAGTCTCCGAAACTTTGTAGGTGTTAACGTAGCCATAACTAGCTATTGGCGTACCGCCTTCTTCATGAGCAAGTTTATTAAGCAAAGTCAGAAGTTTTAATATTCCCTGAAATCCTTCTGCATTTCTTAACTCCAAAAGCTCCTGACGAATATGATCCCGAAGTTCTCCTTTATAAGCAATCCCACGTTTTGAATCAATCAGAAGTTGTTTTAAAGCAAGCATTTCCGATTTTTCAAAAAACTCCTTTCCCAAAAAATCTTCCTGAAAATAGAGAACAACGCCATGTGTAAATAATGCTGTATCTCCCGCAAAATATGCCGGATCACTTCTCCATAAATGCGGAATATCGGGTCCGAGAAAAACGGTATCTCCCGGCTCAAAGGTATGAATTGAATCTCCGATCAAACGTTTTCCGGTTCCTTCCAAAACCGTAAAAAGCTGGTAATGCGGATGAAAATGCCAGTTTGGATCAAAATGAGGCTCTTTTAATTCATGCACTGTCACCAGGCGTACCTGACTTTCAATATTTTTATGGATCGGAGCTTTCATAACAACACAACTTATCTGAATTTTGCCAAAATTAGCAAACATATTTATACAAAAGTCAAAATACAGCTAGTAGTAATCAAATGACGAAAAGTATTTAGTATTTTGTTGTTGTAAAATTGTATTAAAAAAAATACTCCGCATGAAATATAGCATGAATCTTCTCCTTTGGGGAAATCAAATTGACGACTCTCTTTTTCCTACCCTTGAACTGATAAAAGAAATTGGATTCGACGGGGTTGAAGTACCGATATTTAATACAAATCCTGAACACTGGTTTAAATTCCGTAAAAAACTGGACGATCTGGGATTAGCATGCGAAACCGATACCATTTGCGGTCCGGATAATCATTTGATCAGTGCTGATCCTTCAATGCGCAAATCGACATTGGAACATTTAAAGCGTGTCATCGATTGTTCCCTGGTTTTGGGTGCTACAAAATTGATGGGACCATATCATTCCGCATTAGGTGTTTTCACCGGACAGCCCGCTACTTCTGATGAATGGAAATGGGGGGTTGACAGTATCCGTGAATTGGCAGATTATGCCGGGGAACTTGATATCACTTTGGGTCTGGAATATCTGAATCGCTTCGAATTATATCTTACCAGCTGCGGAGATGAACTAATCCGTTTTGTAGACGAAGTGAATCATCCGAATTGCAAGATCATGTTTGACACTTTTCACGCAAACATTGAAGAGAAAAATATCGGTGATACGATGCGCAAAATGAGCGACAGGATTTCTTTCATCCAGCTTTCTGAAAACGATAGATCGACGCCAGGGAAAGGAAATGTGGATTGGGAGGGAATTTTTGATGCGATCCGCGATCTGAAATATGACGGCTGGATCAGTATCGAAGCTTTTAGTCCAAAATTGCCCGTTGCTAATATCTGGCGAAAAATGTTTGATTCAGAAGAACAACTTATGCGTGACGGTTTTTCTTTTATCAAATCAAATATTGAAAACCCGCAAGTTCCCAAATTGATTTCTCTTTAAGATTGACAGTTTTAATACCGGTCGGACGGCGAAAAGCCTTTTGACCGGGCCACCCGTCCGACGGCTCTTTTCGCCGTCGGACGGGTAAACAAAGCTTCTGGTTATCTTAAAAAACTGGCTCCGAAAATGATCGAAGCCGGTTTTTTAATGCAAAGATCAATTTACCGAAATTCTGCACCTTATTTTACACCTTAAACACCAGCTTGTTCCGATAAAGAATATACAAAATCACAAACCACAAAGTCAGATAAGTAAGCGCATAAGCCAGCGAAGCATTCATCGGATCTGAAAAAAGCGGAGATAACTGAAACTCATAAAAGTAAGTTTGCAAACCAATCGGCTCGTGGGCAGGATCATTTGGATAAGCTACTTTTATGCCGCTTAAAACTCTTGGAATAATCCCTGAAAAGAAAAACACGACCATCGGATTTACCCCAAAAATCACGAAAAACTTAGTCCAGCCCGAGATTCCTTTGATATCAATAATATAATACAAAATAACGAGACAAAGCGAAGCAATACCTGCGGCATACAAGACGTAAGAACTTGTCCAAAGTGCTTTATTAATTGGAAAAACAGTATTCCAGATTAAGCCAATCACAATTCCTGATATCGCTCCAATGAAAAGATAAAGTGCTTTTTTGTCTTTGGAAAAAGAATTTGTCAGCAAAGTACCAACCAATAGTCCGGCAATACCGGTACCGATTGCAGGAAGTGTGCTAAGAATTCCTTCCGGATCCCAGGTTTTGGAAGTAGCCCATAAATGCCCGGGAAGTAAATAATTATCCAGCCAGGCAGCCAGATTTGTTCCTTTTTCAAAGTTTGGTTCTCCAACGCCAGGCACCGGAATTAATGTCATCAATGCCCAATAAGTCAATAATACTACAACGCCGAAAATTGCCTGAGTTTTCCAATTCGTTTTTAAATATAATATCGAAACAATAAAATAAACGATGGCAATTCGCTGTAAAACACCTGGGATCCTGACAGTTTCATAATCCTTAAAACCTCCAAAAGCAAGGATCATCATAATGATGAAAACGGCCAATGCTACATAAAGTTGAAGTTTTTTGTCATAATCGCTAAAAAGTGCTGCAACGATAATTGCAGTTAAAATCAATCGAAATCCCAATAACGAAAGTCCTTCCAAACCAAAAGCCTGGATCTTGGAAAAGAAATACAAAAACATTCCAAGACAGAAAATCCTTAACGTTCGTGTTATTATTTTTTGAAAAGAATTTGCGTTAAGAATTTTTTGTGGAGTCGCTAAAACGACCGAAACGCCAACAATAAAAAGGAATGTTGGAAATACAAGATCAGTTGGTGTACAGCCATGCCATTCTGCATGTAAGAGTGGCGAATAAACATGTCCCCAATCGCCGGGATTGTTGACGATTGTCATAAGGATAATGGTTAGTCCACGCAGGACATCCAAAGAAATTAAGCGGGTTTTCATTCGGAATGATTCTTTTGTTAAGGTTAGGAGTACACAAGTTAATGCTTTTTAAAATCCCGTCTGAAAAATATCGCTAAATCTATTTAGTGATATCCTTTGCCACTATTTTATCATAATCTTTCACCATATGAAAATATTGGTGACCCATAAAATCCCGTATTCCAGCTTCGTAAAAACCCAGATTCCTGTAAAGTTTTTTTGCGTCCGGATTTTCCAGATCAACAATTAATCCGATCCGATTATGACCTAAACTAAAACCAAGTTCACAAAAAGCATTAATCAATATTTTTCCAATTCCCCTTCCCTGCTTATTTTCCTTAACATTAACACAATCCAGATAAAATTCGCCGGCTTCTGTTTCATCATTTGGTGTGAAACCTGGATCGCGTTTTCGTAATTCATCCAAAATGGGTTGTCTCAATTTGCGAAGATCTTTTCCATCATAACCCGTCACAGATCCTACCACACCATCTTCATTTTCGTAAACCAGCGTATTTGCATAGCTATATTGGTTGTTTTCCATTTTAAAAAACATTTCAAAAAACGGAATCGCATCTTCGTGATTTTCGGAATTAGCAAAAATTCCTGCAATATGTCCCATGGCCAGAATCATCAGTGGCGCTACCGCATCTGCATCAGCAGGAATAGCCGGTCTTATCATATTTTTTTATTATAATTTAGATTGAAATATTCCTTTGCTTCATTTTTCGTTATAGCTATATTTTGCTCAAAATAGATTCAACTCATAAAAAAAAGTCAAAATAGAGTCATTACTAATCAAAAGAAAGAAAGTTTTTAGCATTATTTTGCTGTAAAATTGTATTGTTGATAAATGAGTTATGGATTGTTCATGTACTCTTTTGAATTGAAACTAGAAATATCCTGAAATCTGCCTCTTTAAATTCTCACTTTGAATTTGAAAGGAACAAACTGAATCTTTAATCCTTTACTTTATATGTCACAAAAAATTAACATTGCTATTGTTGGTCTCGGCTTTGGAGCCGAATTTATTCCTATTTATCAGCGTCATCCAAACGCTAATATGTACGCAATTTGTCAGCGTACGGAATCAAAGTTGAATGCCGTTGGCGACCAGTATGGCATTGATGTGCGCTACACAAGTTATGAAGACCTTTTGAATGACCCAAAAGTTGACGCGGTCCATATCAATTCTCCTATTCCAAACCATGCGGAACAAACGTTAAAAGCATTACGCGCTGGAAAGCACGTGGCTTGTACGGTTCCAATGGCAACAAGCGTTGAAGACTGTCTTGAAATTGTAAAGGTTTGTAAGGAAACCGGTAAAAAATATATGATGATGGAAACCGTGGTTTACGCACGTGAGTTTCTATTTGTGAAAGAGCTATACGAAAAAGGCGAACTGGGGAAAATACAATTTTTGAAAGCCAGCCACCAGCAGGATATGGAAGGATGGCCTGACTACTGGCCAGGTTTGCCTCCAATGCATTATGCAACACATTGCGTTGGTCCTGTTGCCGGATTATTAAAATTGGAAGCGGAATATGTTTCATGTTTTGGCTCAGGAACGATTAGCGAAGATCTGGCCAAAATTCACAATTCTCCTTTTGCTGTGGAATCGGCACATATCAAATTTAAGGATAGTGATTTGTCGGCTTATGTGTACCGCTCGCTTTTTGATGTTGCCCGCCAGTATCGTGAAAGTTTTGAAGTTTACGGCAGCAAAAAGTCTTTTGAATGGCCATTGATTGAAGGTGAAGATCCGGTGATTCATACTGCTAAAAAACCGGAACATGAAATTGCAGAACATGTGAAAACGCCTGATTATGCACATTTACTTCCTGCTGAAATTCAACAATTTACGGGACACGGCGTTTATGATGCCGATGACAATTCACATCTTTCGTTCGTTCAGGGCGGTGGTCATGGAGGTTCTCATCCACATTTGGCTCACGAATTCATTTCCGCATTAATTGAAGATCGTGATCCATTCCCGAATGCATGGCAATCTGCTAACTGGACGAGTGTTGGAATTTTGGCGCATGAATCGGCTTTGCAAGGTGGTGCATTGATTCAGTTGCCGGATTTTAAAAATGCGTAAGAAATTTAATTAAGGTTGAAGGAATTCCACGATAGCGTTCCGAATAGAGTATTATAAAATATTATGGTGCTCTGCATCATAGAAATAAGGTGCAGAGCACTTATAACATTTACCAGCGTCCAAAAACATATTTTAACAATTAAATGAAAACCAGAGCCTTATCCTTTTTACTTGGCATTTTCCTTTTGGGATGTGCCGTCCATCAATCCTCACAGACAGCGGCTGTGAGCAAAACAGAGGCCAAAGGCCGCAGGATTGAGGTTTTATTCCTGGGTGACACCATCGGTCATCACAAATCCTCCGAACGCGTTCCTCAAATTATGGCTGCACTAGGGCCAAAAGGAATCAACTTCACTTATACCGACGATTTAAACGACCTGAATCCGGAAACATTAAACAAATATGATGCATTAATGCTTTATGCAAACTGGGATTCTATTGCTCCGCAGCAGGCAAAAGCGTTACTGGATTATGTTGCGAGCGGAAAAGGTTTTGTTCCGGTTCACTGTGCTTCATATTGTTTCCGCAACAATCCGGAAGTCGTAAAGCTGATCGGCGGACAATTCTGGAGACATACATGGGATACTATTCAGCCGGTTTGGACAAAACCTGATCATCCTGCCATTGCTGGTGTAAAACCTTTCAAAACGGTTGACGAAACTTATTTGCATAAACTATTACAACCGGATAACGTAATTCTTACGGAACGCATTATCCAGAAAGATCAGGCGAAAGACAAACCCGGTGTTGAAAAAGAACCTTATACCTGGGTTCGTACGCATGGAAAAGGACGCGTTTTTTATACCGCTTACGGACATGACGAACGTACCTGGGCAACCCAGGGTTTCCAGGATTTGCTTGAAAAAGGAATTCTTTGGGCAGTTAATGACGATGCAAAAAAGGCTTTTGTGGCTTTGGCGCCAAAACCTTTCGAATATCGCGAAGCAAAACTTCCAAACTACGAACAGCGCCCTGGTCCTCAATTACAGCAATTACCACTTTCTCCGGAAGAGTCGGTTAAACATATCCAGATTCCCGTAGATTTTACGCTTGATGTTTTTGCTCACGAACCTGACGTTATGCACCCGATCGCAATGACCTGGGACGAGCGCGGTAGATTGTTTGTACTGATCACAAAAGATTATCCAAACGAGCGGAAAGACACTGGCGGAAGCGATTATATCCTGATTTGTGAGGATACCAACAAAGATGGTAAGGCTGATAAATTCACAAAATTTGCTGATGATTTGAGTATTCCAACCGGACTTGTTTTTGCAAACGGCGGTTTGATCGTTTCTCAGGCACCGCATATGTTATTTTTACAGGATACGAATGGTGATGATAAGGCTGATGTGAAGAAAATTCTTTTCAGCGGTTTTGGAACTGGTGATACGCACGCAGGCCCTTCTAACATGCATTATGGTTTTGACAACTGGGTTTACGGATCGGTAGGTTATTCCGGTTTTAAAGGAAAAGTTGGAAAAAGCGATTCCCTTGATTTCGGACAGGCACTTTTCCGTTTCAAACCAGACGGGTCGGATATGGAAATTGTTGCTAAAACTTCAAACAATACCTGGGGATTAGGTTTCAATGAAGCTGGTGATTTGTTTGGATCAACTGCCAACAATTCACACGGTTGGTATAGCGCAATTCCAAATCGTTATTTCGGAGCGAGTAAAGTTGACAACGGAAGTCGCAGTACAGATACGCATAAAGACATGCAGCCAATTACGCCAAAAGTTCGTCAGGTTGACGTTTTTGGTGGATTTACAGCTGCGGCCGGACAAAATTTTTACACAGCACGTGCATTTCCAAAAAAATACTGGAACAATATAGCTTTCGTTTCTGAGCCGACAGGCCATATTCTTCACCAGAATATAATGGTAAAAAAAGGAACAGATTATGAAGATAATCTTGGTTTCAACCTGCTCGCTGGTGCTGATGAATGGGTAGCTCCGGTTTTCGCGGAAGTTGGTCCGGATGGTGCAGTATGGATTGCTGACTGGTATAGCTATATCATTCAGCATAACCCAACCCCAAAAGGTTCAGATAACGGTGCTGGTAATGCTTACGAAACTAATTTACGTGATTTCACACATGGTCGTTTGTATCGCGTGGCATATAAAAAAGCTCCGGCTTATACGCCGATTTCTTTGAGTAAAAGTCGTCCGGAAGAATTGGTTGCGACTTTAAAAAATAACAATATGTTGTGGAGGCGTCACGCGCAAAGATTATTGGTTGAACGTGGACAAAAAGATGTTGTTCCTCAATTAATAGCTTTGGTTAATGATAAATCGGTTGATGAAGTTGGTTTGAATACTGCTGCAATTCATGCATTATGGACTTTACACGGATTAAATGCTATTGAAGATCCGGCAGTTTTGGCGGCGGTTACAGGTGCGTTGAAACATCCAAGCAATGCTGTTCGTAAAACCGCAGTTCAGGTTTTACCACGCACCGTTGCAACCGGAAAAACTTTGCTTGCTGTTGATGCTCTGCATGATAAGGAGCAATTGGTTGTACTAAACAGTCTTCTGGCTTTCAGTGAAATTCCATTGACACCTGAAATTGAAAATGCTGTTTTAGGTTTGCTTGATACCTATGCACAAGCAGATGACCGCTGGATGCCAGATGCTTTCGCTGCAATTTTGAACTCTCACGACGGAAAACTTCGTAAAGACTATTTAGCTGAACGTGTGAAAAAGGCAAAATTACAAAAGCCTTCTACAACCGCTTCTGACAAAACGGCGATGGATCATTCAAAAATGAACCATGATGGTCATGAAGCAAATAAAGTTACGGTTCAGGGTTCCGCTGAGTTGGCGATTACAAATATTACCATCGAGCCAGCTACGCCTTATGTTCGTGAATATGCCAAAGTGACGGTTGAAATTACCAATCAGGGAAGTGTTGCAGTGCCAAAAAATCTGGTTCCGGTAGTAAATGTTGGTATCAGAAGCCGTTCTTTGAATTCCAATTATGTTAGCCGTCAGCTTGTTAACGGCATTGCTCCTGGTGAAACAATTAAATTGACAGAAGGTAATAACGGTCCATGGAGAAGTACTTTTGGATTTTCATCTGATGAAGCCGGAAAGGTAAATGTTACGGCAACTGTGGACGTTGATAACGTTATTCCTGAAAAAGACGAAAACAGAAACAATACTTTAACAAAAAGTTTTGAAGTAAAACGTCTGGATCGTTTATCTGACTTTTCTCTGGAACGCGCTGCCCGTGGTTATACTTCTTATGCTACCGGAGGCGAGGTTATCGATTTAATCAATACCGCTCAATATCTTGATCCACAAGGAAGAAATGCAGTCATGAAAGGTGTGCTTGGCGCTTGGAATCCAAAACGTAAGGAGACTGCAACAGCTGCGGATCGTACTTTACTGGCGACTGTTAAAGCAAATACTCAAGATGATCTGAGTGCAAAATTGAATGTTTTGATGGAATCTTACGGTATTAAAGATGAAGTTGCAGCAGATCCTAATGTTCAGATCGTTCGTATCAAAGCGATACGTGAAGAGATGAAATTCAGTGTTACCGAGTTTACCGCAGTTGCCGGAAAAACGGTTGAAATTGTCTTTGAAAATCCTGATGCGATGCAGCACAATATCGTTGTTGGAAAACCGAAAACAAAGGAAATCATCGGAGCGGCAGCTGATAAAATGATTACGGCAAAAGATGGTGCGGAGAAAAATTATGTACCGAACATTCCGCAAATCATCGCTTCGACACCACTTGTAAATCCTGAGCAGACTTATCGTTTAAGATTTGTTGTTCCAAAAGATCTGGGCGACTATCCATATGTTTGTACTTTCCCGGGTCACTGGCGACTAATGACAGGTGTAATGAAAGTTGTTAAAGAATAAAATTGAAAATAATTAGTAAATGGCCATCACTGCATAGTGATGGCCATTTTTTTGTTCAATATTAAGCAATAATATACCGATATTAACCTAATGTTTAAATCAAGTTTCATATAATAGGTAATTTTAGCATATTTAATTACCGAACATATAATAAAAATTAGCCCGTTATGAAAGTTGTCCAATTCACTATTCCGGTTGCTCAGGAAAGTACTGTTGTAGTGCAGGATAATATCATCCCGCATTTCTATAATCACCTGCACCGGCATCCGGAAGTTCAGATCACCTGGATAAAAGAAGGAGAAGGAATGCTCATTGCCGGAAATTATATGCAGCGTTTCAAATCGGGTGACGTCTATATAATCGGGGCAAATCAGTCGCATGTCTTCAAAAGCGACGATGCTTATTACGACCCTTCGCAAAATAAAATTGTACACGAAATTTCATTTTTTTTCAATCCGGACCATCTTTTTCAGAATTTGTTACGGCTTCCGGAAATGGGAGCTATCAGGAAATTTGTTGAGGGCGTGCATAATGGCCTGCAGATTCAAGAGGCCTCTTATGAATTGGTAAAAAAGACAATGACTGAAATAATGGAAAAAGCGGGCAGTTTGAGAGTTGCTGCATTTATTGAACTGCTCAATCTCTTTTCTACCCTAAAAAATCTTAAACCATTATCGACTAATAATAACGAACAAATAATGTCCGATGTGGAGGGAATCCGGATGGATCAGATTTTCCAGTTTGTTGTAGGAAATTATAAAAACCATATTACCTTAAATGAAGTTGCTTCAATCGCGAATCTTACTCCACAGGCTTTTTGCCGTTATTTTAAAAAACATACGGGCAAAACGCTGATCAGCTTTTTGAACGAAGTACGGATTAATGAAGCTTGTAAAATCGTGGTTTCGGGCAAATTCGACAGCTTTTCCGATGTCTCTTACAAAACAGGATTTGATAATGTTACCAATTTCAACCGTGTTTTTAAAAAGACAATCGGGAAATCACCGCGTGAATATCACCGCGATTTTTTCAAAAAACTTCTCTAAAATATTCCGTGAAACGGGATTTTATTTCACCCAGTCTTTGAGAATAGCCGCCTGCAATTTATCCGGATTGGGAATTGGAGTTATAGCAAAAGAACGTTCAGATTTTGTTCCTAAAACAATCGGATAAGAAATTTTGGTATCATTTTTTATCAGGTTCAGATTCATTTTATCTCCGGCTTTTTTATCCGCAAAAATATAGGCAATGTCAGTTTCCGAAGCCGGTTTTCCATCAACATCAACGATTACATTCCCACGACGGACACCTGCTTTCCATGCCGGAGAATCCCAGTCAACACTTGAAACTTTCAGACTATCATTTTCAAGTTTTGCTTTTATACCCGAATAAGCGCCTGGCAATTGTTTCGGCGTTACATCAATATTCAGTCCCGCATAATTGAAATATTTTACATAATCCAGTTCCTTGGTGGTATATACGTAGTGAAAAATTTCATCCAGAGAAGCGCCTGCAACTTTCTCACAAACCTTTCTGAATTCCGTTTCTGTAAAACCACGATTCTGTTTTTGGTAAAAATCCTGATACAAAGTGCGCATCACATCATCCAGGGATTTTTTATTATTTGTTTCATGTCTGATCTTAAAATCCAGCATTAAACCAACAATCGGCCCTTTGATATAGTAAGAAATCGTTTTGTTGAATTCATCATTAACTCTCCCGCTCGGTCCATCTGACCATGTTTCTGCACTGGCTTGTGCCAAGGATTGATACAATCTTCCTGGTTGCGTTTCCAACGCCAGAATTAAGGATTTGAAGGCATCTAAAACTTGTGTCTGGGTCATCAGACCTGCCCTGTTTAAAATTGGGTATTCGTAATAGACCGTCACCCCTTCCGAAACCCAAAGCATATTGGTTTTGCTTCCTTTATCATAATTAAAAGGACCCAATTCAACAGGACGAATTCTTTTTACATTGTAATGATGAAAATATTCATGCGTCAAAAAACTCAATATCTTGATACGTTTTACCGGATCATTAAGCAGTTTTCCATCAAAACTTACAGCCGTTGAATTTAAATGTTCAATACCTCCGCCTCCCGGCCCGATAGCCAAAAATGTGTAATGTTTGTAAGGAATATCGCCGATCAAAGCAGAGGCGGCTTCAACCATTTTTTTGATATCCTGCATAAATTTCACCTTGTCGAAATCGCCCATTTTATAACCTATAAAACGATGGGGAATTCCTTTAACTTCGAATGCCGGCAATTCTTCCAGATTTCCCATTAAAATCGGACTGTCGTAAAGTATATCAAAATCGGGAGCAGTATAGGTAAAATTCTTTCCTGGTACTAAATCCAGTCCGGTAGCTACATCTTTCCACTTATCAAAAGGCTTAATCGTTACCTCGGCAGGCCTTTTTATCTCGTTTTCAAGATACATACATAAGCCGGCAGGAATGATGTATCCATGTTCCTCATCAACAAAACTGGTTCCAACAAATTCTCTTGTTGTCAAAACATCATATTCAACATGTAAGGAAGTAGCTTTTGCCTTCTCCACATGCCATTCATTTTTACCTTTTTTATCAAAAAACAACTTATTTCCTGCCTGATCTGTAACTTGAAAATTGCTCACAAATGATTCAAAATCCATGATCTGGTAATATCCAGGCGACCACGCCGGCATTTTCAACCTGGATGTTTCATGTGGACCGACCTTGCATTCCATCACAACATGAAAAGTATGATTCGCCGGATTGGGAATCGTTATCGTAAATTGGACAGGATCCTGCGTCTGAGCAAAAATCAGTAACGATTTGAGTATAAAAACAGTCAGGAAAATCCATCGAAACAGGGTATTACTTTTCATGTTCAGGAAAAAAAATAATTAAAGGGATAAGTATAAAGCAAGCATTTGTCAGACCGTTTTTAATACAATAAACGCTCACAACTCTTATTTTTAAGTTTTACCAGGTAAAACAGAGAGGTTTGATGTATTTCCGCAATATTATTTTCGGGTACAAATTCTTTCAGCAAAGTTGCATCGTCGCACAAAACATAATCATAGCAAAAATCTTTTTGTGCGTTTTTCAATTTCGTAAATTCTCTCATATATCGGATGTATTCCATCTGACCCGGGTCTTTCAGTTTAGTCGCAACAGCACTCCAATAATGATAAAAGCCGTTTCCTCTTTTAAATAGCACCCCGATATTTTTATTATCGCCACTAATGTATTGCAGTAAAGGTTCAAAACCGTAATAATTTTCCAAATGACTCAGGAAGTACGCCTTTGTCTTACTGGTACCAAACACTGTTGCTGATTTATCATCATCATAGTATCCGGCTTTTTCAAAAATATCAAAAATTTTCACACGCTCTTTATAACCTGGCAATTGTTTAAGTGTATGACAATTATCTTTCCCCGGAAAGTTATAATATGTCCCTAGACTTGCCTCGTAATTTTTCGCCTGTAAACTGTCTGTAACGCAAAAACCAACAGGAATATGAGCCAGTGCTTTCTTTGTAAAATAGCCGATCGGGATCAATGCCTTATTTGGGTTTCCAACAACGAATACAGTGGAAATGAGCATTAAAGGGATAATAAGATAAACTGTTTTCCACTTCAAAACTTGTGTATAAACGTAAGCAATCAATATAGCACCCATTGCGAAAAACGGCATATGCGTACGCGTGCTCCACAACTGAAACTTTAAGAGCGAACAAAATAATACAAATCCAAGTATAGAAAATAGCCAGAACCATTTGAAATTTCTTGCTCCCTTCACAAACAATAAAGCTATGGTGGCGAGTAACATCAACCATAGATGTATGGTATTGGGCACCATATCTTCATGAACCGAATAGCGGACAGAAAACGGATCCAGCCTTAATGCCAGATCATCAATTTCAACATCAATTGCGTTATGAAAATTAAGAATTTTGGAAGTCAAAAATTCGTTGAAACCCGTACTGGGAAGTCCGAGATGCAACCCTATATTTTTAACAATTCCCGATATCGCAAAAGTGACTGAATGTTTATCGACCGGAATTTTTTCTGCAAAAAGCGTTGAGTTTTCCGGCGGACTCATCACATTTCCAAATAGCTGATAGTTTCGGTAAAAAAACGGCGTGAATGTAAAAGCCAAAATTACCAGCGCCAATACCAAAACCTTTGCAGCATATAGAAATCCGTATTGCAACAAAATTCGTAGGGCAAAAAAGACGGTAAACGGGATAGCAAAAATAAAGACCGTGTATTTTGTAAACCCTCCAAAAGACAGAGACAACAGCATGATCACCAGAGTGAGCCAGGATTTTTTTTCGAGAAGGTCAAACCCTGAATTTACAAATACTATAAAGAAAAAACAGGCAACGTAATCGACCTGAGCACTTGTACTTTCGAAAATACCGATTGGAAGTGTCAGTAAAAATATGATGGACAATAGCTGTCCGTTTTGTTTCAACCCAAACCTTTTTGCCAACAGGCTTATTCCCGCCAAAGATCCCAGAAAAGAGCCAAACTGCACCAATCCGGCAAAATAATCGGAACCAGAAAGCAAAACAGTATCCAGCACTATATATTCCGCAAAGACATTCAGATAGAGCTGCTGAATATGAACCGTTGGAAAATGATCAAGATTTCCATTATTGATCCAGTAAAGAATCCGGTTAAGGTGGTAGCTGTGTGCGTCGAAATTGTTAGGTGGAGAATAAATGGCTAAAAACAATAAAGGAAGGATAAAAAACACTATTGCTGCAATAGAAATTATTTTATTGTTCCGACTTATTCCTTTTAAACGGATGGCATTATTTATACTGGATAATTCAGAAAAATCCAGTTTCCCGGTGGATTTCCAATAAACCATCAACGCGGATAATCCCAAAACGTCTCCCAACCAGAAAAACCGCGCTGAGGTAGAATTAAGCGCATCGAAAAAAGAAAAAACTTCGTTGTAAACAAATATCAATGCCGCGTTAGCGACAAGAGAAAATATAAAAGAAAGCCGAATTTTGGTATATAACCCATTTATTGCTGATGTTAGAAAAAAGAGGCCAAATGTTAAAAAAACTGATAACAGGAGTAAACAAAAACTCATAAATGTTTTGTAGAGGATTATTTATACAGCTTTAAATATTGAATAATGATTTGAAGATAACAGGTATTAATAAAAAAGGCTCCAATCAGGAGCCTTTAATTTTTCTGGGTGTGTATAGACATTTTTTATTTCAATGTTCTCCGAACTTTAATCACAAACTTTTCGGTCACATTAGCAAAGTTCGAAATTTCAGCAACGGTAAATCGTTTGGCCAAAAGAAGATTTTTGACAAATTCTTCCTTTGCAATATCAATTCCTTCATTCTTAGCTTGTTCCAGCACCATTTCTCTTATGCCCATGGATTTTCTGTTTTCGGTGAAGACATTAATTTCCTGATCAAATTTAACATTATATTCGGAATCGGCAAAAGTTATATATCGTTGTAAAAAATCAGAACGTCATCAATTTTCTTCTTTGGTATCTTTTTCAAAAGCAAATTCTTAGCCATTGAAAATTTCAGATTATAAAGACTTTCGTCGTTCAACTTTTTCTTTTTCAATGCCAGTATGGCCGTTAAAATTACGACTGCAAAAGGATTATCGTCCTCAAACAACAACGCTTCGTCCTAGTCTATAATTTTATAGCTATTAAATTGAAAAGTAAGTTTCGTTCCAAGGTATTCATATTCGTAAACGCTCGGATTGAAATCTTTGTCGGCATCTGTGAAAAGCGCAATACTTGTAATACGTTTCTCATATCTGTCCAGAATCCGGTAAAAATAAGTAAACATCCGCTCACCAAATTTCTTATCCTCGTAGCCCTGAACTTCAATATGAACAAGTATCCATTTTTCATCACCGGTTTTAGAAAAAACTTTAACCAGTTTATCGACAAATTTCGGATCCTTAACCTGTTCGCTCGGAAAAAGTTGTTCAAGCTCTTTATCCAAAAACTCAAATCCTTTTTCCAGATCAAACAGAGTCTCTGCATCTTTAAAGAAAAACTTTAAAAAATCTGTAAATATATTCTCTAAAATACCTTTCCATAGTGTGTCATTTCTTTTCATCCCAAATGTTTTATAGTGTGTATGTGGCCAAAATATCCGCTGCAAATTTCATCAACCTTCTTAAATAAAAGCCTACGAAAAACGGCTTAGTTTATTCAATCTTTGAATAATTATTCGTCAAATTCTTCATCCTGTGGTTTTACAGAAAATACGATGTAATTTGGTAATTGAATATTTCGCGCTAAACCTACTATTTTGAATAAGCTAACAAACCCGATCTGGAAAATCAGTATTGATACCGGCGGCACTTTTACAGATTGTCTTGCGACAAGTCCGGATGGCATAATCACCAGAATAAAAGTTCTCAGCTCTGCACGTTTACGGGGAAGAATTATTCGTAAAACGGAGCCTTCTACTTATGCGTTTGAATCACCCTGGAAATATGATGACGATTTATTGGTTGGATACCAAATAAAAATTCCAGGTAACGAGACCGCCGCTTTTCTGGTTTCCCTGGATCACGAAAAAGGTTTATTAACGCTTGACAGGGATATTTCTGAAATTACAAATCTGGATTTCGAATTATTCAGCGGAGAAGAAGCACCGATTTTAGCTGCAAGATTATTAACCAAAACACCTTTAAAAAATCCGCTTCCAGCACTTGAAATGCGACTCGGGACAACCAAAGGAACGAACGCATTACTGGAAAGAAAAGGCGCAAAAACCTTACTGGTTGTCACAAAAGGATTTAAAGATTTACTTTATATTGGCAACCAGCAGCGACCTTCACTTTTCCAACTAAACATTCCTGAGCCAAAATTGTTATATCATGATGTCATCGAACTTCATGAGCGACTTGATGCAGACGGTAACATTATCAAAGAACTGGAAAGCACAGATTTCAGTCTTTTTCCTGGAATCCATTTTGACTCTATCGCTATTTCTCTATTGCATTCATACCAAAATGATCAGCATGAAACTGCCATAGCATCCGCTTTTAAACAAAACGGCTCTAAATATGTTTCTGCCTCATCCCAGCTTTTCCCTTTTTCGCATTATCTGAGAAGGACCCAAACCGCTGTCGTTAATGCCTATCTGGATCCGGTTTTAGACCAATATCTAAATAATATTATAAATGCGCTGCATGATGGCAGTCTGAAAATCATGACCAGCACCGGAAGTTTATCCGAGCTAAATGGTTTTAAAGCAAAAGACAGTTTATTGAGCGGACCGGCTGGCGGAATGGTGGCAGCTACGAACGCTGCAAAGCGTCTGGGTTTTGCCAAAGTATTAACCTTTGACATGGGTGGCACCAGTACGGATGTGGCCAGAATTGACGGCGAACCTGAACTGAAATACATTACGGAAATAGACGGAATCGAATTTCACAATCCAACTTTGGCCATAGAAACCGTTGCAGCCGGCGGAGGTTCTGTCTGTTGGTTTGATGGTTTCACATTGCAGGTCGGCCCTGAAAGTGCAGGTGCATCACCAGGTCCTGCATGTTATGGCGCAGGTGGGCCATTGACAATTACGGATGTAAATCTGCTGTTGGGAAAGATGGACGCAGCAAAATTCGGAATTCCAATTCGGCCGGAAGCTGCCATCGAAGCATTGGAAAAACTACAAAAAAGTATTTTTGACAAAAATGGAAATTCGCTTTCAGCTCATGAAATACTGATTGGACTTGAAAAAATTGCCAATGAAAAAATGGCAGATGCGATTCGAAAAATTTCGGTTGAAAAAGGAATAAATCCATCTGATTATGCTTTAATAACTTTTGGAGGCGCCGGAGGTTTGCACAGTTGTCAACTGGCAGATTTATTAGAAATCCAAAGCGTCATTATTCCTTATGACGCCGGACTTTTCAGTGCCGTTGGTATTGGAGAAGCGTTGATCAGTACGATTGTTTCAAAACAGGTTTTGCTTGCCTGGACAAAAGCGGAGTCACAAATTGAGATCTGGAAAAATGATTTATTGAAAAATGCTTCCATTGAACTAAACAAACAAGGCGTAAAAGATTTTGAAATTGCGTTTTGCTCAGTTTTCTTACGTTTTGCTGGACAGGAAAATACAATTGAAGTTCCAATCGAAGGCGATCAGATCATTGAAAAATTTAAAAATGCATATACTTTGCAATTTGGTTATTATCCTGAAAACGCTATTATTGAAATAGAAAGTATTCGATTGAAAGTTCAGGAAAAGACTGCAAATTCTTCCTCCATCGTAGTAAAAAAAGATGGCTTGTCAGTAGAGCCGCTACGAGAGGTTAGATCAATTTTCAATTCAACCAATGAAGAAAACTCCATTACTGCTGATTTGTATGAATGGGATGTTTTGGAGACCGGTCATGAAATTCCTGGGCCTTCTATTTTGTTGAATAATACTTCAACAGCATATATTCCCAAAGGCTGGAAATTGGTTATTCAGGAAAATAAAGATGCTGTTGTTTTTAAAACAGAAAGTCAGAAAACAGTATCGGAAGATCATAGTGAAGAAGTTTCATTACAACTTTTTACCAACCGGTTTAAAGCCATTGCCGATGAAATGGGCGTTCAGCTTCAACGCACGGCTTTTTCTGTTAATGTAAAAGAACGACTGGACTTTTCCTGTGCGCTTTTGGATGCAGAGGGAGAATTGCTTGTAAATGCACAACATATTCCGGTGCATTTGGGAAGTATGGGAATTTGCGGAAGGTTGGTTCGCGAGGCAATTCATATCGGGCCGGGCGATGTAATTATTACTAATCATCCTAAATATGGCGGCTCGCATCTGCCGGATATAACGTTAATAGCTGGTGTTTTTACCGATTCAGATGAATGTCTTGGATATGTAATTAACCGGGCGCACCATGCTGAAATTGGCGGAAAAACACCAGGTTCTATGCCGCCGGATGCCACTTGTCTGGCGGAAGAAGGAGTAGTGATCCTACCTCAATATTTAGTTAAAAATGGCGAATTTCAATGGGAAGCAATTCGTGAGCTTTTCACTAATTGTACTTATCCGACGCGAAATTTTTTGTCAAATGAAGCCGATATTATTGCAGCTTTGTCTGCACTAAGAAAAGGAAGTCAGCAGTTGTTAAAACTGGTTGAAATCCACGGAATCAGTACGGTTAAAAAATACATGGGCCTGCTGAAAGCAAGTGCAATTCTGCAACTGGAAATTGCATTGAAACCTTTGGAAGGAAAGAAATTTGAAGCAACAGAATTCCTCGATGATGACCATCGGATTCAGGTTTCTATTTCAATTTCAAAAGAAAAACAGGTTTTTGATTTCACTGGCACATCGTCAGTTCATCCCAATAATTTAAATGCTAACATTTCCATTTTACACAGCGCCATTCTTTACGTTTTGAGATTACTCATAAACAAGGAGGTACCGCTGAATGATGGATTGATGAAAAAGGTAGAAATAATTCTGCCTGATAACAGTTTTCTTCATCCTGATTTTTCTGATGATCCGTTAAAATGTCCTGCTGTCGTTGGAGGAAATACAGACGTCAGTCAACGGCTGGTGGATACTATATTGAAAGCATTTGAACTCGCTGCGTGCAGTCAGGGAACCATGAATAATTTTCTGTTTGGAAACCAGGACTTCGGATATTATGAAACAATTGGCGGCGGAGTTGGAGCGGGAAAAGGGTTTAATGGAAGAGCCGCAGTGCATCAGCATATGACCAATACCCGAATTACGGATCCGGAGCAATTGGAAAGAAAATATCCTGTGCGTTTACTTGAATTCGGCATACGTAAAAATTCAGGAGGCGACGGGAAATTTAGTGGCGGTGATGGTATTATTAGAAAGGTAGAATTCCTTGAACCATTGCAGGTAACAATTCTCGGTCAACATCGGAATTACGCACCTTATGGATTGCATGGTGGTGAAGACGGAAAAACGGGTCAGCACACATTAACTACAAAAAATCATATTACCACAAAACTGCCCGGAATATGCAGTCTGGAAGTTCAGACAGGCGATATTTTAACAATCGAAACCCCCGGCGGCGGCGGATACGGTGCGTCGGTTTAGATGACACAGAGAACCACAGAATTAAGAGAGGTGCACAGAGTTTTTTCTTTATCTCAAAACAAACCTCTGTGTATCTCTTTTTTCTCTGTGGCACTCTGTGTAATCTCCCTTTTCACTCCTTGTAACACAAAAATAAATGGCTTCGAACAAATCCTCCAAAGCACTTTTAGGTGCAGCTTTTTTAATGGCAACTTCCGCAGTCGGGCCAGGTTTCCTTACCCAGACCACGGTTTTCACTGAGCAGCTGGCCACCAGTTTCGGTTTTA
The DNA here is from genome assembly GCF_015221875.1 of Dyadobacter subterraneus. NCBI lineage: Bacteria > Pseudomonadati > Bacteroidota > Cytophagia > Cytophagales > Spirosomataceae > Dyadobacter > Dyadobacter subterraneus. The sequence goes on from NZ_JACYGY010000002.1 coordinate 223,647, forward strand.
TAATTCTGATTTCAGTCATTATTGACCTTTGTGTCCAGTTTAATATCTGGCAGATTGTTACCGTTTCCGGAAAACATGCGCAGGATCTTGCTAACGAACTCTTCCCCGGACTTGGCTATCTCTTAGCTTTTCTGATCGTCATCGGAGGACTAGCTTTTAATATTGGAAATGTGGCAGGTGCAGGATTGGGAATCCAGGCTATGACGGGCGTTCCGGTAGAAACCGGCGCATTAGTAAGTGCTGCGATGGCAATAGGAATTTTTCTATTCAAGGAAGCCGGAAAAGCGATGGATACCTTTTCTAAAATTCTCGGATTAGTAATGATCGGACTAATTCTTTACGTCGCTTTCACTTCCCATCCCCCATTTTTAGAAGCTATTCATCATACTTTTTTACCAGAAAAATTCGACCCGATTTCGACGCTGACTTTGGTTGGAGGAACAGTTGGCGGTTATATTTCTTTCGCCGGAGCACACCGACTTTTAGATTCCGGAATTAAAGGTAAAGAAGCATTAGCACAAGTCAATCGCGGAGCCGCAACGGGGATTTTACTTACGGCTTTGATTCGGTACTTTTTATTTCTGGCAACGCTGGGGATTATTTTAACAGGAGCACAAATCAATCCGGATAATCCCACTGCTTCCGTTTTTGAAAATGCTGCCGGACAACTTGGAAAACAAATGTTTGGATTGATGATCTGGTCTGCGGCAATAACTTCCGTGGTTGGAGCAGCTTACACTTCGATATCTTTCCTGAGATCTTTTCATCCTTTACTGGAAAAATATCACACATACTTAACCATCGTTTTTATCCTGATTTCTACCACCGTTTTTCTATTCGTTGGCAAACCAGTGAAAGTATTGATTTTTGTAGGAACTCTAAATGGTTTTGTTTTACCAATAGCATTGGCTATTCTTTTGGTAGCAAGTACAAAATCAAAAATTATGGGACTTTACAAACATCCATATTTTTTACAAATCATTGGATGGATTGTTGTTTTGGTGATGGTGGGGTTGGGAATTCAGGCGATTTGAAAAAGATGTATTTTTCAATATTTGCCGCTTTTTAGGCAAGTTACACACATTAGAAATTGGAAAAAATGGAGCAAAAAAAGTGGATTAATTATTGGAAGAAGAGTTTGAGTGATTCTTTAAAGGCAGATATTGACATTGAAAAACTGAAACATTTTGAAATAGAAAATGTCGAAATGGATTCTCAAATCGTTGAATCAACAGAAGATATTAACAAACTTATCGACTTTGAAGAAGAACGAATTAATAAGAAAAAAGGCATTACAGATAAGGAAAATCCAAAATGGGAAATACTGGAAACCATTCAAATCCTGATAGCGCCAATAAAAATCACTCCACTACCAGAACATCTGAGTTTCCTCAAGGACAAAAAAACGAAGTTCCCATTTTGGTATTATGCCAAGATAAACAGACAAGGTTTTCTGTCAGTCCCGGAAGAATTATTCCCGGTTTTTCAAAGAAAATATCTTGAACCACTGGCTGATGAAAGAACAGAGTTCATTTTCAGTACAGTTGACAAAGTGGATAAGGCCACATCAATCGGAAAAGAGAAATACAAGTTTTTTAAAGACTACCTCATTTATATTAAAACCGTTTTTAAAGAAGTTGTTGAACAAAATATCAGCACTTACACAACGGATGGATACAAAACGGTTCATAATGGAATTATTTTAATACCGGATGAGGACATCAATGCGGCTACCGGAATAATCCAGCTTTATGAAAAGATTGCAGCCGAAACTACTATTCCGCCATTGCTGTCAGAATTTATTAATCTGGAAAATAGCATAGCAAGCCAGCCGCTTCCGGTTTCTGACTTGATGGATGCAAATTTTTTACATCTGGGGCAAATGGGATTTGATTTCCCCCTGTCAATTTCTCAGCGAAAAGGTTTGTATACATTTTTGCATGGCAACGATAAAGTTTTTGCCGTTAACGGTCCTCCCGGAACAGGAAAAACGACATTGTTACAAAGTATAGTCGCCAATAAAATCGTCGAAAGTGCCATTACCGGTGAGAATCCACCGGTAATTTTGGCTTGTTCAACCAACAACCAGGCTGTTACCAACATTATTGACAGCTTTTCAAAATCAACTACAAAACCTGGGAAACTGGAAGGAAGATGGCTTCCTGAATTGGAAGGTTATGCTACTTATTTACCTTCAAATGGAAAATCTGAGACGGAACTTAAAGGAATAAATTACAAAAAGCAGAACGGAAACGGACTTTTCAGCAAAGTTGAAAATAAGGAATATCTGGAAAAGGCAACAGAATATTTTCTTCAAAAAAGTACCGTCTATTTCAATTCTTCACATTTAAGTATAGAAGATATTACAAAAAAACTTCGAAGTGAAATCATTGATATTCAGAACTTACTTAAAGATGCTTCTACAAAATGGAAAGAGTATCTTAATGTTGAAAGCATTTTGTCCGCTTATGTCGGCGATCAGTTTTTGACAAAAACAACATATTATTCCAATGAGATTATTGATGAAAAAGTTTTAAGTAAAGACATATCCAGTTTGACGATTTTAGAAGAACGGATCATTCAATATTTTCAAAATGAATCCTTTTTTCGAAAAGTATTTTGTTCACTTGGTGTAAAAACTGCTTTGAAAAACAGAGCAGCTGAAATCCGGATTCTTTTAAGAGATTCGCTAATCGCCGAAAAGGCAAATTTTCAATTTACAAAAAGTGCGATACTGGATATTATCAACGACAAAATTAAAATTGCGAAGGCGATAAGTAAAACCGTCATTGAATGGAAAAGCTGGAAAAATAAAAATTTCATTCAAGGAAATCCACCGAGAACAGAGGAAGAATACTGGGAATTTGAATACCTGAAAATCGATGGCGCAAAGGAAGGTGATAAGGAAAAATCGAAACCAAATTGTTTCTATGACGAACTGGATGTAACGCTCAGGCATAAGGCGTTTCAACTTAGTCTGCATTATTGGGAAGCACGGTGGCTGTCAAAAATCGATACCGATTTGAAAGATCCGAATTTTGATAAAAAGGGAATTGACGCCGTAAAAAACCGCTGGATGCGTCAGGCTATGCTGACACCTTGTTTTGTAAGCACATTTTATATGTCACCCAAGTTTTTCAGCTCTTTCAAATTTTTGAAGAAAAGTGAAGACGGGAAAAATATTTTTGATAATCCACCTCTTTTTAATTTTATCGATTTACTGATTGTGGATGAAGCAGGCCAGGTTTCGCCGGAAGTTGGTGCAGCCACTTTTTCACTTGCCAAACAAGCGGTTGTTGTTGGTGATGTAAAACAGATTGAGCCGGTTTGGAATATTACAAATAAAATTGACGTAGGAAATCTGAAAAAAGGCGGGCTAATTAAAGATACAATGATCCTGTTTTTGAGAAATCTTTTGATCCAAAAGGATTTTTAGCATCGACCGGAAGTATCATGAAAATGGCGCAAAATGCCTGCAAATACAAAGAAAAAGGTTTGGATGAAAAAGGTGTGATTCTCGTCGAACATCGTCGTTGTTATGATGAAATCATCAACTATTGCAACGTTTTAGCATACAGCGGACAATTGAAACCGCTGAAAGGGAAGGCGAAGAAGACCAATCCGTTTCCACCCATGTACTGTATCCATGTGAACGGCAATTCAACTGTTACGAATTCAAGTCGGACAAACCTTTATGAAGTTGAAGCAATCGTAAACTGGCTGCTCGTAAACAGAGAACAAATTGAAATGTTTTATGGAAAAACAGAAGATGTTGTGGGCATTATCACTCCATTTTCAGGACAGAAAAACAGTTTGAAATATGCTTTAAAAAAAGCAGGTTTCGACACCCGTATTTTCAAAATAGGTACGGTTCATGCGCTTCAAGGTGCAGAAAGGTCGCTTGTTTTATTTTCGATGGTTTATGGGAAAGGTGATTCCGGGACAATGTTTTTTGATCGGGATAATAAACCCAATATGCTGAATGTTGCAGTTTCAAGAGCAAAAGATAGTTTTATTGTTTTCGCCAATACGGCTATATTAGACAAAAAGGCTAAAACACCCTCAGGTATTTTAGCCAATTATTTAACGTATCACTAAGAAAAAATCTATCTTCTTGCGCCTTGCTCTCCTCTTGCTTTTGGTAATTCTTTTCTAGGAATTTTCTGATCCATTTGTGCAGTGTTATATACAAAAGCAGCAACGACAATAGCCATTTGTTTCAAATCATCCATCACCAAACGCTCGTAGGTATCTGCATTGGAATGGTGCGTACGCGTTCCATATTCGATACCATCCTGAATAAATTGGAAGCCAGGAAGTCCAACAGCATCAAAACTCTGGTGATCGGTTCCACCTGTATTTCTAGATGTAACGGTTGGATGATCGATAATATCAGAGAATGAATTCAGCCATTTTTCAAAAGTAGCACGCGGGCCTTCGTTTCCTTGCAAATAAATTCCACGGATACGGCCGGTACCGTTATCAATATTATAATAGGCTGACAATTTTTCGTGCGCCGGAGTCAGTTTCATTGTTTGCGGATCTCCAAACGTATTTTTTACATAATTTCTTGAACCGTGCAATCCCTGCTCTTCACCAGACCAAAGCGCGATTCTGATGGTTCTTTTTGGTTTTAAACCTGATGCTTTCAAGATACGCATTGCTTCCATCATCACAGTACAGCCTGCTGCATTATCAGTCGCACCCGTTCCACTGTGCCAGGAATCAAGGTGACCGCCAAGCATTACAACTTCATCTTTTAACTTTGGATCTGTTCCGGCAATTTCTGCTATAACATTACCTGTTGTCAGTTTTTTATCATAAAAAGTTGTAGCCGATTCAGCTTCCAGCGTAACAGGAACTCCATCTTCAACCAAACGGGTAATTAATCCTGCATGTTCCGGAGACATTTCGAAAGACGGCCCGGCTAGTGGAGATTTACCTAAATAAGAAGCACCGTTACTGGTATAAAAAGTGCCGTGTTTTCCACTTCTCGCGGCTAATTCCAGTTTAATTTTCTGCGTTTTCAACGTGCTGTCCACCTTAGTTCTGAAAGAACGCATTGTACGCATTTTCTCCGCTTGTTCCGGTGTAAAGTTGCCCTGGCCAAAAGGCTGGGAATTTGTCATTTTATCAAGATCCTCGGTCGTGTAACGAACAGCATCCGGTTTGAAAGTCGGATCAGTGTCAACGGTGCTTTTCATCAACACAATTTTGCCGCTCAACTTTCCATCTGCGTATTTTTTAAGATCCTCTTCATTTTGAATATTAACAACGACAACTTCTCCTTTGATCGGACCGCCTGTGCCGGAAGTCCATGCTTTTGGAATACCGATAAAAGGCATATAGTAAGGCTTGGTCATCGCCAGATAGCTTTTTTCGACCTGCCAGCCTTTTCCAAATTCCCCCCATTCTTCAATTCGTGAATTGGTCAAACCCCATTTTTTCATTTCACCAACCGACCATTCGGCGGCGCGTTGAAACCCTGGTGAATTGGTAAGTCTCGGACCTGAAACATCGGTTAATTGATGGGCAATTTCTTTAACTTTTGAATTATCCAGACCTTCTTTACGGATTTTCGCCATGGCATCCATATCAATTTCCTGAGCAAATAATGCCCCCGGAAAAAGCATCAGCATGGGATAAAAAATTCTTTTCATGAATTCGTTTGTTTTTTTATAGTTAAGATTTAGGAAACAATTTCTTTTTTAGCGATCAGATAATAAACCGGAATTCCCAGTAAAACTATGATCAATCCCGGCCAGGTATATTCAGGCTTGAAGATGATAAGCAACACACAAAATGCCACACCCATCACGATATAAACAATTGGCAAAAATGGATAACCAAATGCTTTGTAAGGTCTGTCAGCATTGGGCATCTTTTTACGAAGTATGAAAATGCCAATGATGGTTAACATGTAGAAAACAACCACCACGAAGGAAATCATATCCAGAAGGTTACCATATTTCCCGCTTAAACTCCAAAGACAGGCAATCACACATTGTATCCACAAGCCAAATTCCGGAACTGAGTTTTTGTTCAGCTCTCCTACTTTTTTGAAAAACAAACCATCTTTTGCCATGGAATAGTAAACACGGGCTCCAGACATAATTAAACCATTATTACATCCAAAAGTGGAAACCATGATCATAATGGCAATAATGATTGTTCCTGAATTTCCGAAAATAACATGAGACGCGGCAACGGCAACACGATCTTTATCGGCTGACGCGATTTCGGGAAGCGACAAAACGCCGGTATACATGACGTTTGTCATTACATAAATTACGGTCACGATGATCGTGCCCAATGCAAGACTTAATCCAATATTACGCTGCGGGTTTTTAATTTCTCCCGCTATAAAAGTTACATTATTCCAGGAATCACTGCTAAAAATGGATCCAACCATAGATGCGGCAATAGCTCCGAAAGCGGCAAAAGTTGTGTAAGATTCTATACTTCCGTCAAGATTCAGTTTATGCAAATCCCACATCGTAGCCGAATCCCAGTTGATATGCCAGATCTCAGGTTTCATGAAAAGCAGACCGAAAACAATCAGTCCTAAAAGACTTAAAAGTTTCGCCAAAGTGAAGGTTGTCTGGATAATTTTGCCGCTGTTTACACCACGTGTATTAATAAACGTCAGCAGCACAATGACGACAATCGAAAGCAACTGCGCAGGCGTTATCTGCATAAATCCCAGGTCAATCGCTACCAGATCTTCACTGAAAACTGGCAACAGGTATGCTGTGAATTTTGCAAAAGCTACCGCAACCGCAGCAATTGTTGCTGTTTGAATTACGGTAAAAAAACTCCATCCGTAAAGAAAACTGATCAATGGATTGTAGGCTTCTTTCAGGTAGACATATTGTCCACCAGCTTTTGGAAACATCGCGCTTAATTCGCCGTAACTTAGTGCAGCGGTAAGGGTCATGAAACCTGTGATAAGCCACACGAACATCAGCCAGCCAACACTTCCTGTATTACGGGTGATATCTGCGCTTACTATAAAAATCCCGGAACCGATCATACTTCCGGCGACGAGCATGGTGGCATCTACAAGGCCAAGGGTAGGTTTAAACGAAGTAGTTTCTGACGTACTTTCTTGTGACATAAAAGGTTTGGATTTACTCAGGCTAGGTTTTGTTTCCCGAAGCTACAATATTATTTAGAACTATAAAATTTCCATTTCGTTTTAAAATCGCGACTAAGCGGCTGATTTATCAAAGTTGCTCTTAGCATCTCTACCGGAATATTGTTTTCCTTCATCATTAAATCATGGAATTTTTCATAGGTCATCTTGCCATTATCCACTAATTCATTCTTTAAGCTCCAAATCTGTAAACCGCCTAAAAGATAAGCTACCTGATAAAGAGGGCTATAACCGCCTTCGAAGGATCTTCTGACCTCGCCTTCGGCATTTGCCTTCTCATGCCCCACCCGATCGACCAGAAAATTGATACATTGCTGCGGTGTCCATTTGCCTAAATGATAGTTGAGCGAAAAAATAATCCGGGCACAACGATGCATCCGCCAAAACAACATTCCAATTCTTTCTTCAGGCGTTTTTGCAAATCCTTTATCATAAAGCAACAATTCCCAGTAAAGCGCCCAGCCTTCTGTATAAAACGGAGTTCTGAAACTTTCACGATAAGGCTTGTAGCGGCTACTCATATAATACTGCAAATGATGCCCTGGAACAAGTTCATGCTGGACGGTTCCTCTTGAAAAATAAGGATTATTGCCCCGCATACTCATCAGCTTATCCTCATGCGACATGGTACTTGTTGGATACGAAATGCTGATTTCCCTTCCTCCTGTAAAGAACGGATTTACCAATTGCCGCTGCGGCGTCATCATGATCATTCCCCAGGTTTCGTCGGCGATTGGAGGAATATCCATAAGATCATACTCTTTGATGAATCTTTGGGCATCGTTATAAAGTTTCAGAATTAATTCCGGTTGGGTTCCGGCAGGCACATAGCTGTTTTTTACTTTTTCCTGGGCACTTTTCCAATCGTCCTTAAAACCCATTTCCTGGGAAGCTTTTAGTAATTCTTTGTCGCACCAGGCAAATTCCTTATTTGCTATTTCGATTAAATCTTCCGGTGTGTAGTTGATCATTTCAACCTGAAGTTGTCGGATCAATTCTTCCCTTCCAATCGGCACGCCGGTGATTCCGCTGCCGTCATCTTTTTGGGAGGTTGTTAATTTTCCTTTGCTTTTTAGTAATTTGGCATAAGCCATTAAGGCACTGTCCAATGTTTCATAAGGCTCGGGAACCCACCAGGAATACAGGGGATCATAACCCTGATAAAAATCATTTACTCCTTTCAACCTTGCCTGAAGACCTTTCACCGCCTGCTCACTAAAAGAAGCCAGGGGCATATCCAGAAATTCAACTTTTTTCAGATTTTCTGAGGCCGTTTTTATTTCCTTATTTACTGAATTCAACATACCGGCAACTTCCTGTCCATTCACAGTTGCACCTCTTCTCCTGCTTTTTTCAAGCTGATATAACTTATCAGCAAACGGAATAAATTTCGTGATTTGTCCGTATTGTTTTTCTTCAATCGCCAGATCTCTTAAATGATCGTCAATATTTCTTTTCAACAATATATAATCCACTTTTCCATAAACACTCATGGCGTTAAAGTCCAGCTTACTAAGCTGATCCAGATAATTGTTATCAATTTCAATACCTCTTTTACGCTGTTCCGGGGAATTTAAAGGTTGGTTGCGACTGTAACTGGCATAACCGCCGCGTCCCTGAATCACCGGAGAATAAAAATCCCGGATCGCAATCAGATCCTGTTCGTATTGAATGACAAGTCCGGCTGTTTCGCTGGTTTGACTGTACAGATTGAATTTGTCGGAAGTTTGGGCAGTTACATTTTCAATTTTTCCCAAACAAAAAAGAAAACTAAAAAGAAGACAATAACAAGAAGTGAGTCTTTGAACGTCGAGGTGTTTCATTGTAACAATTTAATAGTCAGGAATATAATTCTAAAAAAGTAAATCTTCTTCAATGAATTGAAACTAAAAAGGCGGGTATTTTTTTGAAAAACACCCGCCTTTGAAATACTAAAATCAGCTGCTAATTATATCGCTGTGGATCGTAAACCGAAATCTTGATGGAAGTCGATTTTCTGTCTGCCAGCTCTGCTACCACTTTTCCGGTTGCAGGGCCCAGACTTATGCCCATCATTCCATGCCCGCCGGCAACGATCAGATTTTTCAATTTTTTACTATAACCAAGATAAGGTAATCCATCCGGAGAACAAGGGCGGAAACCATACCAGATATCTTTTACTTCCGGCAATTCTGTTTTCAGATCCGAATAATATTCAGGAATTGAATTGACAATACCTTCCACACGATTCATATTCACTTTGTCATTCACCGGCGCAATTTCCATCGTTCCGCCAAAACGAACTTTTCCGTTCATAGGCGTTACGGCAACTCTTGCTTCGATCAATAAAGATGGATGAATGATTTCATGTTCGGAATTGGATTCCATAAATGAATAACCTTTTCCCGGCATGACTGGAATCGTTAATCCTGCCAATTTTGAAAGTTGTGGAAGCCAGGTTCCGCCTGTCATTACAACCAGATCTCCTTCGAAATTTCCGGCTTTCGTTTGTACTGATTTTATTTCACCCCCTTTGATATTAAAACCGGTAACCTCACTGTTTGTTTTTATTTCGCCGCCATTTTTTGTAACATATTCCATCAACTGAGGAATCAGCGCGTTTGGATATAAATGCGCATCACAACGATAATGAACCGCTCCGATCACATCCAGATTTGCATTTGGCTCCAAAGCCTGAACTTGTTCCTTGTTTAATACATCAACATTTAAACCTAATTTTTGTGCATCACGGCCTACATGGATTTCTTCTTCTCCTGCTTTTTCTGTTTTGTAAAGCATCAGAATCCCTTTTGTTTCAAGACCAAAATTAAAACCAGGTTCCTTTGCAAGATCTCTGTAAAGCTGACGGCTCAACAAATGATAATCACGAAGAAAAGGAGCTGAATGCTCTACATGACTTGCCGTAGCGCTTTTCATGAATTTCAAACCCCAGGAAATCAGCGAAAAATCCAGCGAAGGTTTTACATAAAACGGACTGTGACTATCGAACATCCATTTGATACCTTTCGAAATCATTCCGGGCGCAGCCAGAGGAATAAAGTGACTTGGAACAATCATCCCGGCGTTGCCAAAAGAACAATTATTTGTCATATCACCTTTATCCAGCAACGTTACTTTCCATCCGCTTTTCAGCAAATAATAAGCAGAAGCCAAACCCATAATACCGCCTCCGATAATGACAACTTTTCCCTTTTCTACTGATTCCATGATTTTATTAGCCGTTAGCGTTTAAGCTGTTAGCCTTATGGCTACCGGGTTTAATTTACAATTTAATGTTGTATCAATTGAATTAATTATAATATTATTTTACTAAGTTTTATAATTAATTCAACCAAATTTAGAAAAGACGATGAGGCTAAAAGCCAATAGCTAATAGCCAAAACCTCCTCAAATTACCTGAAAACCATAAGCATACGGATCGTCATCATCGATGATAATCGTGTTATACCCCGTCACCATCGCCCAACCTTCAATACCGGGAATGATAGCAGGTTTATCGCCGATTGTTACTTCATCTTCAACGGTTCCGATAAACTTGGAGCCGATGATACTTTCGTGAATGAATTTATCGCCTTTTTTCAATTTGCCTTTTGCATGCCACTGCGCCATACGCGCCGAAGTTCCGGTTCCGCAAGGTGACCTGTCAATTGCTTTGTCGCCATAGAAAACAGCGTTTCTTGCGGTTGACGTTGGATCCAAGACGGCGCCAGCCCATAAGAAATGGCTAAGTCCGTTGATATGTTCGTTTTCAGGATGAACAAAAGTATACTGCTCATTCATACGTTTCCGGCAAACACGGCTCCAACTGATCAGCTGATCCGCTGTATAATTTTCCAGCCCTTCGAAATTTTCCTGTGGATCAACGATCGCGTAGAAATTTCCACCGTAAGAAACATCAACCGTCAACGTCCCCAGATCAGGGCATTCAACCGTTAATTTTTCAGCTGCTAAAAAGGATTTTATATTGACCAGTTTAACTGATTTTACTTTTTTCCCTTCCTGTACATATTCTACAAGCACAAGTCCGGCTGGTGTTTCCAATCTCAGTTTTCCAGGAACTTTTGGTGTTACCAATCCTTCTTCGATGGCAATAGTAACAGTTCCAATTGTTCCGTGTCCGCACATGGGCAGACAACCGCTGGTTTCAATATATAAAACGCCGATATCATTTTCAGGATCAACGGGCGGGTACAGAATACTTCCGCTCATCATATCATGACCGCGCGGTTCAAACATTAAACCTTTTCTGATCCAGTCAAATTCTCTCAAAAAATGAAGTCTGCGCTCCATCATACTATTGCCTTGCAGCAACGGCCCGCCGCCGGCAACCACTCTCACAGGATTGCCGCAGGTGTGGGCATCTATACAGAAAAAAGTTTTACGCATATATTATTGGCTTTCGGCCGTCGGCAATCAGCTGTCGGCTTTCAAGATTTAAACACTTTGAAATGCTAATGAAGGACACGTTAACCGACCGCCGAAAGCTGATCGCCGACAGCCTTCTTTGTTTTTTCATTATTAACAGTCCGCCAGATATTCAGCGGATTGGCATTTTGCAATTCTTCCGGTAGAAATTCATCCGGCCAATTCTGGAAGCTTAATGGTCTTACAAAACGCTTGATGGAATCAGCACCGACAGAAGTGAATGCGCTGTTGCTTGAAGAAGGAAATGGTCCACCGTGATGCATTGATTTCACTACTTCAACGCCCGTTGGATAATTATTGAATAAAATCCTCCCGCATTTCGTCTGCAACAGGGAGACAATTTCTTCCTGAGCAGCCAGATCTTGGTTTGTTGCAAAAAGAGAAACCGTCAGCTGTCCTTCAATTTTCTCAGTAACCGCCAACATTTCTGACGCATCTTTACATTGAACGATTAATGCAAAGGGGCCAAAAACTTCATGAAGCAAAGCCGGATTTACCAATAACTCAACACCCGCAACGGTTGCTACTGTTGGAATACCCTGTCCTTCTGCTGCCTCAGTTTCAGAAACTGCAAGAACTTCAACACCCGACTGTCCGATTACTTTTTCACGACTTTCAGAATATCCAGCCGCGATTTTTTTATTAAGCATTACACCCGGAGCAATTTTTACAATTTCTCCTTTTAATTCTTCTATAAACTGATTCAATTCTTCACCAGCAATTCCGATTACTAATCCCGGATTAGTACAAAATTGGCCAACACCTAAAGTCAGTGAACCGGCATATTGTTTTGCCAATTCCTGAGGAACTGTGCTCAATTTATTTGGTAATAAATACAAAGGATTTACACTGCCCATTTCTGCAAAAACAGGAATTGGTTCCGGGCGCTCATTGGCAAGATCTACCAAAGCTTTTCCTCCACGGTACGAACCTGTAAATCCAACTGCTTTGATCAGCGGATGACTTACCAGTTGCTGACCAGTTTCGTATGTTGAGCTGTAAACATGTGCAAAAGTACCTTCCGGCATTCCGCTTTTTTCAGCTGCACGGGAAATTGCATCTGCCATAATTCCCGAAGTGATCGGGTGACCTTCATGCGCTTTCACGATAACCGGACAACCGGCAGCAATAGCACTTGCCGTATCACCACCCGCCGTTGAAAATGCAAATGGAAAATTACTTGCACCAAAAACAGCAACAGGCCCTAATGGAACTGCTGTTTTTCTTAGATCAGGTTTTGGAGGCGTACGTTCTGCATTGACTGTATCAATACTTGCGTCAAGAGAATCGCCACGTTCAACGGCATCAGCATAACTGCGCCATTGGAATATTGTTCTGCTTTTTTCTCCTGTCAAACGAGCCTCCGGCAAATTGGATTCCTTCTGAGCCGTCTGGATTAATTCAGGACCTAATGCTTCAATTTCATCAGCCACGGCACGCATAAAAGCGACACGTTTCTGAATCGAAAATTTCTTGCTTATCAAAAAAGCTTCGTGCGCTTTTTCAACTATTTTGTTTAATTCTTCTTTTGAGATATCCATTGTTTTGTAACTTTTACCTGTTTGCTAAGCATTTAGAATTTGATTTCTTTCGAGCTCCCTTTGAAGCTCTTCTTATAGCTTAGTACTGGATATCAATAAATCTGGCTACGTTCAGCGTTCCTAATTTTCATCAAATCAGGAACACTGAACGAATTTCTAACGAAAATCCTGGAATAAGAAATACTAAACCAGAGATGAATCCGCTACCAGATTAAGATACTCAGGTAACACAGGTTGTGTTTCAATTGCTTTATTAATAATCGCCAAAACTTTTTCTCTTTCTGCACCATCCAGAACCAATCTTGGCGCTCTTACAAACTCAGAACCGATTCCGGCAAGTGTAGCAGCAAGTTTGATATTTTGTACCAGTTTAGGATGAATATCAAGTTCCAAAAGAGGAAGATACCATCTGTAAACGGCAAGTGCTTCTTTATACTGGCCTGCTTTCACAAGGTTGAAAATCGCAACAGTTTCTTTTGGGAATGCATCAACCAATCCACCAACAACTCCGTCAGCGCCCAGCATTACTTCTTCCATGATCAACGTATCAACACCACAGAAAACCTTGAAACGATCTCCGAAACGGTTAAAAATACGTGTTACATTACTTACATCACGCGTTGATTCCTTGATCGCCTGAATGTTTGGATAAGCAGATAATTGCTCAAACATATCCAGCGTTACTTCAATTTTATAATCAACAGGATTGTTGTAGATCATCAAAGGCAAAGCAGTATTCTGTGCGATTGTTGAAAAATAAACAACCGTTTCATGATCATCCGCTTTATAACGCATCGGAGGCAAAACCATCAATCCGTCTGCGCCGATTGCTTCTGCCTGTTTGGCGATGCTTACTGCTACAAAAGTGGATTGTTCTGCAATACACAATACAACCGGCATTCCGGCAGGAAGTGATTTCTTAGCATACTTTACCAATTCGAATTTCTCCTCGGTTGTCAAAGTACTTGCTTCTCCTAACGATCCTGCAACAATAACACCGGTAATTCCAGCTTCAACCTGAGCTGAAAGATTTTTTTCGAACAGATCAAAATCGATTGTGTCGTCAGCGTTAAACGGAGTTACGAGTGCAGGAAATATACCCTGCCATGATGCCTTGTTCATAATATATATTTTGGTAAAATTAAGAATTCTGATTTTTAACAAAGGTAATCTGCCGATTCGCCGGAAACATTTCTAGTATTAATCAATAATACACAGATTTTAACATAAATGCAGTTGCCTCATACCTAATAAGTCATGAAACAACTGCAAAAATTTGAAAATGTCAATATTGGTAAAAAATTACTGCAAGACTCAGCTTTTTGTCTCAATAAATACCACCTGTGCACGGTCAGCTTTTCTGACTTTCTTGATAAAATCAATCCATTTCGGATAATCTGCTGCTGCAAAACGGCCTCCTTTGATGACCATTTTTCTTGAATAAATAAGCTTGTTATTATCAAAAGCGGTTTTGATAACAAAAGACCCGAAAACCGATTCTATCTGAAAAGCCGGGAGCGTTGTTTCCGGTTTTAAGCCAGCCGGTATTTCAAAAGACAAACTATCAGAATCCGAAATATCATATTCGGATGATGGAAGATAGAAATCGCCGGTGCGCTCTGATGTATTGGAAGGCAAGTCGAGTGATCTTGTCAGCAGGTTTGGTTTTACAAACAAACGCGGTCCCGTTTTGGTCGCACAGTTTTTTACTTTCAAATCCAGATTTTCAGAAATAACCGGAATTACTTCTTTTCCCTTTGCATATTCAAATTTATCCAGTTCCAGATTTGGCAGTTCCAGATGATTCAGAAGCCATTTTTTCTGTTCTTCCTGGCTGTAATTATGAAACAGACGCTCCCGTGATTCCTGCTGAAGGCCCTTATATTCCGTACGAACCAGCAGGTGACCATTTCCGTTTTCATCCAGTTTTACATTCGTGAAACGGTTTCTTTGATTCTGGCCGGAATCATAGTAATGTGTTGAAACAAGTTTTCCGCCTTCGGGCATGACAAGAAGTGCCTGCCGGTTTCCGGTAAAAGTTCCCATAAAATTAGCCGCGGTTGTCTGGCTCGTACACTCCAGCCAGATCGTATCTTTTGGCAAAGGAATACACGCGATGACATGATTAAACTGGCTGCTTGGAAAATCCGGATTCATTTCCGCATCTTCGCCTGCACGTACCAAAGCTGCGTAGGAAGGAATTCCTGCCTGCTTCAAAGTTGCAACCATAAAATTTGTCAGAGCCTTACAATCACCATAACCTTTATTGGCAACCGTCGTCGCATCAATTGTCTGCCATCCTCCGATACCAAGCTGAATGCTGACATAACGTGTTCTGGACTGCATCCATTTGTAAAGTGCCAATACCTTTTCCCTGTCCGTTTTCGAATCTTTTATAACGTTTTTAATCTCGGCAACCGTCGCAGCCGGTAAAACATCACGGTTCTTATTCAGGATATAGTAAAACTTACTTAAGTCTTCCCACCGGTTAAAATTTCCGGCATATTCCTGAATTTCAAAATCCGAAGGTGCGGTTAAAACCATCGGCAAAAACTCATTGTCCGGCAACGCATAAGATTCTGTTTTAATAACCGGCTTATTTTCCAACACCCATTCATAAACCGGCAACCCATCCGTATCTGAGGACTTTTTCAGTACCGGTATACCATTATATTCCTTATATCTGAATACAAATCCTGCCGGCGTCTTTATCTTGAATTTCGATTTTTCAACAGCATTTTTCTTTGCATTTATCGGAATCCATTTGGGATAAAACATCATATTTCTATCCCTGGTCTCATAATTAAATTCAATCGTGTAAGGATACGGATAACTTTTTTTTCCAAAATCCACCAGCTTAAATCGGGCATCTGAAATATCGTCACCCGCAGCCCCGTAACTATAATCTTTTATGTCAGAACCTTTCAGTTTTTTCAGTGGTTTTCCGGAAGCGTCATAAATGGCGCCTTCCATATCCGTTATTTTTGTGAATTTGTCGTAACCGACCACCATCTGATTATGCTCGTCTTCTCCTTTTTCATTAAGTATTGTCACAGCAAAACGGTGATGAAGCTTTGCCTCGCTTTTAGACAAAATTTCAAAATAATCTTCCTCTAAACGGATTACCGCATTGGCGTCTGTCAATAATAAAGGATTGATTTTATTAACATTAAAGTCCGATTGAGCAGAAGCCAAGTGGAAAGTTCCAAACAGTAAAAACGACAGAAAAACAATTTTTCCAACTGGATTTAAAATCTTTATTAAGGTCATGGCGTATCAATTATTTCTTCTTTTTAAGCACAAGAGGCTGTGCATGTTTCTTCACAATCCTGTCATAGAATTCCCGGAGCAGCTCATATTCTTCCGCTGAAAAACTTGGCCGGTTTAGCATTACTATACTATTGACAGAAATCATATTTTCGTTCTGCTTAATCTGATATGCAAATTTACCTGCCTTTTCAGGAAGTGTGATAATCTCGACTTTTGGAATTTCTTCAATATAGTAACCGTCCGGAATCTTGAAATTTCCCATAAAACTGGTACTGCTGCCCGCCGTAAAATCGACCGGATAAATTCGAGTTGGGGCTTTAAAAGGATTTTCTTTTATTCTTCCTGTGAGCATTGGATTGAAATAAAAAGTTTCCGGATTTCCTCCATCGCTGTCAATTTCAAAATCGTAACTGATTTCAACCGATTCCGACAATCTTTCATTCTTATTGTTAACCTTGAAATTGTCGATTTCCCATTCCGGATTTTGCTTTTTCACCAGGTCAGAATAGGTACTTTCAGGTTCCAGTACATATTTATCGCGCCATCTCAAAGCTTCGTAACCACCAAGTGAAATGGAATATTTTCCTTTCAAAGTACCATCGACTGGGGAAATATCAGCCTCGATCTTTTCAAGTCGGCTCAGCATTAATTTCGGTGTCAGATTTATAAAACTTCCTTCATTCTTTTCAGGCACTATTCTCCCGATACCGGCCAGAGCAAATTCAGGCAAAACACCTGGGACTGTATTCCGCTGTGTCGCATCCAGTAAAAATGTTTTCTCTCCGATTTTCACATGACTTACTACATAATCAAATCCTTCAAGTAACGGAATTGATTCAAAAACCCGGCCATTAGAGCGTGTACTTAAAACCAGTGGATCTGCTTCAATATCCAGTTCTCTCAATAATCCTGTAAGCATCAGGTTGATATCACTTACATTCCCCTTTTTATTTTCAAAAGCTTTTTTAACGCCATCTTTGGAAGCAAGTCCTCCATTCCCGTCCCACTTGATATTTTGCTGAATATAGGCATAAGCCAGATTCATTTTTTCAGTAGGATCAGTACTTTTCTTGACGATTTCAGCCTTAATTTCTTTTATAAAAGCAAATTTTTTCAGCTGACCGCCAAAGCCGCCATCCATCAAAAGTGTTCTGTCGACATCCTTCCATTCCTGTGAATAATTTTTAACCGTTTCTCCCGGGATTGAAATGCTGGATAGTTCAAAACTGATTTTGGAAACATAATCACCCGGCGTTGTAATAAACGATTCATTAGAAAACGCAGGCGAATTTTTTACGACAAGACGGTAAGCCATCCCGTCACCATTTAATCGTGATGTACCGATATTGATGGGCACTGATTCTCTTTTACTGATATAGAGCGGCACGTAACCCGCCATATTGATCTTGTAATACAACATGTTGGGGATTGTGATATTGTATTCACTCCATTTCGCTGGAATTGTGCTCTGGAAAGTCCATGTATCGGGTTTATCCTTAAAATTCAGCGGTGTTGTTTTGGTGTAGGAATATTCGATAACCGATCCCTTCCTAACATTCTGAAGATTAAATTTACAACCGTAATATTTGCTTGAAATCTTTTCTCTGATGATGGATTTCCTTGTCAAATTTGTCGTTTCAATTTTGTTCCCTACAAGGTTATACGTGTAACCTTCAATATCAGAAATCGTTTCGTCTTTTATGAAACTCCCCGACTCGCCATACGGAATGGAAACGGAGGCTCTGTCCAATGCGGATTCTTTCAGGATTTTTATCCGGACCCAAAATTTGGCAATCATCACCAAACCGATCTGGTCCACATACGAAAACTGGACGTTGCCATAATCATAAAGAAATACGGCATCGGCGGTACTATCTTCCGGATAAGCTGTCATTTCGAGCGATGCCCGGTCAATTAATCCAAGTTTGGGTTTGAAATCTTCCTGTGAAAAGGCTTTGGCAGTAAAGAGAAACACGGCCAGAAAAGTGCAGATACTAATTTTCATTCCCGCCCGGAATGGGGGGAAAACTTTGCTAAAACTATATGTCATCTGATAAGAGGTGGTAAATTTCGTGCATTATGCAACCTTTAGTTCATTTAAAAAAGAAGATATTGCAATTTTTATTTTACGTGACTTTGTTCCGTAAATTTTGTCGCTCGTAACCGAACCGCTTTGAACGGATATTTCCCTAAAACGGATTTAAATCGCTAATTTTGGGGTTAATATTCCTATCAACCCAATATCATTAAACAATAACATTTCGTATGTCTGCTTCGATGAATGAAAATCCGTTGCGCGTCCTTGTGGTCGGCTGTGGTAATATGGGCGCATCACACGCCATTGCTTATCAATTGTCTGACGATTTCGAAATTTGCGGAATCGTATCGACCGGTAAAAGCAAAGAAGTTTTAAATGAAAAACTTGGTGGCGGTTATGCTTTATACAGTGATTATGAAACTGCATTAAATGAAACAAAACCGGATGCCGTTTGCATTTCCACTTATCCTGATACGCATGAAAGTTTTGCAATCCAGGCGTTAGAATCCGGTGCCCATGTTTTTATTGAAAAACCATTGGCGGCTTCGGTTGAAGGTGCCAAAAGAGTTGTGGCAGCTGCGAAAGAAGCGGGCAAAAAAGTAGTGGTTGGATATATTCTGCGTCACCATCCGTCGTGGGAACGTTTTGTAAAAGAAGCCCAGAATATCGGAAAACCTTTGGTAATGCGCATGAACCTGAATCAGCAAAGCCACGGCTATATGTGGACGGTCCATCGTAATTTAATGAAAAGCCTTAGTCCGATTGTGGATTGTGGTGTTCATTATATTGATGTAATGTGCCAGATGACACGCTCAAAACCGATTCGTGTAAATGCGATTGGAGCCCGTCTGACAGACGATATTCCGGAAGGAAATTACAATTATGGTCAGCTCCAAATCTGGTTTGAAGATGGCTCCGTTGGCTGGTATGAAGCGGGTTGGGGACCGATGATCAGTGAAACGGCATTTTTTGTAAAAGATGTGATCGGACCAAAAGGTTCTGTTTCCATAGTTGCGAAAGATGCAGGCGGAGCAGGAAAATCTTCATCTGTTGAAGCGCATACAAAAACGGAATCCATCCGTGTACACCATGCGGCTTTGAATGATAAGGATGAATTTGTAAATGAAGACAGCTGGATCAACCTGGAAGACGAACCTGATCACCAGGAATTGTGTAACCGCGAACAGGCTTATTTCCTGAAAGCTGTAAAAGAAGATATCGATCTGACAGATCATTTGGAAGATGCCGTAACGAGCTTACAAATTGCATTTGCCTGTGACGAATCCGTACGTAATGGCGGTATAGTAATTGATCTGGTTTAAGTAATATTATTGTATTTTTTGATCTCCTGTTAAAAATTGCTGTTTTAACAAACAGTTAATTTTTGGCAGGAGATTTTTTTTGCAAACGTTTGCAATGGGGTTTTAATCTTAATATTAAAATAGTATTTAAATATTCTATTTATTTATTATAATATTGCCATGATTTATTAAGATTTTGACATATCTACCAAAAATCATTCTCATATCCTGACAAACAGCTGCAAACCATGAGAACAAAGCGGATTCAGTTTAAAGAATTTAGTGATGAAGAGCTCCTCTTCGAAATCAAGTGTGACAACCATCACGCTTTCGAAGAATTATACCGCCGATATTTTTACAGAATTCTAAATGACGCTTTTAAAAGACTTCGCGATCGCGATCAGTCTGAAGAACTTGTTCAGGAGCTATTTGTTAATATTTGGCTTAAAAGGCATCAAATTGTAGTTGCTAAAACGTTTGACGCGTACATTCACACGTCTTTGCGCAATGCCGTAATTTCATTTTTTCGCAAAAATGACAAGGTTGCAGAATATCCTGCGAACTATGCAGAACAGGAAGACAAGCAGGCGACCTATGAAGAAATTGCTTACAATGATCTGAAAACTGCCTACGATCAAAGTGTTTCTGATTTACCAGAAAAATGCCGTGTTGCTTACGAATTATTTGAAAGCGGAATGTCCATCCAGGAAATTGCCGTTTCTACCAATGTTTCTCCAAAAACTATTGAAAGTCACCTTTTAAAAGCCCGGAATACAATTCGTCAGCAACTGCGTGATTTTTCCACGGCATCTTATTTCACCTTCATAGTCAGTCTGTTAGAGCAAACTTTTGATCTAATTTGAGATTAAAATCACATTAAATAAAAAAATTTAACCTTTTTTTATAATTCAACTAAGGTATCGGAGCCTCTTGTACGTCCTTGTACAAAAGGCTCTTTTTTGTATTAATCCGATTTAATTTTATCCAAAACAAATGCACTCATGAAGAAACCTCTATCATCTGAATTGCTGGATAAATATTTGAATGGAACTTGTACACCTGAGGAGCGGGAAGAAGTGGAAAACTGGTACCAGTCATTTGAATCAACGCCGGACATTAATAAAATTTTTCCTGAGATTAAAAATGAAAGCTATTCACAATCAATTTTTGACAGAATCCGGTCACAAATAAAATCACAGGAAGCAGATCAAAAAAATACATGGAAGCTGATCGGCGCTAAACAGTGGTACTGGTATTTGGCAGCTTCCGTTATGATCGGAATAGGCGTATCATTTCTGTTCAAAAAAAACAATATTTCATATAGTTCAAAATCAGCACTTGCCGAAGCAAAAACACTATTTCTTGAAAATAAAACAAGCAAAATCCAGCTCCGCCATTTACCTGACAGCAGCAAAGTCTGGCTGAATCCGGGATCAAGAATTTCTTATTCGAATAAATACGGTACCAAAGTCAGGGAAATCAACCTGGAAGGGGAAGCCTTTTTTGACGTTACCCGAAACACTTCCAGACCTTTTATTATCCATACCGGAAAAATGACGACGGAAGTTTTGGGGACCAGCTTCAATGTGCAGGCCAGAAAAGGCAGCAAGCATTTTGAAGTTTCTGTTGTAAGCGGAACTGTTTCTGTAAGCGGTCCGGAAGGGAAAGAAATCATTAAAGCAAGGCAACAAGTACAGTTTGACCCGACTTCCGGAAAATTGAATCCGTTAAAAAGGACAGCGCTGACACCATTTCAGATATGGGAACCTGTTACCATAAACTTTGACTGGGTGAGTGTTCAAGACGTTACCAACCGGCTCCAGGAAATGTTTGCGGTTCAGGTCGAATTTGAAAATGATGCTATCAAAAACTGCTTTTTACGTGCCGATTTCACCAACATGCGACTGCCCGTCATCATGGATTTATTATGCCAGTCAGTAGGCGCAACCTACACAATCGATAATGGCAAAATCCGCCTCTATGGCGCTGGTTGCGATTAAAACAAGCATTTCAATTCTTACTTATATTCATTTTACTACTTACCTAACCAATACTTTATCTTATGATTTAAGAATTCTATTTGCCAATGCTATCTATTTCGGGCAGCCAACTCACCTCTTACAACCTAACGCCTGCCTGAGGTAGCTCAAACTACATTTTCATAATTAAAGCAACCAACCGTATGAAAAGGACTATTACCGGAAAGAGCATGTCCCTCAAGGCGATCATGCAAAAAACAATTTTAATATTTCTCGCGCTGCTTTGTTCCTTTGGAACCTACGCTAATGAAAAACTTGAACAAACCTTACTAAGTCAAAAAACTGAATTATCGCTAAGAGATGCGTCTCTGCGAAGTGCTTTGTTACAGCTGGAAAACACTACAAAAGTGAAGTTCATTTTCAGCAGCAAAGTAGTTAAGAATGAAATGAAAGTTACCATTAATGCCAAATCAAAGGCATTATCAGAAGTGCTGGACGAAATTCTTGCCCCTCATAACATCCTTTACAGAGTAATGGAAAATCAGGTGGTTTTGTATCAGGGAGATAAAATTGGCACTGTCAACACTTTACTTTCCGAGAAAATAAATGCTAACGCGCTCGTTGCAAAAACCGCCGACAGAACAATCAAAGGAAAAGTTACAGAAAAAGATAAATCTGAAGGACTTCCAGGTGTTAACGTTGTTATCAAAGGAACAAGCACGGGGACAACAACTGACGGAACTGGAAACTACACACTATCTGTACCAGAAAGCGGTGCTGTTTTGGTATTTAGTTTTGTAGGTTATGTAAGCCAGGAAGTTGCCGTTGGTAACCGTTCTACACTTGATGTAGCCATTGAATCCGATACAAAAGCACTTAGTGAAGTGGTTGTTATTGGTTATGGTACTGCGAAAAAATCTGATTTAACAGGTGCAGTTGGTTCCGTAAAAGAAGATCAGCTTAAAGAAAGACCTTCTCCTTCTTTGAATCAGGCTCTGCAAGGTAAAGTTTCGGGGGTTCAGGTAAACGTTAACTCAGGACGTCCGGGCGGAAGAAGCAATATCCGTATCCGTGGTTTCAGTTCTATCAACTCTTCAAACAACCCGTTATATGTTGTTGATGGCGTAATGCTTCCACAAGGAACTCAAAACCAGTATAGCTCTGCAATCGACTATATCAACCCGAACGATATCGTATCGGTAGAAGTTTTGAAAGATGCATCTTCCACTGCGATTTATGGAGCAAGAGGTGCAAATGGTGTAATCCTTATCCAAACTAAAAAAGGAAGATCTGGTGAAGGTGTTATTACATACAACGTTGACGTGAGTGTACCAACTATCGGCCCGAAAAGACCGCATGTATTGAATGCTCAGCAATATCTGGATGTTGAAGATCTTGCTTACAAAAACATCGAAAAATTTGATCCGGCTGGATGGGCATCTGGAAAATATGCAAACTTGAACCCACAGACACGTAGAAAAGCTTTCTCTGCACAACATCCTGATGTATTCACACTTGCAGCAGACGGAAGCTACAAACCAAATTACGATACTGACTGGTTCAAAGAAGCCACACAGAATAAATTGTCTCAAAACCACCAGTTAGGTTTCAGCGGTGGAAATGAAAGAACTACTTATGCAATGTCTCTTGGCTACCGCGATGATCAGGGTTTACTGAAAGAATCATATTTGAAACGTTATTCAACTCGTTTCAGCATTGATGATCAGGTGAAAAAATGGTTGAAAATCGGGGCAACTTTGAGCTATAACAACCAAAGTGAAAACCTTGTTGATATCAATGATGCTGTTCCTCGTCAGATGGTTGAAGATTTCCCTTTTCTTCCTGTAAGATATCCGGACGGAACTTTTGCTAATAACCGCGATTATCCACAGGCAGAAGGATCTTTCAGCTCTATCCACAGATTGACCGGCCGCAAGTATATTGTAAACACGGCAACTACATTGGGTAGTTTGTATGGAAATCTTACGCTCGCCAAAGGTTTGGAACTGCGTTCAGTTTTAGGTATTAACGTAGTAAACCAGGAAGTAAACCAGTCTCAAACACGTACTTTGGCAATATCAGAATTTGGTACTGCAAGCAAAGACGCAAGAAAAGAAACATTCTGGTCATGGGAAAACTATTTGACTTACAACAAGTCGTTTGGTATTCATTCAATCAACGCACTTGCGGGTATTTCTTGGCAGAAAACGGATATCACAACAACAGGAGCGAGCGTTCGTAACTTCTCAACGGATTATTTCGGTTTTGATAACCTTGGAGCTGGTGCCACATTACCAGGCGTTGCTTCAGGTGCACAAAGCTTTGCATTTAACTCATACTTCGGTCGTGTTAACTACACTTTGCTTGACAAATACCTGGTAACTTTCACAGGACGTGCGGATGGATCTTCTAAATTTGGAGAAAACCACAAATTCGCATTTTTCCCATCTGCCGCCTTGGCATGGAAAGTATCTGACGAAGAATTCCTGAAAGGAAACTCTGTGATCTCAAACTTGAAAGTTCGTACAAGTTATGGTTTGACAGGTAACTCAGAAATTCCACCATATTCATCTTTGTCATTGTTGAGTTCAACTTACGCGACAATCTACAACGATACGAAAGTGAGCGGAACGGGTATCAACCGTTTGGCTAACCCTGATTTGAAATGGGAAAAAACAGCACAAACTGATGCGGGTGTTGAAATCAGTTTCTTGAAAGGAAGAATTTCGGTAGAAGCAGATTACTATTACAGAAAAACCACTGACATGCTTTTGGATGCACCAGTACCACGTTCAAGCGGTTATGCTGTAATCAGAAAGAACATCGGTTCTATGCAAAACAAAGGGTTTGAATTTACTTTGAACACGACTAACATCGAAAGAGGTGACTTCACCTGGAATACAAGTTTCAACATCTCTTTGAACAGAAACAAAGTACTTTCATTGGCAACACCTTCGGATATTTTTGGAGTTGGCGGTCCTAACTTTACAAACCAGACGGGTATTATTCGTATCGGCGAACCGGTTGGATCTTTCTGGGGACTTATTCGTGAAGGTACCTGGAGCGAGGCTGAAAGAGATCAGGCTGCTAAATTTACCAGTTATCGTAATAACCTGACAATGCTTCCTGGTGATATTAAGTACAAGGATATCAACGGAGATAATGCAATTACAGACGCTGACCGTACAATTATCGGAAATGGTAGTCCAAAAGCGTGGGGTACATTCTCTAACACAGTTCGCTACAAAAGCTTCGATTTGACGTTTGACGTACAATATTCATACGGCAATGATGTAATGGATATGACACTTCACCCAAGTGAAGACCGCGTTTCTATTGCTAACAGTTACACTACTGTATTGAACGCATGGACTCCAACCAACCAGAATACACCAGTTGCACAGATTCGTGAAACAAGAGCAGGATATGTTACTAACGTAGATTCACACTGGATTTTTGACGGATCATTCCTTCGCGGTAGAAACCTTTTGCTAGGTTACAACTTCCCATCTGAAATGATCAGCAAGCTTAAACTTAGCAAACTAAGACTTTATGTTTCTGCTCAGAACTTCTTCTTGCTTACAAAATACCCACATGGCGATCCGGAAGTTACACCAACAAACGGAGACCAAAACAGCAATGTATTCTCGCAAGGTATGATCTGGCACGGCTATCCAAAACCAACTACGTACATGGCAGGTTTACAGATCGCATTTTAATTGGCCAATTAATTTATCCTAAAAAACATTGATTATGAAGTTATATAATTTAAAAAATGTAGCCAAGATACTTCTCTGCGGATCCATTTTACTTGGCCCAACAGGTTGTTCAGACTTTCTTGACGAACAGGATCCATCTAACCTGACGCCGGAAAGCTTTTACACAATCCCCGATCACGCGGAAGCTGCTATTGCTGCTACATATGCAGGATTGCGATTTTACGGTGACGGAGCAGGTATTTTCTCTGCAAACTGGCAAATGCTTGAAGCTGTAACCGGTACAGCAACAACTGAAACAGGTCAGAATTCAGATTTAAATAACCTTTATTCACTGACATACGACGGAAACACGGCGCATATCAATAACTGGTACAATGGTTTGTATAGAATTATTGCCAACGCTAACCTTGCTTTGGATAAAATCCCAACCATTCCATTTCTTGCACCGGCAACGGAAGCTCAAAAAACAAGATTGCTTGGCGAGGCTCGTTTCCTTCGTGCATGGGCTTATTTCTATGCGGTTAGACTTTGGGGTGATATTCCATTGATCACAACACCTCAAACAGCAAATTCAACGG
This sequence comes from Dyadobacter subterraneus, assembly GCF_015221875.1. Classification (NCBI taxonomy): domain Bacteria; kingdom Pseudomonadati; phylum Bacteroidota; class Cytophagia; order Cytophagales; family Spirosomataceae; genus Dyadobacter; species Dyadobacter subterraneus. Next base: position 249,654 of record NZ_JACYGY010000002.1, read on the forward strand.
ATTTTCTTCCGTCGCGTGCACCTCAGGAGGAAGTATATAAGCTTATCGTTGAAGATTTGCTTGCTGCGGAAGCTGCCGGTTTGCCTGTAACAGAAACTAACGGTCGGGCTACACAAATTGCTGCCAAATCTTTATTGGCAAAAGTATATTTGACTATGGCCGGATTTCCGCTAAGCAAAGGTGCAACGCATTACAAACTTGCTGCGGACAAAGCATTGGAAGTAATTAACTATTCAAAAGCGAATCCATCGACGCTAAATCTGTTTAATACTTACAAGGAAGTTCATCAGGAAAATCTTAAAAACCGTGTTGAACATATCTTTATGATCCAGTACAACATTGCCGTTGCAGGAAATCCTCTTGGTGATTATTATCCAAACTTTAAACCTGTGACTTACTCAGGTCCTGGTGGAACAGGAAGTACAGTACCAACACGTTCTTTCTATGGCTCTTATGAAACCGGGGATCTTCGCACGGTGGATCAGGAAGGATGGTTTTATACCACTTACTTTACAAATGGTGATGGTGCCAGATTTGATTTGGGAGCACCGTATGTTTTCAAGCATTTCAACCAGACTGCAAATGGTACACAAGGCGTTCCGGGTACTCGTAACAATAACCTGAACGTTCCATTAATTCGTTATGCAGAAGTTCTTTTGATCTTTGCAGAAGCTCAAAACGAATTGGGTGCACCAACACAGGAAGCTTATGACGCTTACAAAAAAGTGCATGACCGTTCTAAGTTAACAACGCCTGGTTTTGGAACTTTCACACAGTCATCATTCCGCGATGCAGTTTTGAGAGAACGTTGGTATGAATTTGCTTACGAAGGAATTACCTGGTTTGACATGGTTCGCTTGCGTAAAGTGTTCAATGAAAAAACAAAAGGATTTGATGCTTTCGTTGGTCACCTTAACCTGAATGTTGGTTCTGGTGTTGCGCTTCAAACCAAACATCTTTTGTTCCCACTTGGTATTCAGGAAATGAAAAACAACCCGAATCTGACTCCTCAGAACCCAGGGTATTAATTAAAATTTTACCGGTTAAATTGAGCCAGTCCCACAAGCGTAAAGCCGGGGCTGGCTTTTTTGATTTAAGATTATGGTCTGAAATATGCAATTACTATCAAATTACGTTTAAATTCAGAGCTTAATAAAAACACGATGAGAATAAAAAATTACAAAATTCACTTCTTCATTGTCATTGAAATCTTATTAACTCAGCTAGCCACAACATTACATGCACAGCTGGTTATTTCAAATCCGGTTAATAATCAGATATTACAACGTGATGCAAACGGCTCTGCGAATATTGCGATAACTGCCTACGCGCACTTTCCATATTCCCGGATTGAGGCCCGGCTTATTCCAGAACAAAATAATATTCATCCCGGAAAAGAATTTTCTTTTTCAGCCAACCAAATAAAACAAGGTTTTTTATACACTGCAATTCAGGCCGAAACTGGCTGGTATCGTCTGGAAATAATTGGATTTGGAGATAAAGGAATTATTGATTCCGCCAGTGTAGGCCGCGTGGGAATCGGTGAAGTTTTTCTGGTTGCCGGAAATTCCAACGCGATGGGCTTGCCGGATCTTGGAGCCAAAAATACCTCCGACCAGGTTATTTCTTACAACGCAGTTAACAAAATCCTGAATCCGGAAAATATAACCGTTGCACCTGATGAGCCGATGCCGCGACCCGTATATGCTCCGATTTCAGCAAAAAATAATATTTTTCCTTCCGGCGAAACTTCCTGGTACTGGGGAGAACTGGGTGATATGATTTCCAGGAAAATGAATACACCGGTGTTATTTTTAAATGCAGCCTGGGCCGCTGCGAACTCTGAAAACTACCGGGATGGAGCAATGGGAAAAGATGCCTTTAATATTTACGTAGGAAAATACTGGCCAAACCGCCAGCCTTATACAAATATCGTCAACACGCTCCGCTATTTTAATTCTTCACTTGGACTTCGGGCTGTCCTTTGGTCCCATGGCGAAAATGATGCCCAACTCAATTTTACGGAAGAAAATTATTTCAACAATATAAAAACGCTGATCGAAAATAGCAGACTTGATTCCGGGTATCCTGTTCCCTGGATCATTGCCAAAAATTCCGTCAGTTACAGTTTGCCAAATCCTCCCGCGGCGATTACAAATGCTCAAAAAAGATTATCTGTCTTACCCAACTTTAATACCTATCCCGGCCCCGATCTTGATACCGTTCAAATTCCCCGTCCGTCGCAAGGTCATTTTGAAAATATTTCAGGAGGAAAACAGGGTTTAACCCTGGCTGCCACAGCCTGGAACCGAATTCTCACTGATTCATTATTTAAAACTGTTGCACCACTTCAACCAAAATTTGCAATACATACCAGCCTGGTGCCTTCGAAAGTTTTTCCCGGAGCAAAGTTCACTTTACCGTATTACACCACCGGCACTGCCAACAATAAAACGGTTCAGGCAGAATTATTGGATGAAACAGGAAAATTCGTAAAGTTGGCGGGTACTGGCAGCGGAAATCTGGTAAATCTGCAAATTCCGGACGACATTCCTGACGGACGATACGGATTGAGATTGTCAGCAGTAAACCCAACCCTGACCGGAAGTATTTCCGGCTATTTTTTGGTTAGTAAAACCTATACTAAAATTGAATTTATTAATACAATTTCTGCCAGAAAAGCCGAAAACAGCCTTATTGTATCCTGGCACGTGGCTGCAAATCCGTCATTGAAAAAGATGATTCTTCAAAAAACTGCTGATGGAGATTTGTATTCTGACCTTGCAAGTTTTGACGCCCAGGACAATCAGATATTCTCACGTATTTATAGTTACTCCGACGATAATGTAACCAATGAGAGCGTCTATTACAGAATAAAAGGAGAAAGCATAAATGGAGAAATTTCTTATTCTACCATTCTGGCAATTTTAAAAGAAGGAACGCCGCCAAATTTCGTGGTTTTTCCAAATCCGGTAACAAAACAACAGTTTTATCTAAGACCTGATAATTCAGAAACGGATATTCAGTGCTCCATTTTTGATATACGCGGTCGCGAGCACCCAATTGTTATTTCGGATAGTGAGGTTATTGGACTTTTATCTCTTCGTCCGGTCCATGCTTTGCCAACGGGGAATTACATTTTAAAAATTGTCAGTAAATCAGGCGTCAGCACGCAAAATGTTGTTTTTCAATAAAACAAAAAAGGTAAGCGCCGAAAAACTTACCTTCCTGTTATATAAACTGAACCTTATTAATCTTCAAACAAACTTCCCAGATTACCGATTACCGAACCACTTTCTTTTCTAGCATTTGGTCCTGCAACTGATAATCTCTGAATTAATTTAGAAATCGGCATTGACTGGATCCAGACACGGCCAGTTCCGCGAAGTGTTGCCAAAAACATCCCTTCACCACCAAAAACCATCGATTTCAATCCACCTGAACGTTGGATATCAAAGCTTAGCGATTGTTCAAAAGCAACTACGCAGCCGGTATCAATTCTCAGCATTTCGTTATTAAGATTGCGCTCAATAACTACGCCGCCAGCGTGAACAAAGGCCATTCCGTCACCTTTCAGTTTTTGAAGAATAAATCCTTCACCACCAAAAAGACCAGAACCAAAACGCTGGTTGAAGTGAATTTTCATACTTGTTCCAAGCGCAGCGCAAAGAAATCCATCTTTCTGAACAATCAGTTCATTGCCGTAAATTTTTGACAGATCGATCGGCATGATCGTACCCGGATAAGGAGCAGAAAAAGCGACTTTTCTTTTTCCCACACCACGGTTGGTAAAATGTGTCATGAAAAGCGATTCACCTGTAATCACACGCGTTCCCGCCTGAAAAATCTTTCCTAAAATACTCTGATTGGCCTCAGATCCGTCCCCCATTTTGGTTTCAAACTGAATACCATCTTCCATAAAAAGCATCGCACCTGCTTCCGCAATCACCGTCTCATTTGGATCAAGTTCTATTTCCACGATTTGTATATCGTCGCCGATAATCTTGTAATCAATTTCGTGTGAGATCATTTTAGCTTTTGAAGTTTATATGTTTGTAGTAAAATCACGTAAGTTCACCAGTAACTATACCAACAATTCCTATTCCTCCTCCTCTTCTTCTTCGGTTTTTCTGGCTTTTACTTTCTTCGTTTTTCTGCCCGGAATATCTTCCCGGTCGCGAAGTTTTTTGTCATCCACATTTTTATTCAAAAAGGAGTTGATACGATCCATATCAAAACTGGTCGTTATTTCACCAAAGGAATTGATTTGAATATCAAAACCATCCAGATCTTTGTGCACACGCGGCTTTTCATTAACAGGCTTTGCGGCATCAGGTTGTTTCTTCTTGGCCATAGTTTTAATTGGCTAACGGCCCTTGGCGGCGGAAAACCGCTTTTGCCTTCAGGCCAGTAAAATAAATTACTGTTACGAAATTATACTACCAAACTTTCAATGACAATGCAAATTGATCGAACGGTGCTTTTATGATTATGCCAGGCGAATTTGGGCAGGCAAACGGTCAAGCGCCTGGGTTAATCTTGAAATTACCTGCTCTTTACCCAAAATTTCCATGATCACCATTAAATCCGGGCCAGCGCCAGCGCCGGTAACAGCAAGGCGTAAAGCCTGCATGATTTTTCCCATTTTAATACCGGCCGCTTCCATTTTTTCAGCAAGCACATGCTTTATATTTTCAGCTACAAAATCTCCTTCGTAGCCTTCCAGCGCGTCTTTGAAATTTGAAACTGCATTTACTGCATCTTCATTCCACTTTTTAATAGCCACATCCTGATCATACACTTCCGGTGCGCTAAAAAGGAAAAGAGATTCTGCAACAATTTCTTTTGTAAAATGAACCCTGTCTTTTAACAAATGTACAATCTGCGCAAGCTGATCCTCATTTACTTCAATTCCTTTGGCTGCATAAAGCGGTTTTATTTCCGCAATTACCGAAGCGTCATCCTGCTGTTTAAGATATTGCTGGTTAAACCAGTTGGCTTTCTGGATATCAAACCTCGCTCCAGCCTTATGAACCCTGTCAAAGCTGAAAAGTTTGATCATTTCATCCATACTGAAAACTTCCTGTTCCGTACCGGCATTCCAGCCTAATAAGGCAAGGAAATTGGCTGTTGCTTCCGGAGAATAACCTTCTTCACGGAAACCTTTTGCTATATCACCAGTATTAGGATCTGTCCACTGCAACGGGAAAATCGGGAAACCACCCAAATCCGCATCGCGTTTTGAAAGTTTACCATTTCCATCCGGTTTTAACAGCAACGGCAAATGCGCAAACTGCGGCATAGTACTTTCCCAACCCAGATAACGATACAACAAAACATGCAAGGGAGCAGATGGAAGCCATTCTTCTCCACGGATTACGTGCGTAATTCCCATCAAATGATCATCCACAATATTCGCCAAATGATACGTTGGCATCCCATCCGATTTCAATAAAACTTTATCATCGATCTGTGAAGAATGGACAACCACCCAGCCACGGATTAAGTCATTAAAACGGATATCTTCTTTTGGCATAATCTTCATCCGGATCACATATGGCTCGCCACTTTCAAGACGTGCTTTTGTTTCTTCCGGTGAAAGTGTCAAAGAGTTTTTCATTTCCTGACGCGTGATTGCATTATATTGAACCGCTGCAACTTTCGCTTCTTCAAGGCGTTTGCGCATTACATCCAATTCCTCAGCCGTGTCAAATGCGTAATATGCTTTTCCGTTCGCAACGAGCTTTTCAGCATATTCACGGTACATAGGTTTTCTTTCAGACTGCTTGTAAGGAGCATGCGGGCCACCTTGCTGCGGTCCTTCATCAATTTCAATTCCAAGCCATTCCAGTGCTTCTAAAATATAAGCTTCCGCTCCGGGAACAAAGCGATTTTGATCAGTATCTTCAATACGCAACAACATTTGTCCGCCTTGCTGACGGGCAAAAAGGTAATTATATAAGGCCGTACGAACACCTCCTGCATGGAGTGGTCCCGTTGGACTAGGGGCAAATCTCACCCGAACTGGTAACTTATTCATTTCTTATCTCGACATTAAAAATATATTTGTCAGGGCTGGTAAGGGGTGGTCATTTATTGTCAGGAAATGGTCAGGAAGTTGTCATGTATCGTTAACAATACCTGACTATTTCCTGAAACCCTTGACTATTTCCTGACCACTTCCTGACAATTCCTTGACTTATAATTCTACGGCTATCACCGATATTTCCACATTCACATCTTTTGGTAAACGGGCTACCTGAACGGTTTCGCGTGCTGGTGGTTCGCTGGTAAAAAACTGACCGTAAACTTCATTTACGACTGTAAAATCATTCATATCTTTTAGAAAGATATTTGATTTTACAACGTTCTCATATCCAAAACCTGCTGCCTTTAAAATGTGACCGATATTTTCCATTACTGCACCGGCTTCTATTTTGATATTTCCCAGTTGGGAAGCTTCAAAAGCAATTTGTCCGGAAACATATAATGTGTTATTTACTTTAACAGCCTGGCTGTAAGGACCAATCGGCGCAGGTGCTTTTTCAGAAAAAATAATCTCTTTTGGCATATCAGTATTGAATGAGAGCGTTTTTAAATAATATAATATCGTTAAGCAAAAAAAGCAGATATTTATCTGAACGACTTTTTACCAGTAAATGGTTGCTTAACAATCGGCAAAAATACCAAAAAAAGATGGGTTATGCTTTTTCTTCTTTGATTTCGAATAATGCTTTTAATTCCAAAGCCTCTGAAGGTTTCATACGTCCAGCTAAAACAAGCCTTAACTGACGACGACGTAAGGCGCTGACAAACAATTCCTCGTCAGCCTCGGTTTCGGGTAAAAGTGGCGGAACTTCAATAGGCCGGCCATTCTGGTCCACGGCAACAAAAGTATAAAAAGCGCGGTTGGTGCTCACACGAATTCCAGCCGGAATGTCCTCAGCCCAAACTTCCAGAAATACTTCCATGGAAGAATTAAAAGCCCGGGTCACTCTTGCATGCATCGTGATAATATTTCCCAGGCGGATCGGTTCGGTGAAAGATACGTTATCCACAGAAGCAGTCACCACAATGCGGTTTGAATGTTTTTGTGCAGAAATCGCAGCGCAAATGTCCATCCAATGAAGCAAGCGCCCTCCCATCAAATTGTTGAGCGTATTGGTATCATTGGGTAATACCATTTCGGTCATGGTAACTTCCGACTGCTTCGGGGTTTTCGATTTTAACATTGGGCTGATTTGCTTTTAGCTATTGGTGTTTAGCGGTTAGGGGCAGCGAACTGCTTTGCGCTCGTGTGCTTCTTTTCTTGTTCCAATTAAATAACTGGCACGAAACTGTAAAAAAAGATATTTATCTTTTTTAGGAGACGTTCCTCTGTGCCATCCAGGCTGTTGCGCCGGCTGTCCTATTTCGGAAGACCGGTCAGAAAGTCTGCGGGCAGCCTCGCTTGACAAAGTTGCCGGATCCGGATAAACACCGCTTACATCATCCAGATAATCTGAATTTACAAAGTTGTTGCACAATTCCAGACCAACACTCCAACGGTCAGAAATCTTGGTTGAAACACCAATTCCGGCCATAAAAACCAAAGGTAAACGACTGTATTTAACACCCTCAGTATGCAAAGGTGCCAGACTTCCGCGTCTTCCGTCGAGTACGGCTGTGGGTGTCATGTAAGTAACGCCCACACCTGCCAGAAGGTAAGGATTAATTTTCGCATGTCGGTTATAGGCAAACATATCTGCCTGAATTCCAATATTTATATCCGGATTAATGGTTTTAAAAGAAAGGTTTTTCACATAATTCTTATCGTATTTCTGATCGGCGGAAACCTGGTATAACCTTATTTCACCCCGCGCACTGAAATGTTCGGATAGTCTATATAAAGCACCAATAGAAACCGATGGACCTAACCCCAAATGTCTGTTGATACTGGTCCGTAAATCGCCCTGGTAATATGCAATACCTACGCCGCCTGTTAAACTGAAAACACCAAAAGGATGTAAATAACGCTCACTGATCGTTGACTGGGATTTTACCGGTTCAACAATCAAAAGAGAAAAAACCAAAAGTATTAAACTAGCAAATGTGCGTTTCATGCGATACCGGCAAACTGATCAATAAAAATGAATAACCGGGTGCTAAGTTAACAATGTCCCTAAATATATTACCCATCAAATTGTTCTGTCAGTAAATTTATGATCGGATACAAAACAAGATAAGCCGGACGATGCCGGCTTATTTATAATATTCGTCTTAAAAATTCTTATTCTCTTTTCACAGAACTTGCGCCGGAAGTATTTGAATGAATATCTTTTGCATCTCCTGAATAACGAATTCTGCTTGCACCGCTTGCATCTGCATGAACAGTTGCGCTAGCTACAACATAAGCGCTGCTCGCTCCTGACGCATCAATGTTCACCGATTTTGCAGGAAAACTTTCTCCTTTGAAAGAAGAAGCACCCGATACTTCACCATTCAAAACATCACCCTGTCCTGTGATTGTTAAGGAAGAAGCTCCTGAAAGTTCAAAAGTTACTTTTGGTGCAGAGAAATCCATAGTAACCTGCGAAGCACCTGAAACTTCAATTGCCATCGATTTTGTACCTACAAATTTATTAACAACAACTTTTGATGCACCGGAAAAATCTACGCCATCCAATGAAGGCATTACAATATTGATGTTAACCGTTTTGCGGCGTTTGTTCCAGCTATTGTTTTTGTATCCGACTTTCAAAATACCTGAAACAACTTTTGCTTCAAGGTCTTTTACATCGTCACTTTCTCCGGATGCCGTCAGACTATATTGTTTTCCTTGTTTTACATCAATTTTGAATGCACTTCCCATGGAAAGTTTGCTAAAATCGGAAACGGAAAATGTACGGCTTTCCTGAGCAAAAACGCTCAATGAGAACAAACAGAATAAGCCGAATAAAAGTAATTTTTTCATGTCTAATTTCTTTTTAGGTTTTGATTACGAGGAATGGATGTCAAATTAATAAAATAGGTTGCATCAGAACTTAAATTATTCCTGAGATTCTATTTTACTTACACCGCTTACATCTTTTTTCAAATTAGGGATATGTCCCAAACTAACCTTCGATGCGCCGGTTGCGGATACATCAGCATTCTGGATATTCATTCCTGTGCTGACTAATTTACAAGCTCCTGTCAGGTCAAAATTAGCTGTGGTTGCAGAGCCTCTTAATGTTGCCTTTGAAGCACCGGTTAATTCAACCGTTAATTCGTTGGTTTCAACATCAATATCCGTTTTGGAAGCACCGGTCAAATCTACACTTAGTTTTGAAAGACCTTTGAATCCTGAGATTTTGGCTTTATTGGCACCTGAAATAGAAACTCCTTCCACCGTCGGCATGGTGATAACAATACCGATTCTTCTGCCATCATTTCCAAACAAACTAAAACCGGAGTTTCCTTTCACTATAAGTACTCCATCTTTTTCAGATATTCTTAAATCATCAACATCATTTTCTTCACCGTCTGCGGAAACATTAAATTCTGCACCTTGTTTAACGCTGATCGAATAAGCGCCGCCGATACTCAGTTTTTTGAAATCCTTCACCGGGAATTGTTTGATATAATTTCCGCGGTCTCCCAGACTAAAATCAGAATCATCATCATCGTCATCAACAGAATAATTTTCCTGATCGTCATGATGGTCCTCTTCGTCCTGACGAATATATTTTGCAGGAATATTTGTACAAACCAATCCTGAATCGCGGCGGATTGTCCAGCGCAGATTATTCCAGTTTATCTCGTCATCACCCAAATCATACGTATCCAGATGGTGATTTCCACTAAAATAATGTGATATAGAGTACCAAAGTGATCTTGAAATAATAAATGGCTTGTCGTAAGGGATGTTAAGTGTCAGATCAATCTGCTGATTTCTGAAACGACCTGTTGCTCCTAATGTAGGTCCTTCCGGGAAGGTAAATACAGAATCTTTAACAGTCACATTGTACATTAGCTCAGAAGCAATTTTACTGGCATCCTGTTTTGTACGTCCTCTTGACGTCATCTTTTTGTCAAGTTTAAGACTATCTCCGCCATTGTAACCCGCAAGTCGGATATCTACATCTATACTTTCGTCTTCGTCATTATCCTGTTCGTCAAGCGTAAGTGTTCCGGCGGGAACTGCGTAAAATTCAGTTGTTGTAAATTCTCCGCGTTTAGCAAAATTTTGTTGGTAAGCTACGCCCTGAACCGTTGCAACGATAATTCCTACAATCCAAAGTCCTAACAAAGTCAGCCAAACCGAGCCGCTGACAATTTTCTTATTGGATAAAAGTGTTAATCCTAATAAAAGAAAAGTTATCATAGGAACCGCCGAAACCAGAAGTCCGGACAAGATTAAACTTGATGGCAATTCCTGGAAAATCCTGAAAGGTACCGGCATTCCGTCAAATGTTGCTACGTTGGCGAAACCCATTACAACCGCACCGCCAACTACAAGTCCAAATAAAGATATGGCTGCGAGAAGTACTAAAAATCCACCCGTAAGTATCCTAAGTACTGGCCCAAGGCCTTTGAATAACTTCCCCAACGCCTGGATAATCAAGGCAATAGCACGGAAAGGGAAAAGTAAAATTTTGGTGACCGGATTTTCTTCTCCTCCCTTATCACTTAAATTCAGACTTTGTTTGATATTCGATTCAATATTGGAAAGCGTAATCGGCTCCCCCTGCATTTCCATTTTTTCTGTCAGCGTATTGGCCGCAGGCGCAATAATCCATAGTACGATATAAATCAAAACTCCGGAACCGAATAAAAATATTGAAAGTACCCACAAGAAACGTACAACACCGAGATCAACCCCAAAGTACGAAGCTACACCCGCGGCAACACCACCTACTACTTTGCGATCAGGATTCCGGTAGAATTTCTTGATCTTGGTATCTTCTTCCAAAGTTGTAGAACCCGGAAATGCGATCCACATGGCAATGTAAACCAACACAACCATTCCAGATAACGGACCAAATTCATCTTCCATATTCAGGTCAAGCATACCAGAACCAGCTGGCAGACCAATCACCGCGAATAAAAAGGCCAACCTAACCCAAAGCGGATCAATGGTAAAATAATGTCCCAAACCAGCTGCAACCCCACCCAAAAGTTTTCTGCGCAGATCGCGGATAAGTTTTTTAGGACTTGCCGGAAATCTTGTTTCTGTATTTGGAGTAGGAGATGAATATGCAGAAGAATAAGCCTCTTCCTTTGGTGTTGAAGTCGAGCCCGGAGCTGCCGATTGTAATGGATCCGCAAAAATATCTTCCGCTTGTTCAATGGCTTCAAAATCCGCCACGGTACCCATCGCAGAAATTAATTCGTCAACATCCACCAGCGAAATAACCTGTTTTGCTTCTGCTTTTTGTTTGTTCAAAAAACGCTCTGCAACCCTTCCTTCAATGTCTGAAAGGATTTCTTTACTATCGGCAAACGAAGAAAAATATTTCTGAATAGAACCGAGATAGCTTTTCAGCTTTTCGTATCCGTCCTCCTCGATGTGGAAGATGACACCGCCTATATTGATACTGATTGTCTTTTTCATGATTGAAATAATCGAAGGTCTTTAAATGATCAGTTAGGAATTAGAAGTATCTGTCTTACTCAGTTCTTCGGTACGGTGAATCACCGTTTTTACCGAATCTGCAAGTTCGAACCATGTGGCCTGCATAGCATCCAGAAATATCTTTCCTTCATCTGTCAAAACATAGTACTTCCTGGGAGGTCCGGACGAAGATTCCACCCATTTATAATCCAGCCAACCCGAATTTTTCAGTCGTGTCAATAGAGGGTAGAGTGTGCCTTCCACAACCATCATTTTTGCAGAAGTTAGTTCATCCAACATATCCGAGGCATACACTTCGCCCCGGGATATGATGTGCAGGATACAGAACTCCAAAATTCCTTTCCGCATCTGCACTTGGGCATTTTCGATATTCATACAGTGTCATGTTTTACTAAATGAAATATTATTTCATGGCTAATAGACAGGATTTGCACCTTCTATACGTACAAAGGTATACACAGGTACTTTGTGATGCAAGGTACTAGGTGAAAATCTTTTACTGGTTTTGATAAGTGGTTAATTTTCAGGTTGACCGGCAAAAAAAAGCACGTGTTTGAGAATTAAGTTATTTTTACTTTATATTTTGAGATCATTTCATTCAACACTAAAATCTGCATGTCGACCAAGCCACACTTATATATCATCGCTGCCATGAGCGAAAATCAGGTAATCGGACAGGATAACCGATTGCCCTGGCACCTGCCGGATGAATGGGTACATTTCAGAAAAGTGACGGACGGGAAACCATTTATTCAGGGGAGAAAAAGTTTTGAAGCTGCTGATGCACTACACTCTTCCTACAAAAATGTTGTGTTAAGCAGGAATAAAAATCTTGAAAGTTTTGATAAGACGGAACGTGCCGATGATTTAAATGAAGGCATCGCGTTACTTAAAGATGAAAACGAAGTATTTGTCTTAGGAGGTGCTTCTGTTTTTGAACAAGCTCTGCCTTTGGTGGAAAAGTTGTATCTGACCATAGTACACACAACCATCGAAGGTGATGCTTATTTCCCAAAACTTGATTGGGATGAATGGGAGTTGATTTCCTCTGAATTTCACGATAAGGATGAACGTCACGCCTATTCATTTTCTATGAATCTTTATGCAAGAAAAGAAGCATAAAACTGTGTACGGCCGTCCTGATTTTCTTTTAGAAATATGGAAAGGCTGTACACACATTACTATCTTAAAATCGTATTTCTTGGTCTTATCACCGCTGCGCAGGTTTCAGCACAAAAGAAATATGGAAATGAATGGATTAATATTTCACAAACCTATCTCCGCATTCCTGTCGTAGAGACGGGAATTTATAAAATCACTTCCGCTGAGCTCCGGCAAGCAGGTTTTCCGATAGATTCGGTTCCTGTTTCTTCTTTGCAATTAATTCGAAGAGGTCAGGAAGTGGCCCTGGAAATCAAGAATTCTGGTGAGAAGTTAAGCCAGGAAGGTTATCTGACTTACTTTGGAGAGAAGAATGACGGCGCTTTGGATTCTCTACTTTATGTAAATCCTGAGGCGATGCCGCACAATTATTACAGTCTATATTCTGACACGGCTTCTTATTTTTTGACTTTTAATAAAAATAATATTCCCGGAAAAAGAATTGAAATCTCAGATTCCAAGAGTTCGTCAGAATTAATTGATTATCATTTCAATAAAGTATTACAATTAAATACCACCGATTATCCAGCCGGAAATTTATATCCAATAGGCAGTGATTATGACACCGGAACTGCGCTGACGACCTATGATTATGGCGAAGGCTGGACGGGAAAACTTATAGCAAATGAACAACGGCAAACATTTAAAATAATTCCTGAAAATGTAATCCCTGATAAATTTGACCAGACAAAAGTTGAATTACTACTTGTTGGAAGAAATGCAGGAAATCATGAAATAGAAATTTGGACTGGTGATTCAAAAACGACTGGCAGGAAATTAACTTCCGTTGCATTATTGAATTATAATTCGGAAAAATTTATCGTTTCATTAAAAAAGGAAGATTTACGCGTTGATGGAAGTATATCTATTTCCGTAGTTCCAGTCAATAATTCCGGCTCCATTTCTGTGTCTTATATCAAATGGATTTACCCTCAGAAAGTTTTACTTCCTCCAACCTCACTTCAAAAAACATTCTATTTCAATCCCGAAATTTCAGAAAAATCCATACTGTTAACTAATGCTGATAATTGGAAATTTTACAATGCATCAAATCCTTATCAGCTTAAAAGATTAGCTATTACAAATTCCATTTTATCAATAAATGGCGCTTCAAAAGTTATTGCTTTCAAAGAGCCGATGAAGATTCTCACCCCAAGATTAGTAAAATTTCGAAATATCAATCCTGAAATTGATTATCTGATCATCAGCCATCCGTTGGTTAGAAATCCGATTAAAGAAAGTAGAGATCCGGTCGAAGATTATGCAGTATATCGCGCTTCAAAAACTGGTGGTAACTTTAAACCATTGATTTTGAATAGTGAAGAAATTTATGATCAATTTAATTACGGAGAACCTGGGCCATTGGGAATCAGAAATGCAATTTCGTATTTAAATGCAAAAGCTGAGTTAAAATTTGTTTTTATACTTGGAAAATCAATCGATCCGCAAACAGCTCGACATCAGCCAAAAGCAAGAGAAAATGATATGATTCCAAACGCAGGTTGGCCAGGATCGGACATTGCTTTGGCGATGGGATTGGCAGATTCTTCGAAATATATCCCTTTGCTTCCGGTTGGGAGAGTGAATGCTGCAAATTCCCAAAATGTTTATGACTATTTACAAAAAGTAAAAGCGTTTGAAAGTCAAAATAAAGCGGTTCCCTGGCGAAAAAACGTTCTGCATTTGAGTGGCGGTCATACGGATGTTGAACGGGAAGTTTACAGAGAATATGTTCAATCTTTCGAAAAAGTTATTTCTCCGATTGTCGGCAAAATCACTACGATTTCAAAACAAACCAACGCGCTGAAAGAAGATTTTCCGCTTGATACGATATTGAATAAAGGTGTATCATTAATAACGCTTTACGGTCATTCGAGCTTGAATTCTACGGATGTCGAACTAGGTTATGCCGACGATCAAAAAAGAAATTATAAAAATGATTCTTTGTTTCCAGCTATTATCATGAATGGCTGCGCATTGGGAAATTCATTTTATTCGCCTGCAACGATCAGCAACAACTGGATTCTCACACCCAAAAAAGGTGCAGTTTTATTTCTTGCACATACACATAATGGCGTTTCCTCCTCACTGAAACATTATACAGATTCATTTTATGAAGTTTTAGCCGATAGCACTTTTACCAATCAACCATTTGGAATAATTCAGCAGGAAGCGATCAGGAGAAATATGTTAAAATATCCGACACTTTCTGATGCCATCACGGCACAACAAATGAATCTGCAAGGCGATCCGGCGATTAAATTATTTCCTGCAACCTTGCCAGATTATGCATGGCAGCCGGAATTATTAAAATTTTCTAATCCTTATAGAAAAGTATTATCGGCTAAAACGGATTCGATAAAAGTCGAAATCGGACTTAACAATTTTGGAAAGTATAAAAGCGAGAATGTGAAAATAAATATCACTCGCACAAGAGATTCTATAACGACCGAAACTTATCAAATTGTAAAATCATCGCCAGTTTCTCTGGATATAATTTCGTTTACTATCCCAAACAAGTACATCAAACCAGAAAAAGAAAAATGGACTTTTACATTTGATCCAACGAATGAGATAGTAGAAGAAAATGAAAACAATAATCTTTTTTCAACAGAATTAATTCTGCCAGATACTGCCGTTTCCGATACACTGGAAATTATTTCTGCATACGTTTCACCAAATCCTTCCGGTTTGTATTTCAAATTCAATATCGAACTCAGAGGAACAGAACCTCCGAAAAAATGGAAAATAACGATTTTTGATAAATCAGGAAGAGTAATTGAGAAACGACAAATCATTCCGCATTTAGGAAAAAATGAATTTATCTGGAATCCAAAAGGAATTTCTGCCGGAGCTTATCTCTATCGCATGGATATTGAAGCTCAAAATATATTTCTGACGCCAGAAGCAAAAAAAGGCATAAGTGGAAAATTGATCTGGATGCATTGATATGCAGGGCAAACTCAATCCAAATTATTCTTTGCTGATACTGTGGCTTTTTCACAGTTCACTAATCCTATTGCTCGCCTGCATTAATCCAAATCATTACACAACCATTGACTCTCAGTATTATCTTGAATCTGCCAAAAATATTTTAGGTGGAAATGGTTATACCATTTTTGAAGAAAAAGGATTTCAATGGAATGGAACATTTCCGGTGGGTTATTCCTCGACAATTGCCCTGGTATCTTTTTTCACAAAAATCGATGTGTTATGGGCTTCCAAAATTGTGAATATTAGCGCGACGGGAATTTGGTTTTCCCTTTTAAACCTATGGTTTGACAGAAGTAAATCTGTCTTAATCGGCTGCATTCTTATACTTGGATCTTTTTTAAAACTTTGGGCTCATACCTGGTCTGAGCCGTTATTTCTGGTTATTTTATTTTGCTGGACTTATCATTCATATCAAATAGCTAATTCATCGGAATTGTCAATTTCAAGAACAATTTCAGTGCTTTTGCTTGGCTTTTTGTTGATACTTGCTCGATATGCGGGAATTTTCATAATCCCTTTAAGTTTCATTTTTAGCGTTTACTATTTTCAAAAAAAGGAAAAGAACAAAAGTTTGACCGCTGCATTTCTTTCAGTTATTTGGTCGGCTGGTTTCGGTTTTTATCTTTTTCTTAACTATCAAAACAGTGGAGAATTATATGGCGGAGCTCGTTTTGAAGATAATATCCGAATAATGGAAAATGCAGTTTCTTTTGCAAAGGGTTTGATCAATGAGATATCAATTTTTGGAAACTTCACATTTCATTCCTTTGAAGTGTTTTCTTTTATTGGAAATAGCTTTCAGATTTTACTGACTGCTTTGATAATAAAAGAATTGGGTCCAAAATTCACTTTCAGCAATTGGGCGAAACATACTTTTCTGGTAGCCTTTTTCTATCTGATTTTTCTTTTCATCCTTAGAATTTTCAGTCATTTTGACGAACCTGGCTATCGGCTGTTATCTCCTTTTACTTTCCTTGTTTTAAGCGGACTCGTTTGTGGAATTCCGGATGAACAGATTACAATGCGATTGAAGAATTTGTTGATTGTTTTGGTTGTTCTTTCCTGGGTTGAAATAATTCCGAAAGACGGGTTGAAGAAGAAAGTTTGTAAATCATTACAAAGCATTACCCATTATGACTATTAGAACTACTTTTCCAGGCCCTTTCTATTTTTAAGCTTATATAATCAAACAGGCACAAGACCAGTTTCTTCTAAATATTAACCGTTTTTTCCTTCCTCCAACCCGACTTCTCCCACCCTTTACCTTTACTTTCCATAAAAACTTCTTATTTTTGTCAATTCTAAAAATCTTCGAAGCTCTTGAAAGAATACGGTAGCAACGTACAAAAACTTGCCGACCACATCGTGAAGATGGAGGATAAGGCGAAACGCAATCTCTACGCGCACATATTGATTGAACTCATGCGTCAGATACACCCGAACATGAGGGATAATCAGGATTATACAAACAAACTCTGGGATGATCTGTACATCATGTCAGGATTTCAACTGGATGTGGACAGCCCATACCCACCGCCTTCTCCTGAATCTTTGGGTAAAAAACCTTTGACAGTTGGTTATAATCAACATAATCTGATGTACCGTCACTATGGACGTAACATTGATTTGCTGATTCAAAAGGCGATCCAAACTGAAAATTCCGAAGACAGACTGGCTTTTGTTTCCTACGTTTTTCGTTTGATGCGTTCGTTTTTTAATACCTGGAACAAGGATAATCCTGAGGACCATGTATTGATCGGACAGCTTGAATTGTTGACAAAAGGACAATTGAAAGAAGAAATCGATTATATCCGTAAAAATGGCCCGGTAGATGCTGCTCCAAAAGATCGTAACAGCAATCAGGACAGAAATCGCGGGAATCATTCAAACACTTTCAAAGCTCAGCCTAGCCAGGATCGTCAGGGATCGAACAATAACAACAACAGAAATCGCCCTAACAATAACAACAACAATAAATTCGCAGGCAGAAACAATAACAACAACAATCGTAATAACAACAATAATAACAATCGTAAAAAGCCTGGAATTTAATGTCCGGCCTTATTTTCTCAACCGGTTTTTAACTTCCATACTGCCTGCAACTACCTATGGCTTCATTTAAAATAACAGGAGACAGACGCCTGAAAGGTGAAATTATACCTCAAGGTGCCAAAAACGAAGCATTACAAATTATTTGTGCCGTACTTCTTACATCGGAACCGGTTACAATTCATAACATTCCTAATATCCGTGACGTAAATCAGCTTATTGATCTTTTAGGAGATCTGGGCGTTAGAAAAACGCGTTTGAGCGATTCTTCTGTTCGTTTTGAAGCGAATGATATCAATCTGGATTATCTTGAATCAGATTCTTTCCGTCAGAAAGCTGCTGCTCTTCGTGGTTCTGTGATGTTGCTTGGACCGATGCTGGCACGTTTCCGTAAAGGAAGAATTCCACGTCCGGGTGGAGATAAAATCGGCAGAAGACGTTTGGACACGCACTTTATCGGCTTTGAAAAACTGGGTGCAGAATTTAGTTACGATGGTGAAGACGGAGGTTTTTACCGTGTTGACGCGAAGAATCTGAAAGGTGCTTACATGCTTTTGGATGAAGCTTCGGTAACCGGAACGGCCAACATTTTGATGGCAGCTGTGATGGCAGAAGGTACCACCACGCTTTATAATGCAGCATGCGAACCATATCTTCAGCAGCTTTGTAAAATGCTGAACCGCATGGGCGCAAAGATTTCCGGTATTTCTTCAAATTTACTCGTTATTGAAGGTGTGAGTGAATTGAAAGGTACGGAACATACCATGCTTCCGGATATGATTGAAATCGGTAGTTTTATCGGATTGGCAGCCATGACACAATCTGAAATTACGATCAAAAACTGTCAGATTCCTGAATTGGGAATTATCCCGGAAGTTTTCCAGAAACTTGGAATCCAGATGGAATTTCGTGGTGATGACATATTTATTCCAGCTCAGGAAAAATACCGGATGGAAAATTATCTGGACGGCTCAACACTTTCCGTTGCTGATGCACCATGGCCAGGATTTACACCTGACTTGCTAAGTATCGTTTTGGTAACAGCAACGCAGGCACAGGGAACGGTGCTAATTCACCAAAAAATGTTTGAAAGCCGTTTATTTTTTGTGGATAAACTGATTGAAATGGGCGCTCAAATTATTCTTTGTGATCCACACCGTGCAACAGTAATCGGCCACAACCGTGAAACGCAATTAAGAGGAATCCGTATGACTTCTCCTGATATTCGTGCGGGTGTTGCGCTTCTTATTGCAGCTATGTCGGCCAAAGGCGTAAGTATTATTGACAATATTGAACAAATTGACCGTGGATATCAGAATATTGATACGCGTTTAAATGCAATCGGTGCAGAAATTGTCCGTTTGTAATACCATCATCGAGTTATAAACAAGAAAGGCGCTTCTGGGAGGCGCCTTTCTTGTTTATAAACGATTTATTGACTTCCTTACAGATTACTTTTTCTTATAAGTACAAGCTGAATTATAAGACTTCACATAATAATCTTTGTAATTCGTCGCTTTCGGATCTGTGCAGCCTTTAAGATTAAGAATTTCAACTTTTCTGAATTCTACCGGATGACTTTCGCTTTGCAATGAAATAGAGCCATGATCTAATAATTTCCCATCAATTACTTTTTCTATATCATTTCCACTTACATTTCCTCCCCCCATTTGTGGTTTGTTATAAGCCAAAACCATTTCTCCATTTGCAAAATGTTGAATTAACGAATCACCTAAAACCAACACTTCCGCACGTACCCACTGATCTCCGTTATAGGTCTTTGAAGTTGAATTGACACAATGCTGCGTAACCAGTTTTCCGTCAATTTCCACATTTGTTCCCGGCGTACACAAGTTACAGGTAGTACGTTTTTTTTCATCGCCACCAAGTAACTGCACTTCAATCGAAATTGGAAAATCCTGATCTTTACCCATCGTAGCAGCTGGCTGGCCTTGTACCATGATTCCACTGTTTCTCCATGCCCAGCCTTCACCTTTTGGTGCCTGTTCGCCTACGAAGCGATATTCAACGGCAATCCGGTAGTAAGAAAAATCACTTTTGTAGAAAATGTGTCCATATTTTTGCTTGAAGTCATCGTACTTATCATAACGAACGACCATTTTGCCATCTTCTACGCGAAAAGTATTTCCAAAGTTGTCATTCAGATCATAACCACGGATTTTTATATCCCAGCCATCCAGATTTTTTCCGTTAAAAAGCTGCTTCCATTCTTTCTTATCTACCTGCTTTTGAGCAAAAGCCCCAAAGCAAAAAAGAGTAAGTGCAATACTGAATACTAATTTCATGAGCGGTTTATTTATTTAAAATGATGTAACATACTAATTGTCAGACAAAAGGAAAGATATATGCGCTATACGAATTATCCTGTCTAAAATCCTGTTCTCTAAAGGCAGATTAAAGCCTACTACTTTGTAAGCTCTGATTTTGTAAATATACTATGAGAACTAAAAATATAAAGCGTAAAGGACATTCGGAAGATTTTTTTGGTGAATACCGTGACTTTTGGTGGAATGAAGGATTTTTAAATTTACTGGCAAAAAGATTACAGCTGCATACCCATTTTAACTTGTTGGATGTCGGTTGCGGACAATGCCATTGGAGCCGTCTGCTGGTAGATTATCTTGGCTCCCCGGCCAAAGTTTCTGGTGTCGACAACGACAAAAAATGGGCAAAAGGTGAAAGTGAACTCCGCCATTATTTTGAATCCAAAGGAATTGATTTTGACTTAAAAAAGGGAGATGCCCATGAGCTCCCATACGAGGATGAAACTTTTGACATCGTCACTTGTCAAACATTATTGATTCATGTTCAACACCCCAAGGTTGTAATTGACGAAATGAAACGGGTTTTGAAGCCTGGTGGCACAATTCTTTGTGTTGAACCAAATAATCTGGTGCAAAGTCTGACGCAAAGTTCAGTTTCCATGAACGACCCGATTGATGAAGTCCTGGATCATGTTAAATATGCCTTGATTTTTGAAAGAGGGAAAAAGAAACTTGGACTTGGAGATAATTCCCTTGGCGATCTTGTTCCTGGATTTCTCGCTCAGGCAGGATTTGATCAGGTGGAAGTTCGGCTTTCGGATAAAGCTATTGCCATGTATCCGCCTTACAACACCGAAGAGCAAATCGCTACCATGAAACAGTGGCAAAACGGGAATACGTGGAGTAACGAGGAATTTTCAGATTATGATTATTTCAGGGCAATGGGTCAGGAAAATCTTGATTTTTTTGAAAAATATAAAAGAAAATACGCGCATCTGGGAGAACGCATGTTGCGTAATATTGATGCTAACAAGTACCATTCTGCTGGTGGAGCAATGATGTATGTAATTTCCGGAACGAAGCCAATATAAATTCCTTCCGGTTTAATTTTTTTAATCAGGTTTATGGAAAAAGAGAAAATTGCAATTTTTTGGTATCGCCGCGATTTACGCCTTCATGATAACGCGGGCTTATATCGCGCTTTAAAATCAGGATTGCCTGTATTGCCTCTTTTCATATTTGATAAAGTTATTCTGGATAAGCTTGAAAATAAAGAAGATAAACGGGTCACTTTTATTTTCGATGCTATCATTGAAATACAAAAAGAATTAAAAAAGCACGATTCCGATATTCTGGTTCGCTATGGCCCTCCACTTGACATTTGGAAAGACCTGATTGAGGAGTATGATATCGCAGAGGTTTATACAAATAATGATTACGAATCTTACGCAAAGGAGCGCGACGGACAAGTAAAAGATTTATTAGCAAAAAACGGAGCGGAATTTAAGAGCTTTAAAGACCAGGTTATTTTTGAAAAACAGGAAGTTTTAACCGGGCAGAATACGGTTTATACCGTTTTCACGCCATATAGCAGAGCCTGGAAAGCAAAACTTAACGATTTCTATTTATCGTCCTATCCTACCGAAAAATACTTCTCCAAATTCTTCAAAATAAAATCTCATCCGATTCCTTCCTATAAGGAAATTGGATTTGTTGAAACGGATCATCAATTTCCTGACGATCACGTCAAATCTGATCTGATTGAGAAATATGAAGAAAACCGTAATTATCCAGCGATTCCGGGAACGTCACGAATGGGTCTTCACCTGCGTTTCGGAACGGTTAGTATCCGTGATCTGGCCAGAAAAGCTTCTGAACATAGTCAAACATACCTGAACGAATTAATCTGGCGGGATTTCTATTTTCAGATTCTTTGGAATTTTCCACAGGTTGGACAAGGAAAAGCTTTCCGTGCAGATTATGACAAGATCAAATGGAGAAATAACGAAAAGGAATTTGAACTATGGTGCCAGGGAAAAACCGGATATCCGCTGGTTGATGCCGGCATGCATCAGTTGAATGAAACCGGATTTATGCATAATCGCATCCGGATGGTTACGGCAAGTTTTTTAACCAAACATCTTTTAATAGACTGGCGTTGGGGCGAAGCCTATTTTGCAGCAAAATTACTGGATTATGATTTGTCAGCTAATAATGGCGGTTGGCAATGGGTAGCAGGATCAGGAACAGATGCAGCGCCTTATTTCAGAATTTTCAATCCCGAAGCCCAGGCCGCCAAGTTTGATCCAAAAGGAGAATATATCAAAAAATGGGTACCGGAACTCAATACGATGAAGTACCCGACACCCATTGTAGATCATAAATTCGCCCGGGAGCGTTGTTTGAAGGCGTACAAAGAAGCGTTAAATTAATGGTTAATTGTTAAGGGTTAATTGTTAAGGATGGATATTTGAAGTATTAGGTGAAGTGATGCTTTTTTTGAAGCTCATATACATTAATTGTTAACGGCCAAGAACTGGTTTCCAGCCTCATTAATCCTTAACAATTAAGGGTTAATTGTTAAGGATGGATATTTCAAGTATTAGCCGAAGTAATGCTTTTTTGGAAGCTCATATACTTTAATTGTTAACGGCCAAGAACTGGTTTCCAGCCTCATTAACCCTTAACAATTAACACTTAACCATTAAAAAGATTACTTTCCTCCTACCACTACTTCTATCATTTCTTCCGGCAGCAAATAGGTTGATGCCATTAGTTGAATGTCTTCTTGCGTTGTTGCGTGAATCTGGTCGATATATTTGCTGAAATAATCGGCGGGTAAACTATCCAGGAAAAGAATTTTTTGGCGGTCTGCAACTTCAAATGCTGTGTTTAGAGATCCCGCAAATTCCCCGGCCATAAAATTCTTTACTGTTTGCAATTCATCTTCACCCACAACTTCTGTTTGAAGGCGATAGATTTCCTTTTTTATTTCATCGATCGTTTGTTGTGTGAATTCTTTTTTCACATCGGTTCCAATCATGAAATAACCTTCGCGGCCAAGCGTGATCATATGTGAAGAAATCCCGTAAGTCAACCCTTTTTCCTCACGGATATTTTTCATCAGACGTGATCCGAAATATCCTCCAAGGATTTCGTTTGTCACCAGCATCTTGAAATAATCCGGATGTTTTCTGGTAAACAATTTCCTGCCGATACGAATTGTGGACTGTACGCTGTCTGATTTTTCAACCAGAACTTCTTTTCCCTGATATTCTGTGTAACTGTCGTGCTCGATTTCCAAATCATTTGTTTTGTAATCAAGCTGACCGAAATATTCGTTAACCAATTTCACATCCTGATCACTCACTTGTCCGGCCAATACCAAAGTACGTTTTCCGTTTTTGATATATTTTTCAAAATGTTCCTGAATCTTCGCCAATGGCAATTCCTGAATATTTTTTTCTTCCTGACTTTGTCCATACGGATGATCGCTGCCAAATAATTGCCTGCGGAATTCCGTAGTAGCCAGATAGGCCGTTTTCTCTTTATTGATACGCAGATTCTGTAAAGTGATATTCCTCAAATCATCCAGCTCTTTTTCCGGAAAAACAGGATTTTCAATCAATTCACGAATTAGCGTAAGCACTTCCGGCAAAAATCTTGATAAACAATAAACGACAATCCCCGAGCGATCAGAAGAATGAGTCATATCAATGAATGCACCGATATTATCAAAAGCCTCGCTAAGTGCTGAGGAAGTATAAGACCTGGTTCCTTCCGGCAGCATTTTTATTGCGAAAAACGATGCACCAGCAGAAGTTTCATGCCAGTTTCCTGATTCAAAAATACACTCAAAACGCACAACTGGTTGTTCACCAATACTGATTACGTGAAGAGGAATGCCATTATCAAGTACATGAGATTGCGGCTCAGGTAAGTTGATTGTTTTGATAACTTTAAAATCGGGAGCTTCGGTTCTGTCGAGTGTCATAGTCTTGTATTGATAAAAAAGCGAATGACGTTTAGTAACATCATTCGCTTTTTATTAATTAATAGGAAGTAAAGATATTAGTTGTTGTCACTAACATCAAGTTTCTCTGCTTTGTTTAAGCTCAAACCTAGCGTGATACGTAAAGTTTGTGCCAACGGGCTGTTTTGTACAACCGGGAACATATAGGCAAAGTCAACAGAATAACGTTCAAGGAATTTGGCACCTACACCCGCTGTAAAGAACTTACGGTCGCCTTTGTTTTTGTTTTCAGTAAAATATCCTGCACGAAGCGCGAAAATATCATTGTACCAGTATTCAGCTCCGGCGGCAATCGCAACTTCCTGAAGTTCTTCTTTGAATCCGTCCGGCGCATCCGAGAACGAACCAAATGCTCCTGAAAGTGCTCCTTTCGTGTAATTGGTATTGACAGTTCCTTTTGGTGGTGTTGGCACCATCAATTTATTTGCGTCAACGATGAAATTAAATTTGTTCCGCCCATCCGCAGAGAAAGAAAGTCCTCCACCAATTTTCAGGTTGGTTGGAATAAAGCTTTCCGTTTCAGTTCCTGAACCGTAATTTACTTTACCTCCAAGGTTAGACAATACCGCTCCCAAAGACCAGGTCAGCTCGCTGCCGGTATCTTCATTTTTGATTTGTTTGCGGTAGTAAGCACTGATATCACCTGCAACGGTACGTGCAGGACGAAGTGAAACACCATTTACAACAGCCGTTCCTGCAAGGTTAGATGAAATATATTTCAACGTTAAACCCATTGAGAAATTTTTCCCAAGCTGGCGTGAATACGTACCGCTAATGGCAACTTCTCTGGAATTGAACGTACCCAGCTGCGTTCCTACGCCGTTACGCAAGTCAAGCTCGCCACCGTTGAAAAAGTTAACCGAACCGGCAATTGCCTGATCCTTTCCGATTTTCTTGTAAGCAGTAAGATATCCCAGCCACATGTCATCTACCAGGTTACGTAACCATGGTGTGTAAGAAGCTGAAACTCCGAAATCCTTTTGTGCATAAGGAAGTTTTGCCGCATTCCAGTAAGTAGCGTTTGCGTCGGCACTTAGTGCTACGCCCGCTTCACCCATACCGGCACTACGCGCGTCAGGTGCAAAAGTTAAAAAAGATAGAGGTGAAGTCGGTATTCTGCGAGTTGTGTCCACGGTAGACTGAGCAAGCAAACTACTCATTGACAAAATGATTAATGAAGATACACTAACAAAAAATAGTCTCATATTTATTGGATTTGCGATAGGAAGTGGTGTTAATCGACTTCTTTAAAGGGTCAAAAATACAATGAAAGATATTTAATACTATAATAAAATTACAAGATTTATTATTCGCTAACGTAAACGTAGAAGTTTCCCTGAACGGGTGTCCACAGAATTATCTTTCAGCGATCGGATTTTTACTACATATATATAGGAACTGGTACCGGAAGTGAACCCGCCATGACGTATAGGAGGAATTGTTTGTTTAATAACAGACTCGCTATTATAATATTGCCATTGATACGAACCGAGTATCTGTCCCGAGTTCAGCAATATACTAAAAACAATTTCCACATCATCATCGGCTCTGCTCTGATTTAATTCAAACGAAAGATCCTGATCGAAAGGGTTTGGAAAAACGGTCAAGCTATTTAGTTTTATCCCGGTTGGTAAACCTACCTGAAATCGGAACGTTAATTCTGAAGAGTTAGTATACGTATCCCAGACTTTAATACGAATAGTATAATTTCCCGGATTAAGGTTTTCGAACGGATAACGGACCGTTCCACTTTTAAAATTGTCCAGATCTGCTGTGTAATAGTCGTTTAATACCAAAGTAAGTGTGTCGTTGAGTGTTATCGTGATGTCATGCCCAATTCCTGCTTTTGACACATTAATACCATTTTCGTCACTTAACTTCAAAAATAAAATTGACGATCCATCCACAGTATCACCGTCATGGAAATCAGTGGAATTGAGATAGGCAGATATTTTTGGCGGTGTATTATCGACTAATAGTTCAGCACTTCCACCGACCAGAATATCCAGTTGAGCCGAAGCGTCGGTCAGGCTATCTTCACTTAATGCGTAAATATCAACTCTTCCCGTTCCCGTACGGTAATCAATATCCTTAGGCATTACAAATTCACAAACAAACTGGCCATCTTTAATATGCAACGTTCCATCAAAAAGTTTACTTCTGAATTCGTTGTACGTTTCTATATCACCTTCATTTCCCAAAGTTCGAAAACTTGTCTGTTTGTCATAAACGATAACCCGGGCTGTTCCCTGGAAAGATTTGTCAATCGAATTTTCATCCCCAACTTTTCCATTTAAAACTACTTTTTCCAAAGCCCTTAAAGTATCCGGCAAAACATTCCAAAGCACTTTTTTCTGCGCTCTCGCAAGTTTCATTGAAGGATCGCCAATCAGTGTAAAATTCCGGTTCAGACTTCCTGCCAGACTCGCATTTTTTGTCATCCTGAAAATTTCACCCATTCTTCCGTTAGTCCCGGCTTGAATTAAAGATTCATAAAATGCTTTATTGATCGTAAAATTCGTACTTGAATAAACCGGACGCGTCGTGCTCACAGTACCTATCGCAGCACCGCGCGGACTGAGCACCATTAATTCCGCTCCTGAGACCAGACCGGGATCATCATATCTTCCAAAATCGCAGGTAGCAGTGATCAGCAGCGGCAAATTATCATAACCACGCGCGGTCTGCATTTCGGATAATGTTAAAACTTGCTCCTCAGCCCAGCCGCTTGTCCCGCCGTGGCCGGTATAATTCAGAATAAGCGTTCCTTCATTGATACTTTTTTTGATCGCAGCATTTACAGCTGGTACTTTTTGTCCCTGGCTTGTAGTTGTCTGAGGATAAGCATCCAGAAAAATCCGGCTGGACAAAAATTCATTCTGGGTGATCTTAGCCAGTGCATCCGCATGTTCCTGATGGATATTTCCATCTCCATCGTCTGCGACAAATTTGATCGTATTTTGCCAGCTTCCGCGGGATTTCGGAGAAGATGCGTAATGAATAAGTTTGTCAACAATAATTTTAGCTTCATCCGCAGTTTTCACCGGAAGCCTTCCAATACCAATTTCAACCGAATAATCTCCTGCATTTGTTTCAATCCAGTAACCTTCCTCATCTTCCATAAAACCAAAATAGTCGTCGGAAGAATAAGTATAAACCGGGTTTAGTGATTCCCTGCTTTCATAAACCGGTACCCAGTTATTTCGCTGGCTTTGTGTCTGGTTTTGTAAAAGATTTTTATAATCATAGGTTGCATCACCAAAAAGAAGAAGATATTTCAACTTTTCCCGATCATTTTTATAAAGCAGCCGAACGAAATCCCGAACGGCAGAAATGTCCGTTTTCCCACCTGAAAATTCATTATAGATTTGATCCGTTGTTACAACCAGACTTTCCAGTCCATCATTTTCACTTCTGAAATCTGCCAGTCGTTTTGCTCCCGTTTCAAAAGCTTTTGCTGTGATAATTAATAAATCAGGTGTTGAATATTTTTGCAGATTCTGGTTTGAAATCCGCTGCCAGGAAACTGGTGATTTGGTTTGAGAGGTTGTAAAACCGATATATTGCTTTACAGTTTTGGCTTTATTTTCAGTAAAAGTATAGGTGTTATTTCCACCATCTTTTAAAACCGCAGCAGTGATCAGCGCCGGATCTGAAATATTCCACCAGCTCCAATCCGTCGGAATATTTTGAATTTGATAGGAAACAGTATCTTTTACTCCCGGTGTAAATCTGTAAAATTGCTGTTTGTCATAACCGCTTAAAGTTCTTTTTACCTGTAAGCCAATATAATCCAGATATGCCTGCGCTGAACTTTGTCCGTTTTTATTGTAAGTCACACCAACAGTCAGCGAAGTTGCAGAATTTGCCGCCGTAGTAAATCCAAATTTGCTTTTGACTTGTTGTGCTTTTATATCATATGTACCCGTTCCAACAACGCCAACGGAAGATTCTCCAACGCTTTGTCCATTTAATTGCCACTGAAATTTTGTAGCAACCTGTGCTGTCCCGATCGCCGAAGTAAGCATGATCATGTTGGAGGACGGAATTATATCCGGCAAATCAGCGGTTAAAGTGAATGTTGATGATGTGCCAATATATTCACCCCACCAGTCACGACCGGATCTTAATAAATTTACAGATTCTAATTCATGAAACCAGTAATCATCATATTGATTAACAGTTGGTTGATTTGTGACTGAAAGTGATGGCTTATTCTGAATTCTTAAACCTTTCCCATTTCCATAAGTCAGAAAATAAAAAGTTGTATCGGAATAAATATTGACTTGATGAATAAAATTCGCTTTGGCTGAATCATAGGAAATTACATTTGGACCTTCGGCATAAAAATAAACGGCATCCGCGGCATCAAACTTCCCATCCTCCTCGCCTTTGACCAGAATCGTATTCTGGATCAGATCTTTATTTCTTTTGGCGCTATTTTTCTGAGGTAAAATACTGCCTCCGTTACCGTAGATTTTAATTTGATCAGGTACCAGCGTTGAAATATCAACACCCATGGATTTAAGAAGATTCGCATCAATTTTATAAACGCCACTTTCCGTGACAGCAAGTTTGTACCAGGTGCCTGTTGCCAAAACAGAAGACTCCTGCGCTTTTGTCTGAAAAGTTAACAGCAAAAAAATCCAGCAAAAAATTGCCGGATAAGTAATAAACTGTAAATTTCTAGCAAGCCTCGACCAATGCATGAGCAGGAATTGTGTAACGGCGTTGAGATGCTTTATCAATACATAAAACCCTGGTGCGCCGCAGAGAGCCTTTGACAAACTGTCTGTTATGGAAAACGAAATTGCTGCCTTCGGTAAGATGGATCAAAGCAACTTTATTCGGATTTAAGGAGTGGTCATCGTATTTTTTTATTGCATTATATAAAACATGATCTCCGCTTGTTGATGCTTTCGGGCTTTTGGAATATTTCAAAAGCGGTTCAAGAATATCAGCAGGAAAAATCTTGTCGTTCATAACCGGTATCAACAAGATCTCAAATTCTCTTTTCCATTCAATACCATGTGGGGATACACGTTTTCTCCCACGACTTTTTGTTTGGGTATAAACAACATGATGGGCAACCTCGTGCAGATAAGTAATCAGGAAATTGTATGGGTTAAGATTTTTGTTGACTGTTATCCGGGGAACAAATCCCGGCTTTACCGTAAAATCACCTAAACGGCTTTGACGGGGGCGAGACAGAAAAAAATCGAATTTGTAAATTTTGTGCAGATGATCACAGTAGGCATAAGCTAATTCCGGAACGTACGCCTCAAAGGATATTTTCTTTTCCATACCCCAAATAAAAAAAGAAAAGCCTTATAAATAAGGCTTTTCAATAACTTTCAAAAAAAGCTCAATGATTATTTCACTGAATCAGCTTTAACTGAATCTGTTGCAACAGAATCAACAGCTACAGTATCAACCATAGGAGTTTCAACAGTTACAGCAGTAGAATCAGCTGCTTCTTCTTTTGGCTTGCTAGTACAAGACGCGAACGCTACCATTCCGGCAACAAACGCAAATGCTACGAATTTTTTCATTTCTTGGGTGTAATTAAGGTTCGCTACAAAGATAGCATGATAAGTTTCAATAATCCCAACATTTTGGATTGTATTTTTCCAAGAACTTAAAATTTCCTTAGAAAATAATGAAACCCCTTCCTTTAGTACAAAATATTACCCCTTCCGTCTAGTAAACCTTTTCCATTTGTAGGTTAAACATTTTAACACAAGCCGCAACTTCTGAAAGCAGGTTTTGGTTTTGTTCTATTCCATTACCTACCACTATTACATCCGCACCGGCCTGCATGGCAGTCAATGCTTTTTCACTTGTGTTTATTCCTCCGCCAACAATAATCGGAGTGTCTACCGAAGCTCTTACCGCTTCAATAATATCAGCCGAGACAGGATATTGAGCTCCGCTGCCGGCATCCAGAAATATATTTTTAAGGCCTAACATTTCGCCAGCCATGGCTGTACAGGCGGCAATTCCCGGTTTGTCACTAGGAATAGGTATTGTATTGCTGATATAAGAAACGGTTGTGAGCTTACCACTTTCGATAAGCATATAACCTGTTGGAAGCACTTCAAGACCACTTTTTTTCAACATTGGTGCAGCGATAACATGCTGTCCAATCAGAAAATCAGGATTTCTGCCGGAGATTAATGAAAGAAATAATATTGCATCCGCAGACTGATCAATATGAAGTCCGTTGCCCGGAAATAGAATCGTTGGAATATTAGTGTGTTTCTTAATAGCCAGAATAAGCTTGTCAATGGCATAGTTCGTAATAAGGCTGCCACCGACAAAGAAAAAATCAACTTCATTCTCTACAGCCTTTTCAAGAAAATCAGGAAAAGTGTCAAGATTCACCTTATCCGGATCTAACAGGACTGCGAAAGATTTCCTTTTTTCTTCTTTTCTGCTTGAAAGGAGGTCTGCTATTTTATGATTTGTTATCTTCATCCGATTCGTGATCATCTGCAATATAATTCTGTAGCTTTTTGCGAGCCCATCCTACAGCCAATGTCCAAACTAAGCTTTGTACGGCTTCCCCTACCGCAAATTTGCTTTTCCTTTTCGGAACCGTTTGTTTTAAAACTGGTCTTACAGGCTCAGCAAGTTCAATTTTTTCTTTCTTTTTAGCATCTGGAAGTATTGCTTCAAGCAATAAATAAGTTGTAACAACAACACCTCCTATGATTAAAGCCTGTTTGCCATAACCGGATGCATCCTGTTTAAGATTATCCCATTGCGACTCCAGTTTATCCCGATAAAGATCTGCTTCTTTAAGCAAATCTTCTTTCTCCGTTTCTGTATCTGACGAAAATGGTTTCGACAGTTTTACGGTTGAATCTATTGGTGAACTACTCATATCTTTAGCTTAAATTAAAAAGATTGTGCAGAGATTACCATAACAGAACCCAAAAATAGCAATTCAATTTGGAAAAGATCATTTTCGGGCACCATTTAACTATGGCTAATCTTCTTTTATTTGGACAAAACGAATGATGATATTACGTATAAAGCCTATCAGCTTTGTTCTGAATACAATTGACAGTGTTAATTTCAGAACAAATACCCCTAATAAAATCAGGTATCCCAGGTAATCACTATGCAGCCACTTGTTTAAAAAAGTGCCCAGCAAAATAACAATCAGGATCAGAACGACTAATGCGATACTGAGAATAAGCAGTGCGTACACACCGGTAACGGCGGCACGTTCTATTTTATCTCTGGTCTCAATTTTAAATAAATCGATTCTCGTTTCGAAATATTTAAAAAGAGTATCCTTTATTTCTTCGAGTTGACTAAACATAGGCGTGTAGTTTGCAAAACATACGATTTGATTTAGATTAAGTTTTTAAAAACTTAATCTAAAAACATACCAAGGATTGCAGAAACTACTGAAACCACCAAACCAAAGATAAGTGCAGATATAAATCCACTGATAGCAAAACCGTCTACAAGATATGTAGCCAGATAAATTATAAATACGTTAACGACAAAGTAGAAGAGCCCAAGTGTCAGAATTGTGATAGGCAAAGCCAGAATCTGAAGCACCGGTTTCAGGAAAGTGTTAAGAATTCCTAAAACAATGGCCACAATAGCAGCGGTAGTCCAGCTTTCAACAAAAACACCGGGAACCACCTTTGCGGCCACAACAATGGCCAATGTACTGATTAGAAGGCGTATTAATAAATTCATATGGCTTTTAGTTTTTATGAGTGACGGCTACGAAGTACGCTAATTACCTCGTCTAAGTCAATGTTTTTTTGCTCTAAAAGCACCAGAAGGTGAAAAAGTAAGTCGCTTACTTCATTTTTAAAAAGTCCTTCGTCGTTGTCTTTTGCTTCAATGACAACTTCAACCGCCTCTTCCCCTACTTTCTGGGCAATTTTATTAATGCCAAGTTTAAACAAACTGCTGGTATAAGAGCTCTCGGACGGATGTAACTTTCTGTCACGAATAATATCTTTCTGCAGGTAATTTAAAAACGCAGCTTCCCCGATCCGTGAATTTCGGTTATTTTTTTCCCCAAAGCAGGTATCATCCCCAGTGTGGCAGGTTGGGCCTGCGGGTGAAGCCTTGATCAGGATCGTATCTCCGTCACAATCAGCAAGAATCTCTTTTACAAAAAGAAAATTATCGGAAGTTTCACCTTTTGTCCACAGTCGCTGTTTGCTTCTGCTGAAAAATGTAACCTTGTCTTCTGCCTGTGTTTTTTCAAAAGCTTCCAGGTTCATATACCCAAGCATTAACACAACAGAAGTATCAACATCCTGGACGATAACCGGAACAAGTCCGTCTGCTGATTTTGTAAAATCTATGGTTGAAAGTTCGTTCGTCATTGTACTGTTTAATATAAAATTTGAGCTGTCATCAACAGCGGTGAATCTATTTTGTCATGCGCATTGGAAGCGCTTTATCTTGTAAATATTGCTTCAAATCAGGAATATCTATTTCACGGAAGTGAAAAATGCTTGCGGCAAGTCCTGCATCTGCTTTTCCTTCTGTAAAAACATCGTAAAAATGCTCCATGTTTCCAGCTCCGCCCGAAGCGATCACAGGAATATTTGCATTGGCAGAAATCGTTGAAGTCAATTCCAATGCGAAGCCATTTTTGGTACCGTCGGTATCCATGGAAGTCAGCAAAAGTTCTCCTGCTCCACGTTCTTCAACTTCTTTTGCCCAGGGAATTGTACGAAGTTCAGTAGGTTTCCGGCCACCGTGTGTATGAACAATATGTTCAAAAATGCCTTCGCTTGTTTCCACGTATCTTGTATCAATGGCAACAACAATACACTGACTCCCGAATTCCAGCGCAAGTTCATTTATCAGATCAGGATTACGAACGGCTGACGAATTGATCGAAACTTTATCCGCACCTGCATGTAACAAAGCTGAAACATCCGCAATCGAAGAAATTCCTCCGCCAACCGTAAAAGGGATGTTGATGGTATGAGCTACCCGCCGAACGAGATCAATAAAAGTTGAACGACCTTCAACGGTTGCGGCGATATCCAGATAAACCAGTTCATCCGCACCCTGGGCAGCGTACATCGCACCCAGTTCAACCGCATCACCGGCGTCGCGAAGATTTACAAAGTTTACTCCTTTCACTGTCCGTCCGTCTTTAACATCCAGACAAGGTATAATGCGTTTTGTCAGCATTTTGTTAATTATTTTTGCCGGTGTTATAAATATCCGGATGATTAATCTGCATGAAAATATCCGGATTTTCCAATGGTGTGAATCCGTATTGTTGGTATAATCCGTGAGCGTCGCGGGTGGCAAGCATCCAACGCCTTAATCCTTGTAAAAAAGGAGCATCAAGAATGGATTCGACCAGCCATTTTGACAATCCATTACCGCGCTCGCTCTCAACAACAAACACATCTGCCAAATAGGCAAATGTAGCATAATCGGTAACGACGCGGGCATATCCGACTTGCTGTTTTCCATGGTATATCCCGAAGGTCACCGCATTTTGAGCAGCTTTTTTCACCGTATCCATAGGAATCCCTGACGACCAATAACTTTGGGACAGAATATCATGAATTACGTTAAAATCCAGCCTGCCTTTGTCGGTAGTTATCTCGTATTCTCCACGTTGTACCTGAAAAATATCCATTAAAAAAACATTTTTAACTCTTCCAGTTTTATCCGGCCTTCATAAATCGCCTTCCCGATGATGACGCCATAAATATTCATTTCTGCCAGTTTTTCAACATCTGCCAAACCGCTTATTCCGCCACTGGCGATAATATTCAGGTCCGGGCATTTGTCCTGTAAGTTTTTGTAAAGATCAAAAGAAGGTCCTTGCAAAAGTCCGTCTTTGGCTACATCCGTGCTGATCGCATACTTAACGCCTTTATCAACATATTCTTCAACAAAATCATAAACCCATAATTCTGTTCCTTCTTCCCA
Source organism: Dyadobacter subterraneus (assembly GCF_015221875.1). Classification (NCBI taxonomy): domain Bacteria; kingdom Pseudomonadati; phylum Bacteroidota; class Cytophagia; order Cytophagales; family Spirosomataceae; genus Dyadobacter; species Dyadobacter subterraneus. The sequence goes on from NZ_JACYGY010000002.1 coordinate 283,714, forward strand.
ACCACTTACGGCAACTTTTTCATTTTTAGCATCTGCACCCAAAATAATTTTTTCTCCTCCGTAACTGTCCAGCCAGCTTTTGAATAAATCCGGTTGTTTTACGGCTACGCTTCCTCCTGTTACCTGTTTTGCTCCGCTTTCAAACACAATTCGAATATCTTCTTCGGATTGTACGCCACCCCCAAAATCAATGTGCAGGGAGGTTTGGGAAGCTATTTTTTCTAAAACTTTCCAGTTGATTACTTTTTTTGCTTTGGCTCCGTCAAGATCTACCAGGTGCAATCTGGTAAGGCCGGAATCCTGGAATTCCAGGGCTACTTCGAGCGGGTTTTCGTTGTATATAATTTTCTTTCCATAATCGCCCTGCGTTAATCTCACGCATTTTCCTTCGATCATGTCTATGGCTGGAATTATCTGGATCATGTTTTTGTGTTGTAATAGGATCATCACATCCCGGATCCACAGGCCGGTGGCCTGTGCTGAAATATGACGGCCTTTCAGGCCTGGTTAGTTAGAGTTTCAGGAAATTTTCCAGTATTTTTTGTCCTACATCGCCGCTGATTTCACAGTGGAATTGAGCTGCGTGGAAGTTATCTTTATGCAACATGGCGCTGAATGGATTGATATAATCGCAGGTTGCAACCGTGTATTCGCAAACTGGTGCGGCGTAACTGTGAACGAAATAAACGTATGCGTTATCAATCAGATCTTTTGTAAGTTCTGACTGATAATTTGTGATATTATTCCAGCCCATATGGGGCACTTTGATTCCTGGCGTTGCCGCAAATCTTTTTACATCCACATCAAAAATCCCCATGCAGGTTGTGTTATTTTCTTCTGAAAAGCGGCACATCAATTGCATTCCGACGCATGTTCCCAAAACAGGTTGGGTTAATGAGGGAATAAGTTTATCGAGACCTTTTTCTCTCAGGTAACTCATTGTTGTACTGGCCTCGCCTACTCCCGGAAAAATAACTTTATCCGCTGAACGAATTTCCTCTTCGTTGTCTGTGTACAAATAATCAACACCAATCCGGTCGAGCGCATACATTACCGACTGCACATTTCCCGCATTGTATTTGATAATAACGGTTTTCATTCGTTTAGGATTAAAGATTTTAGCCGGATGGCTGTTAAATTTTATGACAAAACCAGCAAGATTGAATGTAAATCTCAAAAATAAAGCCCGATTCGGTTTAGGAATCGGGCTTTTGGGATACTATGTATTCAACCTTATTACAACACTACTTGCAAAAACACATCACCCAAGACGCCCGGAAACCAAATGGTTTTGATGAAAATGATGATATGTTTCAGCTCTTAACATGCTGCAAAGATAAGAAAACTTTGTTAGAGATTGGAACAATTTTTGCAAATTATCCATAGAAAAACTGGAAGAAATTGTATGTCCGTTTTTAACTAATGTGCTTACTTTTGTCTCAGTGAAGTTAAACCATATTTAACTGCCTGATACTTTTTAATTTACGTGTTTGCCAAATACAAATTCATGGTTCAAAATTCCGCTTTGCACGATTCGCTTTATAATTCTTACATATTATTTCAGGAGAAAACATTATTCAACCGCCGTTTTAAACAGGAGTTGGTTAATACTTTAATCGATAAACGAATAGGAAATCCGGCATATGAGGTCGTAAAAGTTGGTGAATCTTTTGAAGGCAGACCGATTCATTATTTAAAAACAGGAACCGGCCCGCGTAAAATTTTACTATGGACACAAATGCATGGCGACGAAGCCACAGCAACCATGGCCTGTTTTGATATTCTTAATTTCCTGGAAGCAGAAAATGATGAATTTGATGAAGTCAGAAAATTAATATTGGCTGAAACTACATTATATTTTGTCCCAATGCTGAATCCGGACGGAGCCGAGCGCTTCCAAAGACGGAATGCTCAGAATATTGATATAAACCGCGACGCATTACAATTACAAGCACCGGAGTCAAGGATTTTAAAGGAATTGCAACAGACATTGCAGCCTGAATTTGGTTTTAATTTACACGATAAAAATCCGCGTTATTCAGTCGGTAATACTTCCAAACTGGCTACGATTTCCTTTTTAGCTACGGCTTATGATCAGGAAAGAAATGTAAATGCAGTGCGGGAAAAGGCAATTCAGGTGATTGTGGGAATGAACCGTATGCTGCAAAATTATATTCCTGACGCCGTTGGGCGATGGAACGAGGACCATGAACCGCGCGCTTTTGGTGATAATATTCAAAAATGGGGCACGACATTAATTCTCATCGAATCTGGAGGATACGTCGGCGACCCGGAAAAACAATATATCCGGAAGCTGAATTTCATGTCGATTATTACGGCATTGCAGTCGATTGCTGATAATTCATATGCTCAGGAAGGTCGGGAAGATTATTACAAATTACCTGAAAACAGCCGTTATATTTTTGATTTTTTAATTCGCAATGCTACCGTTACGGAGGACGGAAAAAGCTATCAAACCGATTTAGGAATTGATCGTGCAGAAGTAAATTACGATAACGCCACGAAATTTTTCTATAAAAGTAAAATCGAAGATTACGGTGATCTTTCTATTTATTTTGGAAGTGAAGAATTTGATGCGACGGGTTATACTTTGGAAAAAGGAAAAGCGCTTTCAGTTTCCTATTCCGAAATCAGTCAGCTTGATAAATTTGATCCCTGGGAATTACTGAAAGAAGGTTACACCTATATCAAGACAGACCTGACATCGGAAGGAATATTCTTCACAAATCTTCCCCTGCATATTTTAATGGATAAATCCGCACCAACCTCAGCCCCGACTTTTGAGGATATCCCGACTTTTATTTTGACTAAAAATGGCGTTGTGAAGTTTGCGGTGGTGAATGGGTTTTTATATGATTTGTCCGGAAATCCTCCAACTTTTTATAATGGGATAGCTGAATAAAATTTCAGATTTCACCAAATGCAGGTAAGGACAACGCAAAGAATAAATGCATCGTGCTCTTTGCGAAAAAACTTTGCGCCTTTGCGTGAAAATTGATACAAAAGCACCCTTTATCTTCTTATATGACTGGTATCTGAATTAAAACCGGAAGCATTTACTCCTTGTTCATTTTGATATCTAAAAGGTTGATTTATAAAAATAATACTACATTTCAATTCAACCTTTGCTTTCTTTCCTTTAATGAAATATCTTCGGAACTTTGTTTTGACAATAATTACAGATTGTACAATAATATTCCTTAAACCTCCTCAGTAACCCACTTTATTAATTACGTTTCATGTCCGAGTTTCAAGCGTACTTCCAATTAGGTTTTGATCATATAACAGATTCCAATGGCTATGACCATATACTTTTCATCGTTGCCCTTTGTACAATTTACACACTTGTTGACTGGAAAAAAGTAATTATTCTGGTTACTGCTTTTACCATAGGACATTCCATCACACTTGCATTGGCAACCCTGGGAGTGATTTCAATCCGTCCCGACGTGATTGAATTGTTGATACCGGTTACAATTCTTATTACAGCCATTCTTAACTTTTTCCATAAAACCCCTAAAACTTCCTATGCAAAACAAAAAACATACAGCTCACGGTATCCGCTGGCTCTGACCTTCGGCCTGATTCACGGACTTGGTTTTTCCAATTATCTCAGAGCATTACTCGGCAAAGAGGCGGACATTCTTAATCCATTGCTGGGCTTTAACATCGGACTGGAAATAGGACAGCTCATCATTGTACTCATTATACTTTCGATCGCTTTTGTGATGATTGAATTGTTCCGTGTATCCAAGTTAAAGTGGAATGATATTCTTTCCGGAATTATTGCCGGAATGGCTATATCCCTCATTCTTAACAATATGCTTTTCAAGGAAATAATGGGATTATCATTAAATTAACAACAACCACAGAATAACACTCCAATTATTTATGAAACAACTGTTTTTACCTTTTTTGCTGCTGCTTTCCCTGGCCGTGAATGCCCAGCAGTTGCCAACATCGCCAAATTACAAAGCGAACGATCGTTTTGAACAATTAGGAACGGTGTTGCCAACGCCAAATACGTATCGTACCGCTTCCGGCGCACCTGGAAAAGAATACTGGCAAATGCGTGCCGACTATGATATTAAAGTTGAACTTGATGATGAAAAACGCCGTATCATTGGTTCTGAATCTATTACGTTTTTCAACAATTCTCCGGATGAATTAAAATATATCTGGTTGCAGTTGGAGCAGAATTTGTTCAAAAAAGACGGAATTGGTGCTACAAGCCGTACCGGAAGCATCAATGAAAAAGGAATGAGCACAGGCCAGCTTCAAAATCTTAACAATGGCCGTGGTTCTTCTCTTGATCCAAAAGTTGAATACGGATACGAAATCAAGAAAGTAAAAGACAAGACTGGCAACGCCCTTCCTTTTACGATCAACAATACGATGATGCGTATTGATTTGCCAACACCATTGAAACCAGGTACCAGTATCGTATTTGGTGTGGATTGGGCTTACAATATCACCGAATATTATGGTCGCAGCGGATATGAGTTTTTCCCGAAAGATGGCAACTCAAATTATTTTATAGCGCACTGGTTCCCACGTCTGGCTCCGTATGATGATGTAAACGGATGGAATCACAAACAATTCCTGGGACAGGGTGAATTTGCTTTGATCTTTGGTAATTACAAAGTAGCCATCACCACACCAGCAGACCATATTGTTGCTGCTTCGGGTGAATGCCAGAATTATGCAACTGTTTTGACTGCTACGCAGAAACAACGTTTGAAACAAGCAGAAACTTCTAAAACGCCGGTTATTATTGTAACACAGGCAGAAGCGGAAAAAGCAGAAAAACGTGAAAATAAATCAGTTGGTAAGAAAACCTGGATCTACAAGGCTGATAATGTTCGTGATTTTGCGTTTTCAAGCAGCCGGAAATTCATCTGGGATGCAATGCAAAGTGATGTATACAAAAACGGGAAGAAAATCTGGTGTATGTCATTTTATCCAAAAGAAGGAAATCCTCTTTGGGAGCAATATTCAACCCGCGCTGTTGCTCATACTTTGAAATCTTATGGAAACCGTACTTTTGAATATCCTTACCCTGTGGCAATTTCTTGTCACTCCACTGTTGGTGGTGGTATGGAATATCCGATGATCAGCTTCAACGGCGGTCGTCCGGAAGAAGATGGAACGTACAGCGAGCAAACAAAATATGGTATGATCGGTGTAATTATCCATGAAGTTGGCCACAACTTTTTCCCAATGATCGTAAACTCTGATGAACGTCAGTGGGCATGGATGGATGAAGGTTTGAATACTTTCTGCCAGTATCTTGCCGAAAAAGAATGGGATTTCAATTATCCTTCACGTCGCGGAGAGCCAATGTTTATTACAGATTATATGGCTTCGGACAAATCGGTTTTGTCTCCGATCATGTCATCTGCTGAAAACGTGATCGGACTTGGGCCAAATGCTTATGCAAAACCTGCAACTGCTTTGAATATTCTTCGTGAAACGGTAATGGGCAGAGAACAATTTGACCACGCTTTTAAAGAATATGCAACGCGCTGGAGATTCAAAAGCCCAACTCCATCAGACTTTTTCCGTACGATGGAAGATGCTTCCGGTGTGGATCTTGACTGGTTCTGGAAAGGCTGGTTTTATGGTGTAGAACCTGTTGACCAGGATTTGGTAAGTGTTAACTGGTTTAGCATTGATACACAAAATCCTGCTATCGAAAAAGAAATCGCTCGTAAAGAAGCTGCGGCAAAAGCACAAACAATCAGTAAAATCCGTGATGCGGCTGACAAATCAAAAACAGTGGTAGCGCAGGATTCTACAATGGCGGATTTCTACAATTCATATGATCCATACAAAGTTACGGATACAGACAAGCAGAAATACGAGCAATATCTGGCAACTTTAACGCCGGGTGAAAAAGAACTGGTTCAGAAAAACACTAATTTCTATACCCTTTCGATTAAAAATAAAGGTGGTTTGCCAATGCCGGTTATCGTGAAAATGGGCTTTGAAGACGGAACGGATTCTCTGGTGACTTTCCCGGCAGAAATCTGGCGCTTCAATGATCAGCAAATTTCGAAAGTGGTTTCTACGTCGAAAAAAGTTGTTCAATGGACACTCGATCCTTACTATCAGATCGCCGATATTGATACTGAAAACAACTCTTACCCAAGAGTAGCAAAACCAACACGTTTCCAGATTTTCAAACAATCACAAATGCGCCGTCAGCCAAATCCAATGCAACAGCAAGGTGCAGGCGCAGGGAAAGTGGGTGGAGAACCTAAAAATTAGAAAACTTATTAGAATAAATTTTAGTAAAAAATCCCTCTCTGTACTGATCATACGGAGAGGGATTTTTTTATTAATCACTAAGTTTACAGACAGATAGAAAAAAAATCAGATTAACCGGTTTCCATCAAGTCGCTGCTTGTCAAATTTCAAAAGGCGACAAAAATAATTTTACGATATTGGTCTGATACAGGATTTTCCGGGTATTAGAAATAGGATAGTTTTGCCAAATCATATCTTGTCCTGCCAGAATTGCCCAAATGAACTCATTTCACCAAAATTCAGCCTTAAATAAATAAATAAATAAATATGAACATTGTCATTTTAGACGGTTATACTTTAAATCCCGGCGATCTTGACTGGGCACCGATTTCGAACCTGGGAAATACTACAATTTACGATCGTTCAACAGCGGATGAAATTGTTGAAAGAGCCAAAGACGCGGATGTTGTTTTGGTTAATAAAGTAATACTGAATGACACACTGCTTAGTCAGTTACCGAAATTGAAATACATCGGAGTTTGTGCAACCGGGTATAATAACATCGATATAGTTTCTACAAAAAAACACGGGATTATAGTTACCAATGTGAAAGCTTACGGACCTGCTTCTGTTGCCCAGCATACTTTTGCGCTGCTTCTGGCTTTGGTAAACCGAATCGAAACGCACAGCCAAAGTGTATTTCAAGGTGAATGGTCTGCCTCTGCCGACTTTGCTTACTGGAAAACTCCATTGGTAGAACTCTCAGGAAAAACAATGGGACTCATCGGGCTTGGTGATATTGGCTCTCAGGTTGCAGGCATCGCACTTGCTTTTGGGATGAAAGTGATTGCTTACCGGAAAAATCCCGGACAAACCAATAATCCGGATATTGAAATGGTATCGTTGGAAGAGCTCTTCAAAAATAGTGATGTGATCAGTTTGCATTGTCCGCTAACAGATGAAACAAAAAATATCATCAATAAAAATAGTCTATCATCCATGAAGCCCGGTTCTTATTTGCTGAATACAGGACGCGGACCGCTTATTAATGAAGAAGATCTTGCAAAAGCACTTGCCGATAAAACCATTGCCGGCGCTGGTCTTGATGTACTTTCCACAGAACCTCCCGTTTCAAGCAATCCATTATTATCTGCGCCAAATTGCGTAATAACACCTCACATCGCCTGGGCCTCTTTTGAATCAAGAAAAAGACTGCTTCAAATGGTTGCCGATAATCTGAAATCTTTTAGCCAGGGAAATCCGGTTAATACCGTTGGATAAGAAGAAAGCCAAGAAAATAAAATCATTCCCTTTTATAATCAGTAATTAATCAACACTTTGACTTTTGGTATTGCGCCGAAAAGGCAAAGTGATTATAAATTCTGAACCGACACCTTCTTTGCTCGTAACAGTAATGCTGCCGTTGTGTTTGTCGAGAATCTTTTTAGTTATTGCCAGGCCAATACCGGAGCCTTCATATTTATCTTTGGTATTAAGGCGTTGAAATAAGGAGAATATCTTTTCTCCATATTTCTCGTCGAACCCAATTCCGTTATCAGAAACCGAGATGTAGCAGTTTGTTTCATCAGGATTTTCATTCTTTTTGACACAACGGATTTTAATGACGGGAGCCTCGGTAAGCTTACAGAATTTGAGTGCATTTCCAATTAAATTTTGGAATACCTGTCTGATTTGTCCACGATTCACTTCAATCTCGGGGAGTTCATCAATTTCAAATCTTGCTTTTTTCTCTTGTATAAGCAGCTCAAAATCATCCTGAACTTCCTGAACGATTTCGTTAAGTTTCGTTAATTCAAATTGGTTATTGTTAACTGATAATCCTGAATAACTCAGAATATCAATAATCATCGTCTTCATACGACCTGATGAAGCGATAATTTTTTCCAGATATTGCAGACTTTCTTCCGGAAGTTCATTTTGATGTCTGCTTTTCAAGAGGCCGGAGAAAATAAGAATTTTACGCAAAGGTTCCTGTAAATCATGAGAAGCCACAGATGCAAATTGCTGAAGATCATGATTGCTCATTTCCAGGGCAAAATTTGTTTTTTCAAGCCTTTCATTATTTAATTTCAAAAGTCTTTGAATTTCCTTCTGATAGGTCAGATCGGTTATAATGATACTTAGTGATACGCCTTCATCAAGCTGAAGCGTAGTTACCGAAAGCTGGCAGGGAATAATACTGTCGTGACTGCTGATCGAAATTTCAAATTTTCCATCTTGCGACCAGCCTTTCCGGAAAATTTCCTTATAGGCATCCTGGCAATCTTCCGAAATAAATTTTTCGAAAGACAATCCGATTACTTTTGAAAGCGGCAGGTCCACCATAGAAGCGAACATTGAATTACAATATAGGATGATGCCTTCCTCATTCAGCGTGACAGCGCCTTCATTCATTTTCTCAATAAAGACGCGATAGGTCTGATCTGCCGTTTTGAGCGTGTACAATTCGTGCCCATTATTACCTTTAACAACCAGTGCGTCGATCTGGCCTGTACGTATTGCATGGATGATTTCGGTAGCTTCCTCCAATTGCCAGAGTAAGCTCTCGTTCTCCTTTACAAGCTGATCGTACGTTTTTATTGGATTCATTAATTGTTAAGATGAAAGTCCCAATCCTTTAAGCACCCTGTCGGTATCCGACATATCTCCTATCAATCTTCTTTGAGGGAAAGGGAAGCTTTTAATCAATAATGGAAGAGCGATAATCTGCTCTTTTTCAGCAATTTCCTTTTGCTGATAAACGTCAATTATTTCCAGAGAATATCTGTCACCAAGATATTTCTCACATATTTCCTTAATATTGCTGATTGCCCGCACCGAGTTAGTGGAGGCACCAGTAACAAATAATCGTAAAACATACTGATCGTTTTCAACGACCGTTTTATCAATACCGGATCTATCTGGCAGTTCGTTCATCCGAGTTTCTTTGCAGGGCGAATATTCAATCCTACCAATACCTTTTCCTCGTTGGAAAGATCGCCAATTATTTTTCTGATTGGCTCTGGAACTTTCTTAACAAGTGTTGGAATCGCCAGTATCTGGTCTCCTTCTGCAAGTTGAGGCTGCACTAACAAATCTATTACCTCAATAATATATTTATCCTTTAAATGCTCTTCACAATATCTTTTCAGGTTGTTAAGCGCAGTAACAGACTTTGTGGTTTTGCCTGCTACATATAGTCTTAACTCCCAAATATCTTCATTTAATTCCGTGGCTTCCATTCTTCGGCTGGTTTACTGATTAGTCCTCGTTATGTCTGTTTTTGGTAAGCTTCTCCCTGTTCTGTTCCATGACTTCTTTTCTGAGCTCATCTTCAATATAACTTTTATTCAGCTCTTCCTGAATTGACTCAAATTCCTCCTGAAGACTTGCAATTTTTGATTCCAGAACCTTTCTTTTCCTGTTAATTTCCATGTCTTTTCTCGTCAAGGCATGATTTCTCAGAACATCACTCGTAACTTCCTGCAGACGTTGCGCCTCTCTCGCAGATCCGGTGAGTACGCCTTCTGGTCCCAGATAAACATCTACAAGATTTAATCCTTCATCAGAAATCACAAATTCACGAACCTGGTTGGAATGCTTCATCCCTCTGGATTTCATTACATACATGCCACGGTTCCGCTCTCCGTTAAATTCAATATCCCGCACCAAAAGCCAGGCGTCTACCAGCGAAGAAACCCCCTCATCCGTTTGTTCATTGACAATGTTGTTTAAGGTAAGGGCTGTAAACATGACCGTTATCTGTTCCGATTGTAAAAAATCAATTAATCGGATCAACATCGTTTTCACCTCGCTTACAGAACCGACTGTGATCAAATTGGTAATTGGATCAAGAATAACCGTTTGCGGTTTAAATTCCTCAACCATTTTATGTATTGAAACCAGGTGCATTTCTAGGCCATTCAGTGTTGGTCGTGAAGCATGGAATTTAAGTAAGCCGCTATCAACATGCTGTTGTAACTTGATACCTATCGATAACATATTCCGAATGATCTGCTTTGGCGATTCCTCAAAAGCAAAATAAATACTGCGCTCACCACGGTTACAGGTTTCGTTTGCAAAATAACCTGCGATACTTGTTTTACCCGTTCCGGCCGTACCTGAAACGAGAATACTGCTGCCCTTAAAAAAGCCTTGTCCTCCCAGCATTTTATCCAATGCAGCAATACCAGATGATACCCTATGGGTAGATACTTCATGATCCAGCGTAAGCGCCGTAACAGGAAGGACGGAGATACCATTTTTATCAATCAGGAATGGATATTCATTGGTACCGTGAAAAGAACCACGGTATTTTACAATGCGTAATAATCTTGTTGAAATTTGATTTGTAACACGATGATCAAGAAGAATAACACAATCTGAAACATATTCTTCCAAACCATGGCGGGTAAAGGTTCCATCACCTTTTTCCCCTGTAATAATTGTTGTTACGTTTTTATCTTTAAGCCATTGAAAAAGTCTGCGTAACTCTGCACGTATAATTGCCTGATTACTAAGACTTGCAAAGAGATTTTCAATAGTATCCAGTACTACTCTTTTCGCACCAATACTATCAATAGCATGGCCTAAACGTATAAAAATTCCATCCAGATCGTATTCGCCTGTTTCTTCTATCTCGCTTCTTTCAACGTAAACATGATCAAGTCTAACCATTTTATCAGCCTGAAGCTTTTCCAGATCAAAACCCAATGAGGCCACATTTACCGCGAGTTCCTCAGCTTTTTCTTCAAAAGCCATAAATACACCCGGCTCATTGAATTCAAGTGCTCCCCGGACAATAAATTCCATGGAAAATAAAGTTTTTCCACATCCGGCTCCACCGCATACCAGCGTGGGCCTTCCTAGTGGTAATCCTCCATCCGTAATTTTGTCCAGGCCAAGAATTCCTGTTGGAGTTTTAGGTAATAATTTTAAAGTTCTGTTTAGGTTATGATGCGATTCTGTACTCATTGAAATCAGGATTTTTCGATATGAAAAAGGCTTACGATTTTTTTAGAATTAATTTTACTTTTGGGTGTTAAGCAATAATTATGCCAGAATAAGTATTGTACCTGAAATTCATAATTTTATATTAAAATGTATTTATGAAAATTTGTTTTCTGAATTGGTTTTAGAAATAGAAATTATTTAGTGAGGAAATAGGCTCGTTGATAATACAGGAATTATCTTTTTTTTGAAAAAATTATAAGCATCGTATTTTATTAAAAGTTTTATTTGATGCTATGATAATATTAAAATTCTATACTTAATGACTGATCTGAAAAAAAATGAAAAAGCCAAACGTAATAATTACCTGACCTGGATTGCGGTTGCAGTTTTGGTGGGCCTGGTTGCAAGCTATTTCCTTTTCCCAGAATTGAAAGCAGGTGTCAATGAAGCTTTTGATGTACTTACAAGCAAGGATGAAGTCAGGATCAAATCCTGGGTTAAACAGTTTGGAGCGCTGGGGCCAATTGTTGTAATTCTGGCCATGACGTTACAAATGTTCCTTTTGATTATCCCGAACCTGTTGTTATTTATAATTGCAATCATTTGTTACGGACCCATCTGGGGATCGCTGATTTGTCTGGCAGGTGTTTTTGCTTCGTCGTCACTAGGTTTTATCATAGGAAGAAAACTCGGCCCGGGAGCAATTGATAAGTTTGTATCAGAAAAAACGCAGACAAAAATTTCGCTTTATGTCAAAGAATACGGTGTCAAGGCAATCGCAATTGCACGTTTATCTTCATTAGCAAGTGATGCCTTAGGATTCGTTGCCGGTATTCTTGAAATGAAATATAAAAAATTTATAGCAGCTACCATGGCGGGAATAATTCCTGTAATCGTGCTGATTGCGATTTTTGGCAAAAGTGGAAAAATAGAAAAAAGTTTGATCTTTATCGGAGCCATCTCACTTATAATACTTGGCGTAAATATATTTCTGGACAAAAGAAAACAGCGGGCAGCCATGCGACCCAAGTGATTTTTTTGCTAAGGAAATTCCCGATTCACCTGTAATTCGAATCCTACGGTATTTCAATATTTTGACAAATAAAAAAGGCCGGAAAAAATTTCCGACCTTATCTGCCTGCAATCCGGCCATTATTATACAATTTGATACGATTCAATATCAGCAAGTGCCTCAGCAATTCCTGCTCTTTGCTTGCGAAGCAACTCGATATGATCCGCATGTTCTTCATAATCTCCTAATGCAGTATCGAATTTCTCCAGTGCCGCTTTTTCACCCGTAGACACAGCTTCAAGTATTGCTGTATCTTCCTTGCTGCTCAGTGCTTGTTTTATATCAATCCATGTACGGTGTAACGCTCCTAAAACGCCACCTTCTTCATTTGTTGATTCTCCACCATGCGTAGCGATATGGCTTTTCAGCTCTTGCGCATACACAGCGCGTTGTGCAGAATATTTTGCAAAGAGAGCTTTCAGTTCCGGATTGTCGGTTGTCTCCGCCGCAGACTCATAACCCTCTTTACCATCATTTAAAATATTTACAAGACCTTTCAGATCGCTGATAATTTCTTTATCGTTTGCCATTGTTTTAAGTTTTTGATGAAAATTAAATACTTGCTTGTTTAGCATTTCACCATCAAAAAATTGTGCCCGATTTCTCCTTTCATTAATTTACCCATATTGAGAATTGTTTCCTCTATAATCTGTCAAAGCTAAACCAGAGTCGCAAATCTGAATCATGTTAAAAACGAAGAAAAGAGCTCATCAATAAATAACAGATTCTGTGGAAAATAGAATCGTTACTATTCATCCATACACTCTAAATATGCTATCTTTGAAAATGCGGCACCAAGAATTTGAACCTCCGGAAGAGCTCTGTGATACCATAAAATGCTTTTGGTACAACACAAGAGAATACGGGGAATCACAATCAGGTTTTGAAGTAGTACCAGACGGCTACGCCGAAATAATCTTTTATTTCGGAAGTAGTTGCAGCATTTCTTACCATGGGGAAATGCAGCCATTGCCGTCACCGTTTATTCTGGGTTTGCTCAACCAACCCATCATTTTTTACTCAAAAAATCGTTTGGAAATCATTGGTATCAGATGTCATCCCTGGACCGTTTTTGATCTTCTCGGACTACCGTCAGGTAATGATGGAGTACGCGTTTTTGAGCATCCTGTCGCCCAGCTTCAGTCCGTTTTAAGTGAGTGCATCAATACTGGAAAGATAGAGGAAGCGATAACAGAAGTAAAACAATATTTCCTGAATGCCCGGTCGCAGGTTACTGCCGACAGTATGTTATTTAAAGCCGGCGTTGCAATGCGGGAAGCGAACGGAACCATGCCGGTAAGCCAGGTAGCGGCGGCGGCGAACGCAACGGTGCGTACACTGGAAAGAAAATTTAAGCAATCTTCTGGTTATACAGTAAAAGACGTATCTGGCCTGATGCGGTTTGAGCAGGTGCGAAACCATTTGCTGCTTGATCCTGATTCCAACCTTGCCGGTCTGGCGCATGAGCTTGGCTATACTGATCAGTCCCACCTTAGCAAAGAATTCAAACGTTACAGTGGCACAACCCCGGCGGCGTTCGCGCGAAAAACCAGGAGAGGTAAAATAACTTTAAGCAATGATTTTGTCGCATTTGTACAAGCCTGATCCCGTCTCATTACGGAATTTTGCGTTCGTTACTAAATAATGCAAAATCATGATACTGACAGATAAAAAAATAGCCATCATCGGTGCAGGACCAGTTGGTTTGACGATGGCAAAATTATTACAGCAAAAAGGAATAGATGCAACTGTTTACGAAAGAGACCAGAACGCCCAAACGAGAATCTGGGGTGGTACACTAGACCTGCATAAAGGTTCAGGGCAGGATGCAATGAGAGAAGCAGGTTTGCTGCAAATTTATTTTTCACTGGCTAAACCTATGGGAAGAATCGTGGCTGACGAACAAGGCAAAGTATTATTTTCCAAAAAAATTGCACCTGATAATCAATACGACAATCCGGAAATAAGCAGAAACGATTTAAGAACTATTTTGCTGAACAGTTTAAAAAGCGACACGGTTGTTTGGGATCGAAGACTTACCGGACTTGAAGAAAACCACGGAAAATGGCTTTTACATTTCGAGAATAAACCCAACGTGACCGCAGATTTTGTTATCGGAGCAAATGGCGGAATGTCTCAGATAAGAAAATACATCACAGACGCAGAAGTCGAAGATACCGGAACATTAATTATTCAAGGTGATGTCCCTAACGCTGAAAAAAAATGTTCCGATTTTTATCAATTGTGTGATGGCAACATTCTAATGACCGCATACCAAGGCAATTTGTTGGTTGCAAACCCTAGCAATAACGGTGTATTGTCCTACGCAGTAACTTTTAAAAGACCCAAAGAATGGACTCATAATAGTAAAGGGTTAGATTTTCAGGATACTGCCGGTATCAGTGCTTTTCTTTCCAAAAAACTTTTTTCCTGGGACGGAGTTTACAAACAATTATTTGACGCAACATCCTTTTTTGTTGGATTACCGACAAGAAAATTGCCGTTAGAAAAACCCTGGAAAAATGATCGTCCTCTGCCTATAACACTTATAGGCGATGCAGCACACTTAATGCCTCCCTTTGCAGGCCAGGGTGTGAACACGGGACTGATGGATGCATTGGTTTTATCGGATGAACTTTCCAATGGAAAACATGAAACATTACTGCAAGCCATTGCAGCTTATGAACAACAGATGTTTGTTTACGCGACAGAAGCGCAAAATGAATCAGGCAAAAACGAAATAGAAATGCGCCATCCTGATTTTTCTTTCCAAAAAAGATTTAGCAGTTAGGTGAAGAGATGGTTGTTTTATTGAATTCAGTTTTCAAGAAGTGGATCTTGAATATAATGGGCATGTGTTATAGGGTGCACTTCAACTGCGTATTTGTGTGCCATCTACCTGGATATTGCGAAATTTTCAAACACCCTCAAAAACAAAAAATGCCTGTAAATCATTGACTTACAGGCATTTTATTGATTTTAAAAACTTCTAAATGGGAGGGAGACGGGTCTCGAACTTTGCTCACAAACAACTCATTGTGAGCTATTTGCAACCTCTTATTTATGCCTACTACACGAATGACGCTGAATTAAAAATGTATCACGCAGACTATCAATTATTTACAGAAAATATTTTGATAGATTTTAGCGTGTTTTATTGTCTTAAAAACATTTTATATTCCTTTGTTCCTGTAATTGCCAAAGTTTTTACTAACAAAATTACCTGTTTTACAGAGCTGCGACAGCCCCTTTTCATAGTAAAAATAAGAAATTTTGCACTTCCCTGAAAGACTTTTTCAGAATTTATGAGCGGATACGCTGCTTCCATTGCTAGGAAATCCAGCCTTGGAATATTCTCTGACTTACGAATAAGCCCGGATGATCAGTTGAAATTTGATTATGTAAAAACGTAAGATTCGGAAGGGCACCCTTAGCTAAGTCATTAAATGAACTACGACCTGCAAATCTGATAGATCAAACATTCGGTAATTAACGATCAATTTTGCCGAATGTTTGCGGCATTTTAGGGCTAAGTTATGCGGATTGGACCATCCCTAATAGGTAGACAAATTACTTCATATACCAGGGTTTAAGCGGCCATCCCCTTTCTGTTTGTCCATAGCTGCTCTCTTGATTGGACCAGGCACCCGTATTTCTATTAGACTCGTTTTGAGTCATGATTGTTTCCGGCGCGATGCCATCAAGCCACTCGTCGTCAGATCCAACGGCCGGATCATACCAATCCACTTTTTTTCTCGCCCAATCAAGCCAGGCTATCATCTCTTCACTCATGTTATCCTCGGCCAGGGCTTCACGCTCCCTGTGATCAATGTACTCGCGGATCATCTGACTTTCCTTCCAACGGCTTGCATCTTTGGCAAGCTGCCTAAAAGATTTTATCTCCAGTTTTATTCTCTGCTCCCGTTCTTTTCTTACTCTTTCCTCCTCAGCCATTTTGGCCCGACTTCTAGCCCATTCTTCATGCACTTTCTTAAGATGCTCACCCATCAATTCCAGTTTGGAAATGAGCTTTGATAGCTGCTGCTCTACCTTTTGCAGTTTACCATCCTTACAACTGGTGGTGGTATATCCCTGTTCGAACTGGAATATTAAAGTACCGTTCGCTTTGAAGGTTCTGGTGTTCCACCGGTCGGTGCCAATTACGACGTTGCGCGCCTCTTTCAAAGCCATGTCTATCGTCTCTCCTGCTATTACAACTTTATAATAACCTTCTTCGAGAATAAAGTCGTGGCCTCTTTTCCGCATTGCTTTGATGAAAGTGTCCATAATAAGCAGGGAACGGTCAACCAGGTCTACCGACACACTTATGTGGACATTCGGCGTATGAATCGAACGAAGGCCATCATGGTCGATAAATTCCTTTTTCGAAGCAAATGCCTGCCTAGCCTTCACGATCAGCGGGTCCGGATTTATTAACGAATCTTTCACGACAAGATCAATGGATGGGTCCGCTTCAATTGATCTTTGCAAGGCCACCTGCGGAGATAACCCATCTTCAATTGCATTTTCTCCTTCCACTCTCAGGGAAAGTTGCAGCTGCTGCTCGCCGTCACTTTTCTCGGCAAACGGCTTGATTTTTACTTTCTTTCCTGCCTTCACCTTATTCCAATGCCCCTGATCCGGCAGAGGAATACCCATACGTATGCAGGCCTTTCGAAGGCCGTTATCTGAAATATTATATTTTTTCGAAAGGGCGGCCAAAGAATCCGACCAAACCAAATTATACAAGTCTTTACGTGAAAATACCATGTTGGAATTATAGACAACAACTACTTAGCCATGGCAGCATTACCATCTTTTAAAGCAAGCACGTTGTGGTGATGAATATTTAAACTTCGACCATTCAGTAGCTTCAAAGCAGCCGACAGCGGAAGTTCAGTTAATATATTCAATCATAATTAAAACTGCAAGAGTAAAGGTCTGACAACGATTCCGCTGTCAGACTCTCTTGGTTTTCTTACATATCCAGGAAAATATGTCCGTCATATTCGCTGTAATCTCCCAAAAACATATCTCTTCCAAAGGCTTCATAATCGAAATACCTTTCCAACATCTGTGGCACTCTTTCCAGAAGGCCTATGTCTTCAATATATTGGTAAGCAAATTCGGTTTTCGGGTCTTTCATGGCTCCACCGTAATATCCCTGATAAGCTTCATTGAAACCTTCCAGTGTTTCATCTAGATCATTTCCATTGGCTGGCCAGGATATGATATTTGAGCAGTATAATTCAAAAGCCTCTGCTCTTTGGTCATCCATTTCAGAAACAGTTTCAAAGTATCTGAAAGTATCTTCATGAAGACTGCATTTCGATATTAAAAATCCTGGAATACATTCCCAGTCCTGAAACATAAGCTCCGGCAGGAATTCATTTCTATGGTATTCATAGCAGTCTTTATACAATTCTTCTGCATCAGCATAATCTGAAAGAACAAACCACTTTCCGAAAAGCGAACCTGAATTGTACATCCAGTAAGTTCCTACATAAATCTTTGGAATGTTTCTTAGATTTTTCATGAGTGAAAGACATTTGAAATAGCTTAAGCCCGGCTTTGTGCCATAGGGCAATCGCATGTCGCACACGAATGAAAAATGACGGGGTTTATCCCTTGGTTTCAGGCCCAGACGGCGGTTTAAGGAGCGGCCGCAAGCCGCGGTAAATAGCCGAATGACGAAGTAAAGGCTCGAAACCGTCATTATTCACTTCGTAACTTTCGTTTGCACTGACTGGTAAACGTGCGGCTGGGTTGCTTTAAAGAAAGCTTTAAATTTAGTTGGTAGTTAAAAACTTTACATTCCATTTGCCAACTTTGTCCTATTTCCAGCTAGATCAGAATAGTATATTATAACTTTGAATTTTAAGGCTCATCAAAAATCATAGTAAGTTGTTGTAAGTCATGATCACTATACTGTGCAGTTAATCTACCCGTAAAAGTACTCCTAACTTAGCGGCTGTATAGTTTGATTCTTCGGCAATCCGCAAAAACGGTGGTTTATCTGAGATTTTCAGTCGAAGTTGATCATCATATGAAAGTGTCACGAACGAGGTTTTTGTGAATACTCTTTGAATACTTTGGCCATGCTTGATAGTGTCGATTTCAGCCCGCGCCGCTCAGGATAGCATTAAGTGGAGATACGCAAAAAGAGCTGGCACTGGCTAGCGAGACTTAAAGGAAGCGCAACCATTTTGGCTACAACAATCTCCATATCTGCTACAAGCGCCAGCCGCGCGCCGCATAAATTTGTCTCCCGAAATAACAAGTAAGACAAATGACAAAAACTATTTTTATTACTGGTGCTTCAACAGGTATCGGAAGGGCTACGGCCAAATTGTTTGCGGCCAAAGGCTGGAAGGTGATCGCGACCATGCGCAAGCCCGAAAATGAAAAAGAACTCAATGCGCTGGATAATGTAACGGTGCTTCCCCTGGACGTGACTAACCCGGCGCAAATCCGCGAAACGATCAAACAGGCGCTGGCTTTGGGCGATATTAATGTAGTATTTAACAATGCGGGTTATGGATTGTTCGGCGCATTGGAAGCGATGACGGACGAGCAGCTGGTACAGCAAATGGAAACAAATTTTTTTGGTGTCGTGCGGGTGACGCAGGCCTTCATTCCGTATTTTCGTAAGCGAAAAGCGGGGCTTTTTATCACCACCGGCTCTTCGGCAGGACTGATGGCTTTCCCGGTAAGCTCGATGTACGATGCCAGTAAATTTGCACTCGAAGGCTGGGCGGAAAGTCTGTCTTATGAGCTGAATGAGTTTGGAATTGGGATTAAAACCATTGAACCCGGATTGGTGGCGACTGAAATCGGTGCGAAAGCGGTGTTTGCCACGCACCCGGCTTATGAAGCATTGACCAGCAAATTCATGGCGATGCTCGCACCTGACAAAGCTGCGTCAACTTCAGAACAAATCGCCGAAGTGGTGTATGGCGCGGCTACGGATGCTACCAACACATTGAGATACGTTTGTGGCGAGGATGCCAAAGAACTTTACGCCCAGCGCCTGGCTGCGGGCGACGAAGCTTTTAGGAGCGGGATTAAACAATTATTAGCCGCTGTTTAAAACCAAACGGTCTGCCAGCGCAGGCGGGAACGATTTGCGCCGGCAGACCATTATGTGATTATGAAAAGGGAACATCTCAAACCGCGCGTGTACCACTCCATTGCCGAAATGCAGCGTGCATTCGGCCTGCCGCAACCATTGCACCCTTTGATCAGCTTGCTCGATTTCAATAAGGTGCAGATCACGGCCGAAATGCTGGCCGATACTTTTGCCATGGATTTTATAACATCACCTATAATGAATCGGCGGGCTGCCGGATGAGATATGGGCAGACAACCTACGATTTTCAGGTAGGCGGTATGTTTTTTTCCTCGCCGGGCCAGCCGTTGACGGGCATTCAAGTGGCCGAATCGACCCTGGGATTTACATTGCTTGTCCACCCTGATTTCCTGCGAAACTATCCACTGGACGCCAAAATCAAGCATTATGGCTTTTTCTCTTACTCGGTGACCGAGTCGCTGCATTTGTCGGACAAAGAAAAGTTGATCATCGAAGGCATTGCCAGAAACATTGGCGACGAGCTCGAAACGGCGATCGACGAGCTGAGCCAGGATGTGCTGATTTCACAAATGGAGCTGATGCTGAATTATAGTCAGCGGTTTTACAAACGCCAGTTTATTACCCGAAACCCAATCCACAATGCATTGCTGGAAAAGATGGACCAATTGCTGAACAATTATTTCGACGAGGAGACCGCCCTGCTGAAAGGGCTTCCGAGCGTTCAATATTTTTCAGACCAACTACACGTTTCACCCCACTATCTTGGCGACATGCTCCGGGCACTGACCGGCCAGAGTACGCAGCCGCACATTCACAATAAGCTTATTGAGAAAGCAAAGGAAGTTTTGACATTTAGTGATCTGACAGTAGGTGAAATCGCCTATCAGCTCGGTTTTGAGCATCCGCAGTCTTTTAGTAAGTTATTCAAATCAAAGACAAACTTTTCCCCATTAGAATTCAGAGCGAGCTTTAATTAAAAGAGGCAGGCTATGAATTTTGAGAGTGATACGTATTGGAATTTATCGCAACAAGTGAGATGAAGTTTATCCAGTACCTCCGTTGCTACTTTTGGGGCCGTCCAGTTTTTGAATTGCAGCTCCCAGCTTGATTGTTGGGTTTGTTCGTTAAAAACCTCTGACAAGTCTCGAGTGCCTCGCGACGGAGAAATCGATTATCAAGTAAAGCCAAAGAATTAGGTCTCAAATCTTGTAATGGTTCAAACAGATATTAACTAAGTTGGAAATATAGTCATTTTATTGAGATTTAAAATCCGAATATTTGGTATCAAAATATCAGGGTCTCACAGCTATAAAATTGATACTCTATAAAGTATTTACACTGCTTTAAAGTATCAAGTTCGATATTTTGTGTTTTAGGGGCAATTGATGCAGCACTTACCGGATTATCTGCAAATTGAAGACAGCCGGGATGAAATTAATAAAGCAGTGCCTCAAATGCACTGCTTTGATTGCTCATATATATAGGCAGGAAGGTGGAGCTGCTTGGCAGCACTTCCCTTATTTCGATACAGTTGAAATGGAGCCGGAGGCCATAAACGTGGAAAGCTGTTTTTCAAATTGCTGCATTTTCGTTTTCAATGATTCAGTTTCAGCTTTCATGGATGTCTCGGCTTGTTTCAGGGTTGTGTTCTCTGCTTTTAGAGCCTCTACTTCCTTGATTAAAGCCTGGATTGCGATCAGGTTCACACCATCAAAATCAGCCTGGTTAATAGATTTATCTTCTCCGATTATCCCCAATTCATCGTGACCGAATGCTGCAAAAAAGTCCTGTGCCATCGGGCCGTAATGGCGGTATTGCTTCACGTCCTGCCCCTTGTAGTTCCAGCTTCCCAGCCGCATCCCGCTGATCTTTTTAAGAAACAGCGCACCATCTGTTGTACGAAAGTTTTCTTTCCGTGATGAGTCGGATACCACTGACCATGCATTAGCATTTGGTTGAAGCTGTACTCCGGATGGGGAGTTATCCTGTC
Source organism: Dyadobacter subterraneus (assembly GCF_015221875.1). NCBI lineage: Bacteria > Pseudomonadati > Bacteroidota > Cytophagia > Cytophagales > Spirosomataceae > Dyadobacter > Dyadobacter subterraneus. The sequence goes on from NZ_JACYGY010000002.1 coordinate 305,089, forward strand.
GGGTGTTTGAGGTATACAAAACATAACCACCTGCAAAATGCATCATCATCTGGTTATTAGCTGTAGTATTGTAAGTGCAGCCCAAACAATTACTATCATCACCAATGATAAATGACCCTCTGTGATCTGCTCTAACAGAAGAACCCATAGCCGTAGAACGATCCTCACCTGCAGTTGTAAAAAAACCAAAGGCAGTTGAGCTTTCCCCGCTTGCTTGTGTACCAAATCCCATAGCCGTGGAATAAATTGCGTTAGCTTTGGTCATAGCACCGCTGGCGAAGGAATACCTGCCTACATTCGCGTTGTCCCAATGGGTATAGTAAAATTCGTCATTAGAAACCGCGCCGGCACGAAAGGCACCCTTGCTGCCATACCAGATCATTTTAGAAGCCCATGGCCTGTTTGGATTCTGTGATTGTACACCTGCTGTATCGGCTCCGAATAGTACTGTTTTTCCTTCCGCAACATTCAAAAAAGCTTTGGGTTCTGTTAAGCCTATCCCTACCTGAGCCTGTACCTGTAATGAAAGAAGGAATAGCAATATGGATGCCACCAGGTAATTAAATGACTTGATACGCATTACGAATCGAAGATATGTTCTAGATAAATTTTTCATTTCTGAGTTAAGTTAAGATAAGTTATTGTTTGATCACTTTGACTGATGCTACGCTTCCATCGTTCAACCCTAGCTGTACCACATACAGACCAGCAGGAAGATCTTTCATATCGATTTCTGTGAGCAAAGGTTTTTTGTGAAATTCTAAAAGTGTGATGCCCTGTGCATTTAACAGTTTAACAGTAGCAATATTCTCCCAGTGATCCATGTTGATCTGGATTTTCTCAACGACAGGATTAGGGTAAAGTGCAATCTGGTAAGTGTGCTCAAAAGAAAGCTCACGTATCGTGCTGTAAGCATACGACTGATCTTTATCTACCATTTTTAGCCGGTAATAGTTAGCTCCTGGTGATGGAGAACCATACGAGAAACCATAGTTTTTCAAACCACTGCTTTGATATGCGGCTGTTATCTTTGACAGCGTGTTCCAGTCCTTGGCATTTGTGCTATGCTCCACATCAAAATAGTCACTGTTAGATTCATAGGTAGTTGACCAGTTCAGACTGGCAGCGGAACCTTCCATTTTAACTGTAAATTCCAGCAGGGTAACCGGAAGAGCACCCGGCTGTGCTGCTGTTACGGCGCTAAATGTAGCCGGCGCAATTAAATCATTATAAATGTAATGAGAGGTAGTATTGACCACGCTCCCCGCTTTCGTAACAGGCGCTACATTTTGATAAACCACTTGAAGCATCGTTTCAATGTTACCATTAAGCTCTGAGGTACGATAAAACTGTCCAAGTCGGCCCACAAAGGTAATTGGTGAGTCAAAAGTATAAACTCGTGAAATACTGGGAGGACTTCCGGGTAGTGCAGTTGGCAAGGTTGTCAGGGTCTTGTTTTGGATACTGAAAGCGGTGGTTGGCCGGAATGTGAGTCCATCAATAGATACATCTGTACCTGCCGAAATGTAAAATCCCTCGGTTCCTGCGGTAAATTGAGCCGTAGCACTAAAAGAACATAATAGGGCCAGCTGGCAAAAGAGTAAATAATACTTCATAAGCGGTGATTTAAAAAATAATTGATTGGTAAGTAGACAATATTCTTGGTTAAAGGCATGGATTTGTAGAAATAATTTTACAATTAAAACATTTCAGCTTTAAATTTTATAATAAAGTTATTAAGTAGTAAATTCTGGATAGATATGGCGATTGATTAGTAGAGGCTGTTTGAAGTTGCTTTGTTTATTGTAGACTTGGTATTTTGGAATATTCCACAATGTCTTGGAGTTAGTTTCTGATGGTGTAATTTATCGGTGTCCGTAAAAACGGAGGTATACACAGACTAAGACTTTCTGCATATCCTGCGAAATGCCGGGCAACTTCCGAGACATTGAACTCTCCATCCTAAACGCAGATACTGCACATGTGTACCTGAACCAATATCCGGGTTTCAAACAGGTTTACGCCAACGATTTCGACAGCGATTACAATTCCGAAGGAACCATCCACATCAGCAACATCCCGGACGGAAAATACTTTTTGCAAGTCTTTTCCAAAGACACCGTCAGAGAATTGACATTCGAGTATACCGGCAGAAAAAGCCTGTCCCTTTTTATTTTTTTCTGCCTTATTTTTTCCTTCAAAGCCCCGGAACGTGACATTGAAATCCACATCCTGAACTCTTTGGAAGCAGATTTTTTCCTTCTGAAAATGCCGGAAGGAAAAGTAGTTTACCACGAAATGTTCGACAGAAACTACGTCAAAGTAGATGAATGGCACATCAAGGATATGCCTGATGGAAAATACAAATTCCAGGTGATTTCGTTTGAGAAATTACGGGACACAACGTTTATGTATACGGGCAAATCCTCGCTTACAATCCGATTTTGACTAGCAGCATGTATAAAAAAAAGGGATATTTAGCAATATCCCTTTTTACAAAATGTAATTCTAAATACATAAAGTGATTTACTTAGGGCTTAAATCTTACTAACAGCCAATTCATATGTCCCAGGTATTGACATAAACGCAGCAGTGTAGTTAAAATCCAAAACCACGTATGTCTCATTCTGCCCATTGGGTAAAATTCGTTTTACTTTATCTCCCTTTTCGATGATTAAAGATTCTGGTAAATTTTCGAAGGAAAATAAGTTTCTTTTAGGGCTTAATGTTGCGCTAAATTCATCTGAATTAGAAGAACCTTTTTTGTTGATGATACTAATTTTTTCCGTCTCAAATATTGAAAACATTGACATGATGTTCTAATTTAAAATGTGAAAAATAATGAGGTACCGAATTTCGATACCTCATTGGAATTAAAATCATCCTTCTGGGGGAAATGGATCATTACCATAACTATTACGTTCACGTATTTGACCATTCCTACCATGAATTAATAATTCCGATTGCTGATTAATCGCAATTTCTCGCGCTCTCTGAATTGCTTCGGCCTGTGTTTGTGTAATTACTGTTACACGGGAATTGCCTTCTCCCCTTACCCCCCAGTCTCCATTATGGGGAACTACGTGCTGATTTTTACCCACGGTTTTAAAAATTAAATGTTAAACTATTTTTTGATTGTTTGTTTATATGTTGTCGCAGGATGAGACTTCGCATATTTATTGGAAACAAACTTCCCTGTTACCGCACTTTTATTAACTTTTTGTGACATGACTAAACACCTCCTTTTCATTTAATTAGAACATATTACAGAAACTACCAAAGAAATAATATAGTTCAACGTTATCGTTTTATTTCTTTTATTTATTCAATTTAATTCAACTTTGAAGTTGTTTATTGATTAGAGCAAAATATTTTTTTTACTTTTATAAAGTAAAATGCACATATTGCAAGACTTTAACGATAAAGTTGAATTATTAACTTTATTTAGATGTTTTATAAACGATTTCTTACTTACCGTCCCTAACTGTGGCATCAGAAGCTGATGTGGAACAATTTTTGAGAGAGTTTTTTGTGAAATATGGAATTTTTAACATTCTTTTTGTCGAACGAACAAACCAAAAAAATGCTCAAACTTTACTTCAATTGGAAATATCACCCGCGAAACGACGGGAAGTAATTGAATCGATTATAGCAAAGGACTATGTTGAAGGTCCGATAAACGATGTTTTATATGGCGGTTCTCCTTTATGGGTATTCGGAAAAAAAATCCAGAAACAGGAACTATATATTAAAATTTCATACGGCCAACCAAATTCAAGTGTAATCTGCATCTCATTTCATATCGCAGAACACAAGATGACCTACCCATTTAATAAATAGATAAATCATGATTAGCCCAATAACTGGCAAGGAAATGCAAGTGCGATCAGAAATCGCCCCTTTGTCGTTTAGAAAAGAGAATTTTGACGTATTTTATCAATTTTACGAGTGTGAAACCTCAGGAATCCGATTTACAGATGATGCCTTAGATAAAATTAACATCACACAAGTTCATAATAGTTACAGAGCAAAGTATGGAATTCCATTTCCAGATGAAATTAGACAGATTAGACAAAGATATGGTATTTCGGCAAATAAAATGTCAGAAATTCTTGGTTTAGGTGCCAATTCATATAGACTTTATGAAACAGGCGATGTGCCTTCTGTCGCAATTGGTCGTTTAATTTTATCAATTAAACAGCCGGAAGAATTTATTAAGCAAGTCTCAGCTAGCTCGCACATTATCTCAAAAAGAGAAGCTGATAAATTAATTACGAATGCAAATTTAATTATTAACGAATGGGATAAAAACAAGAAGAAACTTTTCGGAATCTCTTTTCATAACAACTTTGCCGGTGAATTAACAGGATATAAAACACTTGATTTAGATAAGGTTAGTGGTATTATCTCATATTTCAATACAGTACATGCCATTTCACTTTGTAAGACTAAGTTGAATAAATTACTTTTTTATACAGATTTCAACGCTTATCAAGTCTATGGTTATTCAATGTCAGGATTGTCCTATCAAGCAATACAGTATGGCCCTGTTCCTTTTAGGTACGACAGGTTATATTTAAAATTGTGTGAAAGTGAAAAGATTACCATACGTGAAAAAGAGTATGGTGACGGAATATACGGTGATGATATTCGAAGTAATGAAAAATTTGACTCGTTTGACTTTCAGGATATCGATATTGAAATTTTAGAATTTGTTGCTAATAAATATGGTTTTTTACAGACAAAAATTATTGTTGATAGAAGTCACAAGGAGACAGCATGGATTGAAAATCACGAAGATTCCTCTTTGATAAATTATCGCTATGCATTTTGTTTAAACGAGAAGATTTCTCCAAAAGTCATTAGAGAACTAGATAAAGATCTCTCGTAAAATTTCTATTGCAGCGATCAAATCTATTAGTTCAACCACGTCTACAACTGCACAGCAGGCACTAAGGTCATATTTTCTGAAAAAAATCGAATCTTAATGCCTGCTTTTCTTTCGCACTTTCGGCCACAGGCATAAGGTTGTTCATATTTTATCAATTTACTTGTTAAAAATCAGGCTCATTACAAACTTGATAATTAGAAACCGTACACATATAAAATCTTAAAATTAACAGTTTTTATATACGGAGTAAGCCTAGCTTACAAAATCTAAAAGCGTCCCATAAAGCAAACATTTGCTTATGGGACGCTTTCCATTAACAATTTCCGAAAGCTGATGATTAGTTTTTATTTACATCCTTATTGCTTCCTTCGGCTGTTGCTTCCTGTTTAGAGAATATTGAATAACCTATACCTATGCTAATCCAAGGTTTCCCCTGATGTTTCCAACCAAAACGTTCCTGATTAATTTTACTGAGTAAATCTGTTCCAAAGAAAAGACCGGCCTGTACCCTATTATTTTCTACCATAGGTCCAATAGAAATAGAAAAAGCAGAATAATTGTTAGTTTCAACTAAATCACCTTCATTTCGTCTAACAGCCGATTTATCCAAAATGGTATTTGAAATACTATATCCAGTTATCATGGAAAACGTAGCGTTTCTATATTTCCTTTTAGGGAATGTATAACCGAGTCCTGCGCCAAAGTTAAATGCACCAGCAAAATCTCCATCACCGTGACTACGAATCCGGTACTTAAATGGAAAATTTATTAAACCGAAGGCCAGAGAACCCGTTAACCTTGTATTGTTAGAGGCATACATGTTAATATCAGCCATCGAGACTTTAAAATATCTCGTCGCATCATTGTATGCTTTCAAAGGATCAGTGGTTAAGCCCCACCACCCGGCGCAAGTGCAGCGGCATTCGCAAGTTTGGCCGCATTTGCAGCATCAGAAGGTTTTACACCATAAGTATTGTATACTAGTCCATCGCCACTCAAAGGGTCTTTGTAATCGATTATTTTAAGAATTACATCTGTCCCATTCAAATGTTTTATTACTCTAAAAAGCTGCCCATTTTTTGACTCAACAAATTCATGTTTGCTCGTTCCATCAATTTCTACCAATTCCATGGTGACTCGTTCTTTCCAGAAATAATTACCAAGTTCCGGTATCACATTATTTGTGGACTGGGCAAAAAAATTTAAACCCAAAAGGCTAATTAAAATTGTCAAAATTGTTTTCATAACAGAGAGTAGTTTTCGTGAGCTTCTAAAATAGATAATACTCGGTTATTGCAAAAGATAAAATTATCTAACGGTATTATTTATACGAAAATCACGTAACAATCCCACAGTCAACCCATTACCCAAGCCGCCAAACCAAAACCACAAACCAAAGCTTGTGTAGAGAGTTGCCTTTCCAACACAGTGAAACACCTCAATGTAACCAAATTTCCAGCCGCACAGCAGGCAGTAAGCCCAAGTATTCTGAAAAAGAAAACAAGCCTTACAGCCTGCTTTCCATCCGCACTTTTCGGCCACAGGCGTAAGGTTGTTCATATTTTATCCGTTTGCTCGTTTCGCGCGTAAGCTGCATGAAAAATGCAGCTTAGGGCTGAAAAAGGTTTCAGCCCGGCAATGGTAAACCCGCTTCTTTTCCCAACGCACAGTCCAGCCGCACAAAAGCGGGTTTAGCGGTCGACTTTTGCCGGCTGCTCATGGCCGTGCAAAAAGCCACGCCAGCCATAAAAATGGCTGTCATGCTTTTTGCTGTACGGTTCCCGAAAAGGCACAAGAGCAGCCGGCAAAAGTCGGCGGGGTGGGCCATGTAATTATTTTGCGGGGTTCTAATGTATGGCCCGCCCCTTTCATGTTTCTGTGCGCCCCCTTAGGCCATTTGAAGCTCCCCCGCACCCCCTTCTGCTGCAAATGGCCGGGGCCCCTATCCAGCGGCAGTCCTATCCAGAAACAACCCTATCCAGAAGTCGGCCTATTCAGCGGCGACCGGCACTTCCAACTTGGTCGACCGACGCAATCCGACTGAATATCCATGACCAAACCGCACAGAAAAACACACACACACGAAAAATGTGACCAAAAAGCCGGATGAAGTCTAAATCCCATGGTGTAAGTAAGACTTACAGTCTTGCTTTAGTGTAAGGTACTATTTAAAGGATCTGAGTTTCACTCTAATCCTTTTTCTTATTAACTGGTAACGTAATCCATTATTCTTCGTCTAATTTTATATCATACAGCACTCGCTGTTTGAGGAGGGTTTTACAGAAATGGATCGGGGTGTAATCTCTGATCCTTTTTCATTGATTCCCTAAATCATTATATGCTACCTCTATTGAAGAAAATAATAGCATCTCGGTTCGAAATATTTCCTTGGGGTACTCCGGAAATAGTATCGGGTTTATCGCTTGAAGCAATTCGCAATACTTATAAAAGGCTTCATTTTTATTGTAGAACTTTGAATTCACTACTTTCTTGTAAATCAAATTAAATGGTCGCGCATTTATCATTTTGTTCCTTGAAACATAAGCACTCATAGGAAAGAAGTGCATTGAGAAGTCCAAATGCTTATTTTTCATTTTGGCTATCAGCCAGTTCAAAGTATAGATTGCCCGGGCATCGTAAATTGCATATCTCTCACTGTCAACAAACGACGCAACTTTTGATAACGATGAAATTTTACCAAATAATCTGGAATCAAACGCCCGATTTTCTGCCAGCGTATTAAGTAAATCGTCAATAAGGATGATATTTTCATCGTTTTCCCGGAATGCCCCTATGCCTCCCCACTTTCGAATCATCCAAAAATAAGCCGAATGTGGCTTTTCATTTGGAATATGAGACTTTAATATTCTTTTCAAATGAACATTAGCTTCAAAAATGCTAGGTTGTGCATAAATTGATTTCTTGACATCATCCTTTAAAAAATCAGCCCTTTTAACTGCGCTGTCGGCACTAAATGTATATCCTTGATGAAGGTTTGAGACATTTAAATTTTCTCTGATAACCTGAGTAAATCTTTCCATAATTTATAAATTGATAGATAGGGTATTTTGTAACTGATAAGTGAAGTTTCAAATATTCTAATCACATTTTGGAGTTTTAAATTTCATAAAGTTATTATTCGGTCAACCATTCCGGCCCGAATTCCCGCAGACTCAGGAGCCTTTCCTTTTCGCAAGCAAATCCACAGCTCTGTACTCTGCGGGTTCGACCGGCTCAGAAACACCTTTTGCCAACGCACATTACCATACAAACTTCACGAAAGTTACGCACGGTTTGGAAAAGCAAGGGCAGGCTTGAAAGCGTGTCCGAAAGAAAAATCTCCACCGTAAACGGTAGTATTTTTTTCTCGGCAGACCCTTGCACGAATCCAAACCTAACACGTGACAACCGCGTAATGTTTGTACGGTGCAGGCAGGTTAACTACCAATAATATGGGCACGTTTAAAGCTTATCTGGCAAATAAGATTAGATACATTGAGTACAATCTGAATGAAAGAAGGATGGGTCTTGAAGAGTAGAGGATGTTGGCTTGGAGCCTTCATAGTTGCGAGATCCTACACATGCAGGTGCTGGATATGATACTGCCATTTTAGAAAGGAAGGGGCGTCGGCTTCTTTTTTTTGTTTAAATTTACATAACGACCAATTCATTATGACGACTGACAAAAAATTCTCACTTGATCTGGTTCTACGAAATCATGAAGTTTCCTTCGGAAGCTCTCCACCGGTTTCTTCTTCTCGCTTCGAGGGAAGAAATCATCGACTGGCTGGAATGGAACGACCCGAACGGAGTTTACCGGGACGAGCAATCAATTGCGGAGTTTGGTACGATTGTCAGCAAGGAGGAAGGGATTGAAATAATCAAACGACAACTGGGTCAATAGAACCAGACTATTTTCGAATTTGACAATATTTATTAGTTCAAAGAGGAGGCATAGAAATTAGATAAAACAGCAACGGACAATTTATTCTCCATTTTGTAATCGCGCAATTTGGCATTAATTAAATTATATGAAACGCCGTCCCATCCCTGTGGTAAACACCGTATTGTTTAAAGGGCTTAAAGGATTGTAAACAACAGAAGCTCGGTCGAAAGCAATGTCGAGAATTCGAGGGAAGGACACAAAATCCGAGATTGTTCTAAGAAAGGCTTTATGGGGCTTAGGAATACGTTACAGAAAAAATGACCCACGCTTACCCGGGAAGCCTGACATCGTTATTCAAAAATACAAATTGGTAATTTTCATCGATGGTGAATTTTGGCATGGTTCATAAGCCTAGCAAAAGCAACTATTGTTATTGTGGCCTTGGCACTAATTTGTTCAATGCTGCAAAAAGCTAAACAGGAAGGTGAAAAATTAAAGTAAAATACAAGTATTACGGAACATCAATCGAAACTGAAAAAAAAGTATTCCTCTCTGATTCAAATGGCTCTTACATTGGGAGAACAAATTCAGCCGTTTTCTTCTACAATTTTAAAAAACAAAAGTGTATCGGTTATACCTGCTGATGAAATCAAAATACTATCCATTGTTAGCAGAGAAGGATTATAGAACAATTGCTTTGAATCATTTCGGCTGCACCGACTGAATCATTTCAATAATCTTGTTAGGAGAATCGTCATTATCCGTTTGTACATAACCCGTTTGCTGCACACCATAAATGGTTTTGGTTGCTTCTAAAAGGACTGCATTTTTTGTGGTTGCATCGGCGTTGGGTGATTCTACAAACGCTTGAAAGCTAGCAAGAGCATTTGCCCGATGTTTATTGAGTATCTGATTATGTTTACTTGATTTATAATTCTTATTACAAATCGCAAGTCCATAAAAAAGAGCACTTATTGTAAGAATCTTTGTAAGATTGAACTGAATTATTTGGTTCACTGAAAACTTTGAAAATTCTTCATCTGTTACGAGCCAACTATAATAAACAGATGCACCTACGACCCCAATTAAACAGGCAAATACACCAGCTATCCAGCCTTTTGACGATGACCGAAAACTTTCAGACTCATCCCCAAATATTTGGGAAAAACTAGCAATTTGCTGTTTTGTTGGCAACATAGCCATATTATTAACTAATTCCGTAGCTAATATATTTTTTTCTTCTATGTCTTTTGTTGCATTAATAGCTCTCGATTCAAGTACTTCAATTTCCTCTTTACTACGGTTAAATTTCTTAATCAACAAAAAATTAATGACCGGCCCTATGTTGTTTATGAATTCTGAAATCTCACCTTGTAAAACACTGAGGAAAGCATCGAGTCTTAAATAAAAATCTTGGGCTAGTTTGTCAACATTTAATAAACTCCCACTCTTTTCCAATCTTTTATATTCATTAATCATGTCACTCCAACTTACATTAATTTCTAGTAAAGAATTAGTAGAATTAATGAGATTCCTTTTAATACTTTTTATAAGTGAGGGATCTAGTGGATTCAAAGATAATAGAACATCAAGTTGCTCCTTTGCATCAAATATTAAAGTTTGTACTGGATACTGGCCATCCTCATTTTTAAACAGCGTCTTAAATTTGACAAGAGTGTCTGAATCAAATAATATAGATTCCTGCAAGTCATTTAACATACTCCTTTCAACGGTCTTTTCAGATTTGGTGTGACTCTGGGACGAACTTGTTTTTGACATAATTGCTGTTGAATGATAGATTATAGGATAAATATGCAGCTTTAAAACTAATATAAAATTTTCACTACCAATTATAATTTTCTATATTCGGATCAGTCCGCAGCCCCAAAGATTTTAAATAAATATCAGTCATTTGAACTGTGCTGTGGCGTAGCATCATTTGCAACTGTTTTATTCCTACACCAGATAAATAGGCGTTGACCGCGCCGGTATGTTTCCAGGAATAAAGGGTGTAGCCTTTCTTGTGTAGTTGTAATGATTTCAGTACTTTTTCATGTCTCCGAAAAGCTACCTGCTTTCCTGTAATCACTTTGCCCGGTATTAATCCACTGCCAAATAAGTACAAAAATGGATCATATCTTGATAGGTTCATCTTTGAAATCAGAGCCAGCAAAGAGGAAATCATCTGTACAGTTTCTGTTTTTCCATTTTTCGATATCGCACCACGTATTAAAATATACTTTTCCTGCAATCTGATATCATTAATTTGTATAGCGTTCAACTCCCCAGGACGTATAAAAGCAAGATAAATAAAGCGTATATATATGTACAGTTCCGGATCATAATTTCTCATGTATCTTTCAATCGCTTCCCTGTCCTGATCCGTAAATGCAATGTTCTTAGCTGTAACAGCCTCCTTTAATTTTCTTGCCTTAAATGGATTTTCACGAATCGTTACACGATCCTTTAAATGACGATAAAGCGTGTTCAAATGTATTATTGTATTATTTGCAGTGCGTGGAGTATTCCCTAGTGAAGTGAGCAAGTAATCCCGGAATTTAATTACGTCTTTATCCGTGAAATCCTGAATTATTAGAATTCTATCACCAGCATATTCTTTCAACTTATTAATGGCAGACTGATAGGTTAAAATTGATTTCGGTTAGCATTGTTGTCAAGATGAGCAAAATCACCAATCGTTCAAGCAACCGCTTTTACTGCAGGTACACGGGCTCGGTGCTACGACGAAACAGTAATCGATGATCAGCGCTAGGACTTTCTGGATCTTCAGCAGCCAAAACTCATGACTATCAAATTCTGGCCCGATGTCTTCAACCCTTATCAGGTCAGGTATGATATCCAAGATCAACAGTATGATAAGGGCCTGGCTGAATTAAGCATCAACCTGGCCAATGATTTCTTGCAAGGGAGAGCAAAAAGTACCGTTCCGCACGTAATAGATCAGGTCACCACACTAAGCTACCTGGTATTTCACTTCCGTCACATCAATGCTATCCGTTATATTTCAAGCTTTGAAATCATGGAGCATATTAAAGTTAGGCGTGGGAAGGGTGTGTCACTCCATTATTTTCAGACCAAGGTAATCGCCCCTTTACGAAACGTAGGTGTGCTCATAGCAAGCAGCTCCAAAGGTTATAAGTTACCTGCAAATGAATCAGATTTACATGATTTTGTAAATCACAGCAATGCCATCATCGAACCGATGCTTTCAAGGGTTAAAAAATTCAGAGACCAGATCAGATTGGCAACGGATGGGAAGCTCGATGTACTTGAGAGGAATGAATATAGTCTGATTAGGAGAGTGGTGGAGTAAAAGCCAGACTTAAACAGATAGTAAATTTTTGACTATTAGAATATCTTAGAATACATAGGTAGCAAACTGTTATTGCTAGCAGGATGCTGGAAAACAAGCAAATTATCTGCGACTACCAATTCCGTCTTCTGGTTAACCCCTGCCTTTTCAAAATTTCATCTTCTCTGGTAGGTTTAGTCATTCCAAATTTCTTTGCAATTTCACTTTCTATATCGATCGGATTCTGCGATTTTATTGTCACCGTAAAATTGATCTCAGTTATCCCTTCCGGAATATTAACTTCGGTCGTCTTTTATATTTCATCAAATAAGATGCCTGCTGAAATTTTTAGGATTTCAGCAATTTTAAATACTTGAGACAAAGTAACCTCACCCGTTCCTCTTTCCAACTTTTTATACGTTTCGCCAGGCATATCTAATAGGAACGCCAAATCTTCCGCTTTAACATTGTTAGCTTTCCTAATAGATGCTATTTTCTTTAAAAGAGTTTTGGATGATTGATTCATGGTTTTCTGGACAATCCATTTTAATATCTATAAGAGTCTATATTATTTTTAGATGGCCTATCAAGCTTTCATCTACTTAACCAAAGTGATATCTTTTGAAAACTTCATATTTTTCAACATCTAGCTAGAAAATTAGATTTTTCAAGAAGTAAGCGACAGCCGAATTCGAAGATCTATTTTGACTGCAAAGATTTTTCTGGTAAAAAATCCTTCGGTGATAAATTGAAATGACTCGCCAACTTATCAATATGTCGAAGATTATACTTTGCTCTGTGGTTATTACTCTCCGCATTACTTATAAATGCTTTGGTTGTGCCCAGAATACCTGCAATATCCTCCTGTAGAAGACTCCTTTCTGAACGGAGCCTCCGAATAAAATCAATTACGTATTGATCAATGCCAGCGATATTTTCTTGGTCTTTCATTGCAGGCACTAAGTAAGCCAACGTAAAAAAATTTATGGTACACACATGTGTGTCTTTCGGTTTCTTTCTTTATATTTGTTCTGGCAATTAAATGACTATAAAAATATCGATAGCTATGGGTTCGCATCAAATATCCCCTGATAACGACAAGGCCCACGAACACCTAATTCTTTTCAACCGTGGTGATGAACGGGCTATGAATTTTGTCTACCGGAAATCGTTTAATAATCTCATGTATTTTGGGCAGACCCTTATAAAGGATGAATTTTTAGTTAGCTGTATTCTTCATGAATGTTATATGAAAGCATGGGACTATCGCGAAAAAATGGAAAGCCTTCCCCACATTTATAGATTCATTCGTATGAATCTCCGCTGGCAGATTCTACGGCATATTGAAAAGTCTCGTCATACCATATACGGACAAACGCTGTTTTTAGACCACCTTGAGAAAAGAATCGGTGATTTCGAAGACCTGATAGAAGACAAAGAAACTGGGGAGGAAGAAATTAAGAAGCTAGACATGGCCACGGAAAGTATGCAGTATCTTTCTACTGATTCACGGCAAATCGTTACACTTTATTTTCAAAATGGCTTTACGTACGAACAGATTGCAGACCGGTTAGGAAAAAGCCCTTTCCAGATTTCAGAACAACTAAACAAAAGTGTCAAGCATATTAAAAGCATAGTCCATATATCAAAAAAGGAGGTCAAAAATAATTCAGTAAGAAGCATCGACCTCCAAGCAGAAATTCTAGATTCTCAACAGTCAAAAATCTACGACCTTAGAAAAAACCACAAATTGTCCTTCACTGATATTGGAAATAAATTAGGACTTCCCCAGACCCAGGTCCAACAGCAATATATTAAGGCGCATCAATTACTGCAAAGTCGTTCTGTTCAAAAGTCAAATTACCGGTTTTAGCGTGATAACCTCTTACAGAAATGGAAAAGCTATTTTTCACCCGTAAAATCCAGCTAAAAATCGACAGCGAGGATCCAGATTATAAGTCACAAATCTTCAAAACTCTGTATGATTGGCGCTACATCTGTTTTAAAGCATCGAACCTGATTTTCACCCATCACTTTGTGCAGCAGCAAATCAAGGAAATCATTTATCTAACAGATGAAGTAAAAGCCAAACTTGCTAATATTAAAGAAGATGAGGATGGTATTCTTGCTACATCCCGAATGAATACCAGTTATCAGATACTGGCCAGAAACTTTAAGGGCAGCATCCCAATGCACATTATGAGCTCTCTGAACAGTACTTTGGTAAGTACTTTTAATACGAATTTGGTCTCCTACATAACAGGCGAAAAAACACTGCCGAACTTTAAAAAGGATTTACCTATTCCGTTTAAGGGAACTGACGTAAAATCGTTGATAGCCTGCTCTGAAAGCAATATCTTTCATTTCAAACTCTTCGACATCCCATTTAAAACGTACCTGGGAAAAGATTTCTCTGACAAGAAGAACTTACTGCATCGCTTGGTGAAAAAGGAAATCAAGCTTTGCACCAGCTCGCTTGTACTTGAAAAAGGGAAGATTTTCATGATGGCCGTTTTTGAGTCAGAAAATCAGGTTCACCTGCTTAATGAAAATATCATCGCGGAAGCTTCTCTCTCACTGGATTATCCAATTATGCTGACAATTGGCAGAGCCCGGTACACTATCGGAAAAAAAGACGAATTCCTTTACAAAAGACTTTCTATTCAGGCAGCCATCCAAAGAAAGCAGAATGCTATGTCCTTTATGAATAACCAGACCAAAAAGAGATTTAAAGAAAACACGATCGAAAATTTACGGTATGCAGAAAAACGTTACGTGAATCAAAAACAGCACGTATATAGTAAGCGATTGATTGATCTATGTCTGAAAAATCAGGCAGCGACGCTGCTATTGGTAGATCAGCAGGAAAAAGAAAAGCAGGCTTCACAGGATCCCTTTCTTCTTCGCAACTGGGGTTACGGTGGATTGAAACAAAAAATAGAACGAAAAGCAGCTGGTGCTGGCATCACTGTAATTGTGGAATAATAAAATTAGAGGCTTCTTGTAAAGCCGTAGGATGAAACTTGGATAGTTTCATTAAATGTCCCTTACGACATATACAACTGGGTTCGGCTTATTTTTTTGAGCAAAAGAAACTTTGAGACCGCTTTTACAGCGGCAGGATTAAAGCTGTGTTGGCTTTGATCAAATGCCTGATTGTGGCATATACAACTGAGATCAGCTTTGCTACCGGCACCTACGCATTATTTATTTCACTGTCTTACCAATTTGCTGGTAAGGCAGTGAAAAATTATTGATTACTAAAATTTCAAATAGCGCATCAAATACTCAATCCTCTCTTCCGCTGTCTCGTCAAACTTAGTTCAGCCGATTTACTTTTTTCCATGGTTTGAATTACGCCAAGGCGCTTTTCCAGATTTGCGAATGAATATTCCCTTCCGATATCTGAACCCTTCACTTTCATTCCATTTTTGGTGTTAATGAAAGTAACACCGCGTTTGATGAAAGTTTTCACGCCTTGCTTTTGCAGTTCGGTGCTCAACTGCTGCATGGTGGAAACATTTGGCAAGATACTGTCAATTGTATTCTTCAATTTCAGAAGCGCCTGATCAGCCGTCTGGCGGGGCTTGTCTTTATTCTCAGCCGTCAGATGCATTTCCGGTGTAATCTGAAGACCAAGTTCCAACTCCATCTTCCGGCAGAATTTACCAACCCTTGCATAATTATTAAAATGATCAGCCGTATTCTTTCCGTTGTAATTAATCCGGTTCGCAGCGATGTGAAAATGACGGTGCGCCTTATCTGTATGAAGGAACACTGCCATCTGGTTATCTTCAAATCCGAAGTCTTTTGCAAACTCCATAGCAATCTGGGTGATCTTATCATTTCCCGGATTCTCTCCCGGCGCAAAACTAAACGACTGATGCCAGATGAATTTGGTGAGTCTTCTGTTCTTACCGCTATTATCCAGAAACTGCTTTGATAGATTGTTGATGTCAAATCTTCCATCCGGAAGCTTTTGAAGCGCCAGGTTCTGAATGTAGACAAGCTCCCCTCTTACATCCTTCGGCCCAAGTTCACTAATCTGTTTTGCCGTTAGCTGCTTGTCATAGTAGCAGTACTGCAAAATCCCTTTGGCATACCTGCCCAGTCCAACCTTTCCTATCATGATTTCCGTTGTTTTAATAACTGCTCCATTGTTTCTCTAATCACACCATGCACCGGAATTCTAGGATCTGGTTTATCGTCCTGCCAAATGGCCAGATCGCTTGGCACTTCCTGTTTCAGGTAATGCGCTTCATACTTTTCAAGAAGCTCCCTGCTTTTATGAAAAAGTCTGGATGTCGTTTCAAGCGCAGCAGTTTTACCTTCTCCACTTGGCAGCATCTTTTCCAGATAAATGTAAAGCTGCCCCGTCCAGTCCCTGATTTCTATAAGTATCTGCCGGAATGATCGTACTTCAAAATCCTCATACACCCACTGCATCAGAAGCTTTGAGATCAGTGAAATATTCTGGCTACTCTCTTGCCACTGTTTGGAAAGCATATCGGCCTGACTGGCCCGTAGCACCGCTACGGCAAACTGGCCGCTCAGCATCCTGAGCACTTTGTAGAGTTCCGCTGTTTTATCAGGCAGCGTTTTAATCTGAGGTCTTTTCAATGGCACATCCAGGACCTGGGTTAAAAAGAACTGACTGGCTGAAAGCCCGCTTCTTTCAATTTTCTGATTGATCAGCTCTTTTTCTTCTTTACTGACCCATACCGAAAAATGTTCTCTTTTAGCAGTCCTCTCCCCTTTCGGCGGTCTGCCTTTTTGTTTCTTTTCCATAAGTCTTCAGCATTAAGCTATGAGCCGATAGGCGAATAGCTGGGGTCAAGGGGTTTTCCCCTTGCCAGTTCTCGCCGGTTGTCGCTTTTTTGCGACGTACCGGCGATAGCTGGCTATGGAGAAAACCATCGCAAGGACCCGAACGATTTAAAAATGATTAAACAGTGACTTAAATTGATTATAAATAATTCTTCTGACTTCTTATTACCTTTTTCAGATCCAAAATGACTTTAATTGCCTTAATTGGATTTAAAAGGATCATTTTAGCCTTCGAAGCGGAACGCGGACCTCTTTTCTTTTTGCATCAAACTCGTAGACCTGACCAAAGGTGTTATCTCCGGTCTTTGCTTGTTTCAGGATTAAATACTCGACCTCGTTTTCGGTTCTGATATTTCCTTCGCGTATAAGGCCCTGGTAAGATTCTATGTTTTTCATATCCTCAACGTATCTGCTTACTGCCTGATACATCTTGAATGTGCTCAGGTAATAGTAGCATAAAAGACCAAGGATCAGGGTGCAGACTGCATACGGAATACTAATGCCCAGTCCGTGAACAAACGACTGTTTGTCAGAAGCGAAGTTTATCGAACTGATAGACCCCTTGAACGTCTGCTGCAATTTTTTGCTTTCAAGAAGGTTGGCATTCAGCTCTTTTCTCATGACAGCAAAATGTTCCCTGATTTCAGCAAAATTAATGACTGTCCATTCGTCCATCTCCATCCCGTACTTCAAAAAATACTCCGCCTTGATATAATTGAGCACATGCGATATCCGCTCTTTTTTATCATTCATCTTTGATGTCTGTTTGAAGTTGCCCCTTTAATTTTAGCCGAGTACCACGGCTGTAATTCTCCATTCCCCAGCCAAGTCGTGCCCCGTCCAGGATTTCTCCTCCCTGGGCCGTGCGTGGTTCAAAATCTCCAAATTGTCTCAGCCGAAGCCCAGCCTTTAGGCAGCGCTCTTCCAGATCCTGGGCAAGTGTTGCAAAACCGCGGAATGAAGTAATGCTCTTCCAGACAATGATTTTAAAATCGTTTCCAACTGCTGCTCTGATCTGGTCCAGATAGTTAACCGAAGACTGGTAGGCTGTCCCGCCGCCAATGACCACATGAAAGATCATTTCGAAACCCGACTCGTCAGCAAATTCCTTCATCGGAAGATCATACCTGATTAGCGACGGAAGTTGTGCGCTTTCCGGCGAACCGAGATCAAAATAGACCTCCTCATACCGGCTCTCTGAAGCCTCTTCAAGGTAACCGACCAAAAGATCCCGCACCAGTACATCTCTATCATCGTTAAGACTGACGACATCAAAATTGTCACGGTCAATGAAGGATAGCTGCTTCTTGCTGGATTCGGTAGAAGAATCCAGGTCAACGAAAAGGATGTCTTTTTCATGTCCGTACTTCAGTGCGAATAAATACATCAAAAGAGATTTACCCACGCCGCCTTTGGACTGGGCAATGAAATGAAATTTTTTCATGACTTACCAAATTTTGAACTTTTAAATGATTGTCTTTTCAGTGCGTCCTCTTCTATCCATACCGTATTTGGTTCCACCGGTTTTGGAATAGTGTCGGAAGAAGTTTTACCGGTTTTTCCCGGATCATTCCATTTCGCTGCGTGCGAGCGGATGTACTTCACATCGTACAGCACGGTAAGTTCACTGCCGAGCTCTTTATTGATGATCTCGACTGTAAGCAAGGCTGAAAGATTCTGAGCGAAGAGCTCCTGAAAAAATTCGTAGAGTTTTCTTCTTCGCTTCGGATCTTTCCTCTCATACATGGTTATCAACAGTTCCTTATCCATGATCCTTCTTGTTTAAGTTCTTTTGACCCTGACCGCTGAGTACTATACGGCTTGCTCGCAGCGGATGAAAAGATGGGTGATAATCAATGTGACCAAACCGGGCAAGGTCCCGGATGCAGCTGTGATACGTTGCAATAGATTTAATTCTTGCATAGCGCATTAACCTTCTGCGGCTGATCTGGATCTGATTTTGGCTGGCTTTCACGCAGTGAAAGGCAATGGCCGCATACAGACAGATGTGCACAGCGCGGAGTCTGGAATCATCCCATACTCCTTCTACCAACCCGGCTCCCGCCGGATTGGTAAGGTTTGTCTCAGAGACTTTCATCCATTTAGCGCTTTTTAGATGGCCCTTTTGCCAGCATGAGCTCGATGTCCTCATACTGGTAGTAAAAGCTGCCGCCCACTTTCGTGTAACGCAGGTGCCCATTGACACGCAGGTTCAAAAGTGTTCCTGGCGAGATCTTTAAGAGCTCTCTTACCTGGGCGCTTTTAAGCCACCTGCCATGCGGTGAGGGCTTCGCCTTTGAGACAATGGTTTTGAATTCTTCGAGAAGTTCAGTTTTAAACTGCCGCAAGTCTTCCCTGGTGATCAATTCTACATTCATGACTGCTTTTGTTTAAGGATGGAACATAAACGTGACTGATGACGGGGTACCACCGCCATAATCATCAAAAGCAAACATACTATGGGAAGTTCAAATAATAGTGACCAAAACCATCCATTGGTCAAGCCACAAAGCTACTTTTTCGTATTCATTTGATTGATTATAAATAACTTATGATCATCTTTGACTTTTGTTCCTTTGCCGGAATCATCATTGTCTTTTACTGAAAAATAGTTACGTGCAGTCTCTAACGGTATAGGATTTCCGCCGTGAAGGAAATATCTGGAAAGCAGTTTGTACCATGCACTCTTGGTCTGTACGTTCAGAAGCTTCTTATTCTCATTCAATTTCAGTAGCTGCATTTGCTGAATAAGATCAATAAAAGTACCCAGATGGTTCTCAACGATATTGATCTTTTCTGTTGTGTCATATGCTTTCATCTCCTTAACCAGCTCTTTCAGTTGAGCGTTTTCCACTGTCAGCTGATCAATCAAACGGTCCTTTTCTGCGATGACCGATTCAAGTGGGTCGAAAACGTGCCATTGATCGATTGAGCGGAGAAACGATTGAAAGGAATCCAGTTTGATAAGGTTCGATTGATAGATTTTTTGCCTGGAAGAGAATGGGTCCTGCAATTTGTAATAAGCGATCCGCTCGGAAATGATCCTTGACAGGTGTTCAAAAAAGGACTGTTGCTGATCTGGATTTGCATTAAGAAAGTATTGAAGATGGTAATCATAAAATGCCGCGTAATCTGAAACGGGCAGAAGGTAAATTTTCTTAAAGAGATAATTGTGGTTGAAATGCCAGCTTTGAATAAGCGGATTACCAATCTCAAAACGGTGGGGTGAAAAGTCGAATTTACCTCTGATTTTAAAGTAGGATCTTTTCATAGCAAGACGGTTTTTTATATAAGTTACCAACAGATACTAAAAAATCCAACTTCATATAATAAATTAATTTGACCGACTGCCTATACGAATAATACAATTATATACCTCAGTTACTTTTGCCGATCTCATTAGTTCCCCAATGTAGTATATAAAAATGCCTGCAATTTGCCATTTATAAATATTTGACCGACGAGATTAAAATTGAATGGGTAAAGGATGTAAAACCAATAAATTGTTCAACGCTGTTTTAAATACTTAATATTACTTTAGGTAATGATATATCAATTTACACCGGACTATCTACGTTTTCCTAGATAATTTTTCCCCGTATATTCAAAAAGTTGCCTTATTTTAAATTTTTTGGTCTGTTTTTGAAAATCTTCTTTCAGATAAATAGTGGTACCATCATCTGATGCTACCATCACGGAACCATTAGATAATGCAAGAATGCCTTGGACGGTAACATCATTGCCTATTTGATCAATATTCATTGCAATGTTTCCTTGATTGTCCATAACTTCAAATCCGAAATCGTCATAGTTTCGTTTGCTTGTGAAATTTGGATTTGGTCTCCAATAATTGTCATCTATTTCCACAATTACATTACCACTAGTATCTAATACTTTCATACTAATTAACAGTTCATCCTTTCCATATCTTAATTTTATAAAAATACTTCCCCCGTCTTTATCTTCGTTTTGAAGGTTTAAACCATCAGAAGGAATGCTGATAGCACCTTTGCCCAGATAAATTCTAGCTTCTTTGCTCAGACGTGGATTAAAACCAAATTTCAATTTACCAGATTGTAAATTTTCTGCTGCATCAAAAGCTGTCCTTTTATCAATTTCCTTCACTAAGTCGTTAATTTGATCATTAAGCCGTTTAACTTGTTCTGTTAAATTTTTAGTCTGAATGGCTAACTTGTGATTTTCAGTTGAAGTATTTTTTATGGTATCAACTATTTCTTTCACATTCTTTGTGATAATACTATCATTTTTAGTCAATTGCTCGATTCTATCTTTCTGCTTCTGATCCGATTGACTATTAATGAAAGTGAATAACACTAATAAAACGCCAGCTGCTACAACTAAATAAGGAGAATATTTTTCGATGAAGGTCATGAAATCCATACTATTTATAATAAACGGAAATTATTATGAAAGCTATTTTTTCGACATTACATGATTGGTTGATTTCTTCTGAAGGACTTGCATTTCTTCACGGGATGCTGACAATGATTTTGATAACAATTCTATTGTTATTTTTTGGCTAGTAATTGTGCTATCTCTTTGAATTATTATCGCTTCTGCTTTTTCTAAATCATTGTGTTGAACTAAGCCATATGTAAAAGATATTAAAGCAATAATTCCAGAGAACCATTGTCCATGAGCTCCCCACCAACTGGCCAAACGACTATTCTTATTTTGATTTTCTTGATCAAGATAGTCGAAGGCTTCGTCCTTAATTTCAACAAGTAATTTAAGGTCATTAACCCCACCAACTTCAACAATGTCAGGATTCCCATCTTTATCTATTGTGCTGTAATAAACTGGGGGTGTTCCACTTTCCTGTAAATTAATTAAACCTGATTTTTTCAAGTTATCTAAAAACTGATATTTCGAGCTGTATTTTATATAATCCAAATCCTTCAGAATCTTATCAACATCATGAAATTCATGTCGTTTAAGTTTACTTAAATATCGAAGGAATTTAATTCTATTCGTCATAAAAGAGGGTGAATTTAGTGTAAATAAATTCTCAAAATTGCTTGTTTTAGTGTAAATTTATTCTTATCTTTATAGTGTAATCAGCTGTTAATCATGGTAGGAGAATTCAAAAGTATACTCGATTTAGTAAAAGCTTTTCCAACGGAAAAGGAATGCATTGAGCATTTGGAAAAACTTCGTTGGAATGTTACTGTTGTTTCTCCATTTGATGAATCCAGTAAGGTTTACGTTTGTGCTAATAATCGTTACAAGTGTAAAAACACTGGAAAATACTTTAACGTTAAAGTTGGTACTATTTTCGAGGATACCAAAATACCATTGATTAAATGGTTTATGGCCTTATATATCTTTTCTTCTCATAAAAAGGGTATTTCTTCTCACCAATTAGCAAAGGATATCGATGTAACTCAAAAGACGGCTTGGTTTTTGTTACACCGTTTAAGATATGCGTTTGATCATCCATCGTTTAAGAAAGAACTTGGTACAGTTGTTGAAATCGACGAAACTTACGTTGACGGTAACGAAAAGAATAAGCACGAGTGGAAAAAAGTTGGTGGTAGACAAGGTAGAAGTACTAAAACCAAGAAGCCGGTTCTAGGAATGTTAGAACGGGATGGAAACATTATTGCTCATGTTGTTTCGGATACAAAACAAGCAACCATTGAGCCTATTATTGAAGCTAACGTTAAATGTAATGCCTTGGTTATGACTGATGAATGGCACGCATATAATAACTTGAACAAAAATTTTAACCATGAACGAGTTAATCATGGCGTAAAATAGTTTGTAAATGGAATGGCTCATACGAATGGTGTTGAGAACTTCTGGAGTCATTTTAAAAGAACTATTGAAGGAACATACCATTGGGTCAGCGTTAAACATTTGCAGACTTATGTAACGGAATCGACTTATAGATTCAACTCAAGAGATTTTACAACGTCTCAAAGATTTAATGTAGTTTTAGAAAATATTGCAGGTCGTTTGACCTATAAAGACCTTATATTCAATGGAGAAGTCTAATAATCAAGATAATAAAAAAGAGAAGCCTAATTCTAAAAAGAAAAAGGCTCCAGATTTTGATGCTATGTTAAAGGCATTAATGGCTGTTAAACCACCACAAAAAGAATCCTAATATTACAATATCTTCACAAGATCAACAGTAGGTTCACCAGATTTAATAGCCTGGGTATTTTTTGTGACGTTGTTTATGTCCAAATAATACCTTGGGTTAGTGGTACCATCACTAAAGTTACATTCTAGCTTTAAATAACCGTC
This sequence comes from Dyadobacter subterraneus, assembly GCF_015221875.1. Lineage (NCBI taxonomy): Bacteria > Pseudomonadati > Bacteroidota > Cytophagia > Cytophagales > Spirosomataceae > Dyadobacter > Dyadobacter subterraneus. Next base: position 328,279 of record NZ_JACYGY010000002.1, read on the forward strand.
TCTGTCAACGATAAAAGAATAATTTCCTTGATAAAAATTAGGCTGATTATCCTCTAATGATGTTAAAACTAAATTGACTTCTCCATCCCTTTTCAATTCTAATTTGAAATCTATTGGAGCAATACGAATGTATCGACCATTAACTACCATATCGCTACCATATTTGTTCTTTAGGTTGTATGAAGCTTGTGTTCCATGATAAGTACCTAGATATTCATCGGTTACGGAATATACATATGGTACCGCAGTTTCAGTTTTTGTTGAAGAATCTTTGGATTTGATAAACTCACCATATAATGCAGCTCCACCAAGTAAAATACCAGCCACTAAGAAAGCAGATAATACCTTTTTCTTTGCCCACAAGTCTGATTGGCTAGAGTCAGTTTCTTGAAAATCATCATTCATATCAGGAGGTTCCAATTTTTAAGTGAGCCACAAAACTAACTTTCCCGATACTTTACCCCGTTTCTTTTAAAAACTGTGAGGATTTATTTACAACTTTGGATAAAATATTGATTCAATGGAAATAGGAGAAAAAATTAAGAAGATTCGGGAGCTGAAAAACTATACCCAGGAATATATGGCTCATAAATCTTAAATGACTCAAGCCGGATATGGTAAGATCGAAAGAGACGAATCCGAAGTAAGCTACCCTAGACTGGTTAGAATTGCTGAAATTCTTAAGGTGAAAGTTGAAGATATAATGAACTTCAATGAGAAAATGATTTTTAACGTTACCCACAATCAAGTGGGTTAACGGTTATGTAGTCAACAATGGTCTTTCAGATCAGGAGAAGAAACTATATGAACAAATCATCCAACAGCAAAAAGAAGAAATCCTGTTCCTCAAGAAAATTATTGATAACCTCCAATCTAAATAAACCGTTATGCCAGTATTTCGAGTAACCTTAGTTTTTAGACCATCATTGATAGAAGCTCAAGATGAAATATACAAATTCATAGATACAGCAAAAAAATATACTGTTAATTATGTAGTAGAACAACCAAGTCCTCAAATTCAATATGATGATGCAAAAATTGTACTGAACGGTGATCTCAAAGTTTTAAAGTCAGTATTAGAAGAAACAATTAAAACGCACCCTAATGTCAAAATAAACCTTTTAAACTCCGATAACCTACTTGCACACTATGCAGTCATTGAGGAAGACTTGTAGCATACTCTCTTGCTTCTCGTTGCATGTCTTCGGCTTGCTCTGGAGTTAACACACCTTCTTTTACTAGGCGATATAAACCAATTAACAAATGTATATATAATTGAACAGTTCTATAAGTTGCCTCTGACCAGTCAGTTACCTCCTTATGAATAAAAATTGGATGCTCTTCCATATCGTTTATATATAAATAGCAAGAAACCCACCGTTCGAAAACAGTGGGTTTCTTTTTTCTGTGCTTCTTAGCTTAAAGCTTAATAACATCTACTTTACAATTTGTTTCTTGAATAAAGAAACTATGAAAATCAGGATGTTTTGGTCTTGCATTCTGAATTAACTTTGTAAAGAAGTCTTTCTCTTCCTTTGTTAGATACCCTTCGTGTTTCTGTTTCATGTTCATCATAAAGTACTGGTTTAAAGATATTTAAAATGTGAACACTAGGATAATCATTAATTTTGAAACCGCAATATATATTTTTTGAATTTAGTGTAAATTGATATATCATTGCCTTACTTTAATAGTATGAGCCATTCCTTCACAATAATTTAATGTATATCAACTATTTATAAATCACTTAAATGTTTGGATCTTTATAAGCGGGATTGCTGGCATGAAACTTGTTTTCCAGTGCAGGGGCTTCCAGCTACAATAATTCCTGCGGATCGATATTTACAGATTCCAGTTTACTTAATTACAACTTCACAGTATTCTTGCTGAGACCGAGCGCAGCGGCAGCAACCCTGATGGAATATTCTTGAGAATGTAATCGTCAAAGTTGTTTAATCTAGCTCATAGGTCTCGGTTTTCCAGCCATCAGTGATCTTTTTTTCATTAAAAGATCATTAAATAAACCAACGCTAAGAGCGGGTCGGTATGCTCCGGTACACGATGTCGAAATCCCATTTATAGGGGTCAACATGCTCCGGTACGTTTCGTTCTCAACTTTTAAGGGGGTCAACATGTGCCGGAATGGCAGGCGATTCCAGCGAATCAGGCTACTTTAATATTCCAAACATTACGACTTTTAGGTGGTAGATATGCTCCGGAATATCCAGTCAACATAATCTCTCCTACAATATCAAAATTATTCATTAAATCCCTTCAAATCTGAAAGCACAAAAACCTGATTCCAAAACTTATAAGATGCATCATAAGCGAGATTTTTAGGCGCGTTATAATTTCTTTAAATCATCATCAAATTTTGGAGCATTGACTGAAAGATTTTCCACTCTAATTAACGAGACGCGAGAGATTCAGCCTAGCGAGTTGAAATTTTCAGTTTTTTAACCGGACCGACAGCCTTTCTTGAAAAATCCGTTCTCAACATATCAGAATTGTCCGCCTCAACGTGCTTCTGTACATCTGTTGAATCTGTAATAATTCAGCAGATATCAGCCTTACCTACATGTTTTTCTCTGTAATTTTCTATGGCGATCTTGACTCCTACCTTACTCATCACTTGGAAGATGAAGGGAAAAAGAAAAATTTAACCAGATTCAGTCCTTCCAGAGATACGTAACCAGTTTCAACAAATACATTACAAACAATCAGAATTGGTAAATTACTCCGGCGATGCAAATACTGCGAAGTTATTTTAAGCAGCATTGCAGAATCCACGGCCAATTATGTAATTACTAAGTGGTTTTCTAAAAAAACAGTCCATCTCGTGAACTAAAAAAGGTGCACACTTACTGCTTAAAGTCCGCATAAAAGTGTTGAAGAACGAATTGGAAGACATTTTTCTAAAGATGTATCCAGATTTTAGACAGATAAAATTGGTGTAGGATCCTGGCATTATTTAAGAAGCGGCATCAGTCTCCCATATTTTTTTTGATGCTTCACAAATTAGGTTGTCGGATAACCTTCATCAACCAAAATTTAACTCTATAAAAAATTAAAATGTGTGAAAGACATCATAAAATTATAATCAGTATAATTCTGCAAAAACGGAAATCCATCATGAACCATATTTTGTACAGGCATTATATAATATGAATTTGGAGCTAATGTAAATTTGTACACAGGTATCAACGGATTATAAAGCATAAACATCTCTCCAATAGGTGTAGCAAAATCCCCATGCAAAAAACTTTTTACTTGTTTGTCTCCAGCATTCTGCAAAACTTGCGCCATCAAAGAAACCGAAGAGTCTATAAACATAACATCACGTTTTTGAAGGCCAATATTCAGACCCAACTTTACCCCTGCTAAATGTCTTTTAGATACGCAAAATCTAGGTATTTGCCAATTATCAATATGAAGACCTCTTAACTTGAAGGGAGAATTTGGGTTTTGTGTTGAAGAATAATTTACAATATCATATCCACTTACTGCATTTGCTCTTATAATTTGCTTATTAGTTGCTTGTATAGCAGAAGAATATTTGTTGAAAGAAACATTCTTCTTTTTATTAAGCAAGTTCAATACAAATTGTTCTACATTCTTTAATACCAATTTATTTATAATCTCTTGCTCGTATTGGACATTGATCTCAGTAATATGCTTAATATATTCACCAAAAAAATAATCATTTACTTTTTCGTCGAATTGCCCAATGTAGACTGTTCTTCCCAAGTCATTTTTATTACTGGTTGCTATCCCATTTCCAACCATGTCTAACACCTCAAAATCAAGCTTAGGAATAAAAACGCCACTTTTGTAATTTTCAAAGTCGATATTTGGTTCCTTTAAACAAATAACGCCCGAGTTCTTTGATAAAAAAATTGGATCCGAAGTATCAAGAAACAGCCTAATGTCGCCCATATAAATGCTATTTATAACTATTCTCCATCTTCTCTAAAACAACATCTATCGGCATTTGCGTATTATATTTGCAGGACATTGATTCCGTTGAATCGAATGTCCCATTTTCAAAGTATTTATTTGATGGCGCTCCGCCACCGCATAAATTAAAATAACTACATATGTCTCGACATTGGCTAACCCCCCTTTCCACTTGCTTGCTCAAATTTATAAACTTCTCACTATCTAGTATTTCCTCCAGTGTTGTATCATACACATTTCCAAGTACAAACTTCTGATCAATATCTGCTAACTCAGGAGAATAGGTTGATAAATCTCCATTGTAAAGTACATTTAACATCTTGAAAGGATAATTATCAGCCCGCCTGGTAGATTGGCCGAATTTGAATTTGCTAGGAAAGTTATGTATGTATCTCTTGACCTTCTTGAACTCACGCATCATGTCTAACTTGTCGTTTTTCTCCCAGCAGTCATAAAATATCTCATAAAAATTTCGTATTTTATTCTGGGCAAGGGGCGTCTGTAGTGAAGATGTTTTATTAATCCCTTCAATTTCTTCTACATTAAAACCAGAGTTAATAGTATCTAGATTATTGAAAAAGTCAAATATTTCCTTAGGATATGATAACGATTCATAACTTAGTACAGATATTGTACTAAAATTTATCTGGTATTTCTTTAAACAATTAATACCGTTCATTACTAAATCAAAGGATCCCAGTCCATTTCTACACAAACGATTTTTATCATGTAAAAACTTTGGGCCATCAATGCTTACGCCCATTTGAATCTTATGTTTAATAATAAAATCACACCAGTTATGATTTAAGAGCACCCCATTTGTTTGAAAGCTATGATGAAATTTGGTAGTACTCGGTAAAAGTCTGTCTATTATTTTAAAAGCCCTTTCGTAAAATTGGATGCCTGCAGAAAGAGGTTCTCCCATATGCCACAAAATAGATAATCTTTCACCAATTAAACCTGAAGTTAGTAAAAATTCAAAGGTCTTTTGAATAGTTTCAATACTTATGTTGTTCCTCTTATCTCTGTTTGGTAAGTAGCAGTAGCTACAATTAATATTGCAAAAAGATGTTGCTTGAAATACGACCAGAGAAGTTGGGCGAATATCCTTCAAAAGGAAAATCTTTTCATCCATCTAAATTTTGGTTAGAATCGTAGTCACCCCAGTTACGTATATTCCAGTCATCCCAGTCATTCCAATTCCCCTCTTCTTTTTCTTCTTTTGGATCTGATTTAATTACATCCTTGCGAGGTTTAACCTCTGAATCCAAATTTTGCGTGATTTTCGCCTGCAGCAATCTAATGCGATCAGCGATAGGATTCTCTTTACTTTCCATATAATTACATTTATATTTTTAAGGTTTTTCTCAAATTCAAAAGCTAATAATGATTTTATCTACTTGCTTTTAAGTACTATATGGCAATATTATAGCAAATTAGTCAGAAATTCTTCTTCAATGACTTGATATTTAAGATTCAATAGTTACCCTATCTCAAACCGATTTATCTTTAAACAGATTACACAACATATAATTGAAATTAGCATATATTTCAGGAAATTTTACACGTTAAGCTGAATTACTTTTAATTTCTATTCTTGTAATACCTCATGTACCTAAATTGTTCAGATATGCTTACAGCCTTTAATTTATACTCAAAGTCGGAAAAAATGCACATTATGATCAAAATAGGCACGATCATAGCTAACAATCAAGTGATTAAGACAGAATTTGAAGAATTTAAAAAAATTAGTTGCGCACCGCTTACAGCTGAAAGCCATCTTAATCTCTATCATACTAGTGTCAAAACGCATGTTGCTAAAATTTCCAAAATTATTAGCTCATTATCAATGTACAGTTTGGATATGGCTGAGTTTACTTCTGCAATAAATGGTTGTACCGCTTACATCGCTTCTATTCCTCAAAATTTGTGTATAGGTCCTTTAAATGCTGTTGCCTATGATGCCATTAATATTGCTGTTAATCAAGGCAATAACTTAGTAAAGCAAGGAATTTCAGTTTTCGAAAGAAATCTTTCTCAATTTTCTCTAGGTGTCTTTCCATTGTTGCAACAAATAATATCAGCTTGTCAATTGGTAAATAATGAAAGTAGAGATTTTACAGCGGTATCCGAAGCTATTGAACGTTATAATAATTTCACCGTACCTTATTCGGTCGACATTTGGAATCTTTCACCAACAATTAAGAAACTTGCGGATCAGCTTAATACTTTAAGTGCTCAGGCTGATCAATCGCCAGGAGCAGCTCTTTTTCAGATTGAAACTAATTTTGAAAAGGAGGTTGATATTATAGTGCAACAATCAAAATATGCCAAGGAGGCTCTAATTCAATGGGAAAGTAAAGATGGTGAAGCTGGGTACCAAAGCTATCTTGATCTAATGCGTTATACAGAAGAGACACTTATACCACAATTAGAAGAGTTTTTAAAAAATATTCCTCTCACTCCTCGGATTAATGCTTCTACTGAGCTGGCTAAAATAGCAGTTGAGTATGTGGTTCAAAACTACAATACTTTTCCAGTATTTACCGCTTTGCCTCCTTCCGATGATGAATTCCCCCATTATACATACGGTAATCCTAAAAGGAAATTTGGACAAAGTGAAATTATTGAAGTTTTAAAAACAGTATGTTTAGCATACTTTCATTTAACCGGTAATAAACTATGGATTGGCGATATGCAACTCGAACATGGCGGTCGGATAGGTACTCACGTCTCTCATAAACTCGGTCTTGATGCTGACATCGATGTCATAGAAGTTGGAGATGTACCTAATATTAACAGACCACTTGCAATTAATACTGCACAGATATTTTTACAGTCTGGCGCAACATTAGTATTCTATGCCGACCATAATGTTGTAAATACAGTTAATGAATGGGCTCTTGAAAATGAAATTAAAGGTCATCTATCACATGAACCGGACCATACTAAACATTTTCATCTGCGTGTAGGTTAGCTATAATCGCTCGAAAATCAACAAATTAGAATCCTTTTACAATGTTTATGAGTTAAAAAAAAGTAGAAAAACCGTCGCGGTTTCAGTGCAGTTTTCCGTATCTGTCTGACGAACCCATAGCAGCGATCACATTATTAATACAGGGACTTTTTAAAGCAGCTGTCAGGAAATTTACCGAATAGAAAAATCATGACAGACAGCAGGATAAAAGAAAATCGGCGAGAATATAGTCATTAAACCAAGTGTTTATATTTCAAAAAACATCTCGTTATTTACAGGTAATACAAGCTCATAAAAGCAGTTTAAATTTGAAAAAGTCAAAGAACTTTGTTCCAAGATTATGGTAATGGAGCCATTGTCAATCGTAAGAATGCAAGTAGAAGATCAATGAGAAAATACGGTCGTCTCGATGTGCTGCCAGCAAGAATAGAGCCTGTTTACTTGCCATTTATGAGTAACTTTGATAAGTTTCGGTGGTATTCAAGTGCAAATCACAAGCCAGATTTTACAACATACCTACAATTGCATCAAACCATTGTTGCAAGTGGATTTTACGGCATATAGCAGCTTTTGTGACAGGGTAAATTTACTTGTCAAGGGTTGGGAAATGCAGTTTGCATCTCAAAACACGAACGTAGCATTGAAACCAATGCCTGACATTAAAATTTGGTCAGTTACAAATTCCCTTTATGGCCCTTTCCGATACAAATAACCTATACGTCACAGACGAAGAATTTCTTGATTTTTTATACCGCTCATCCAGTGTTACAAATTAATTCTCCAAAATCGACGAATAACCCAGCATAAGCGGCATAGTCACTAGATAGTGAAAAAATACCCCAAGGTCGTATCAATACTTATTCATTCAATACTTAACCAAGAACTGATAGTATCTATTAATGTTTTCTGACCATCGGCCATTGACAGACTCATCAAATTAATTGGTAGGGCTGTTAACATAATATCTTTACCGCCTAATGCAGAAGGAATACGCCAAACTGTAAGTTCTCGATTGTTCGAGGAAGGGTAAGTCAGCGAAACTTTTTGACAGCCAAGAATATGGCCTGCGGTGAATACTTGATAAATATCTGATGCTTTCGGGCGAGATCCCAATAGCTTGTATTTAGCATCAGCCACCGCGACAGCCATGCCAGTTTCATTACGAAAAACTACATCTGGAGTTGTCTTAAGCTTGCTACCTTCTCCATTTAGAATCTGGCCAAAAATCACTTCATTCTTAGTGACCTTCATTCTCCGTTGATTCGCTGCCCGTTGACATAGCCAGAAGATGTAGTTTTCATAAATTGTATCTGAATTCCATAAAAAACCTGATAGAGCATGCTCACCACTAGCATGAGTTACGCCTGCTCCTTCTAATAGTAATAACCCTACCATTCTCGCAGCTTCAAGCCCCTGGTGCTGGGCTCCAAGTTGAGTTCTTCGTGCTTCTATAAGATGAGGCGGACGCTTGCCTACATGAGCAAGGCTTGCTTCAATCTCACGCAACGCCTTAGCCCGACTTGGTAACTTAACTGTTGCTGCAAGACAATTTGCGGACCAACGAAGTAATCTTGTTAAGGTGGTATCATCTGTAAAGTAGTCAGCTATGTATGGTACAATCCAAGGGCGCGAAACCCACTCACTGATACGGGATATATCGAATGCACCCCGCAAGCTAGTACCTTGGTTTTGTTCTGATAAATAACTGCGAGATAAACCACGTGCCGCACCTTTGGCATAGGATGCTAAGAACATTTCTGCGAGAAGGTCAGGTATTCCTAAAGCCGTACCGTGGTGAGCTGATGTTAAACTGTCATCAAGATGTCCACCTTCAACGACCATTAGTATTTGCCATAGTATGCTTTGCCAACTACCTTCGGTAGAATCTAAGAACTTTGGAGCTATCTCAATATCGACATTTCCTACTCGTACAACACCGGTTACAGCCTCTGCACGCAATTGAATTTGCCCATTCCCAATGTTTTCCACCTTAAACGGCTCACCAGAAAGGCCTAGAATCTTTCTCCATCGATTACTTGCTTCGATTAAAGTATTGATATTTATATCACCAGCTCGAAGAACAACAGGTTCTCCATACTCTTGGAGTCGAATTCGGTTGTGTGTCATTAACGAGTCAGCCACCTAAATGACCTTTTTATTTCTTCAGGGTTCAATTCATTAACACGAACTGGCGTGAGTGTTCTAGCCTGTATGCTGCTACCCAGTTTAGTTCGAAGTGCCCAAGCATAACTACCAGATAATGGGGGAGTATCAACGCGAAGTAATTCAATCAATTGTTCTGGCCTCCCTGAATATCTATCTTCAAGTTGAGGGTAAATAACTTCATCCCATGCCTTGGCTAAATCTTGCCATATAACATTTTCAGGTGAATCACTAGTTGCCAATTGAGTAAGTAGGCCATGACCAAGCTCAAACTCTGGACCGAGATCAGCTGCAATGGCTAGGTTCAAACGGTCAAGAAGCAGATATGCAGTTTCAAAAGGGCTTAAGTTTTGCCAGTTATCATCAATAGGTGTGGGAATTAAACTCTCATCCAAACCCCATTGGTGTGCAAGTACAGATAGATTTGGTCTCATTTCAATTCGATCGAACCTACGTGCAAGAGCGCTATCAATTGGTACAGCTGCCCGGTCAACACTGTTCATTGTTGCCACAATATAAATATGCTTAGGAAATGGAAATCCAATAGGAATCTCAGCTTCTTGCCCTTCTGCCCGGTAAATTTTCTCACTTTTGCCGTCTATGTACTTAAGCTGCCTAAGGGGAAGAGGAAGGGGAACACGGCCATCTTTACGGTAATCGAAATCGAGAAATGTCATAAACTCACCAAAGATGCGAGCCGCATTACCTCGGTTAATTTCATCGATAAAGATTACAACTGAATTATACTCTGATGTAGTGTCTGACAATTCTAATGCAGCATCAAGGAAAACTCCAGCAAACGGTTTAAGCTCTGTGCCAGACCCTGTCATTTCAGGTCTTAAACCTAGTACAAAATCTTCATAACCATAAGATTGGTGGAATGTAGTCCATACAACTTTCACAGGCTGAGGTATAGGCAGAACTTGCTCTGGCCTGCTAAATGGAGTTTCTGCATCATCGGGATCAAGAATGATACCTTCCTTGCTCTCAGGTGTTGTTTTCAAAACTTGAAACAACTCACTTATAAGCCGTGTTTTGCCTGTTGCGGGTGGGCCATACAAGAGTACGTTTCGCCCTTTATCCCACGATCTGAGAATATTCCCAAGTTTATCTGTCATGTTCAGCTTTTATTTGCATTGATTACCCCGCCGACTTTATTGCTGTAAAGTTCAAACATCGGATCATTATCCTTCATATTAGAAGGGCGATGCCCTTTTGTAAAACCTGCATAGTATTTTTCATCGAACGTCTTTGCGATGAATATACGTAATCCACCATCAGGAAAATACGCGAGAGCTTCTTCTTTGTTGGCAACATCATCAGGGGCTCTCGGGAAATTACGCGTATATGTCCATGCCGGATGGCGCTGTGAGCTAGGCTGTTGTCTATTCTGATTTGCTATACGCATTCGGCCACCTGCTTTACTGCGAAATTCTATCGGCCCAGATATTTGGGGTTTTCCAATTACAAAAGCTTGTATCACAAAAGAGGGCATAGAATTAAAGTCCGTTTCTGTGATATTCAGAAAATCAAGAGTCTCAGGAACTATTGAACTTGGAATTTCAATATATAAGGATCCACCACCACCCTCAATTCTGTGGTGACGTTCTATATTATAAAATTCTCCTGGTTGTACGTTGCGCCACCAGATACGCTTAACATCTAATTTATTCGTCATGATTAATACTTCTCTACATGATAAAGACGCTCCAATAAAATGCCTTCTTTCGCCTTATTGTTACTGCGATATCGATTGTGTAATTTCTCGTGTATTGTCACTTTTCCAAAATCATTCAAAATTGCAAGAAGTTCATCTTCATGAACTTGACCATCTTGGCTGTAAGATATAAATACATGAGGAGCACTGAGTTGTTCCAGAGTTTTACGAAAAGCCTTACCAGCAGAGCGACGGTAACAAAAGTCTGATGCTTGCTTTTCCCACGGGCGGAGACCACCATCGCCTTGAGCAATCGGTTCATCCTCTTGAGCCAAAGTTTCAAGAATGTGATAGTTCCCAGCATATTGCCGTTTTGTATAAGGAGGATCTAGATATACAGCATCTGCACAAATACTTGAAGCATGTTCTTCAATAGTTCCCAGTACTACAGAATGATTGCCTGGGGTTTGCTCAAAATGGAGTGGTTCGAACGTAATTGCCTGATGAGCATTTTTGGATAGTTCTTTTAAGAAATAGCCATAAGTACCACTTATGTTTGCAATTTTATTGGTTGACAGAATTAAGCTGTGAAGCAATAAACTGTGTTCAAGTTTACTAATGGCGCCAGACCTTGCAAGATCCCTTATACTTTCTCGAATTCCATCAATACGTGCGGCATTAGAAGCGGAGAAATATAATCGAGGCTGCCGACCATTAGCAGGGCTACCGGCATTACCAAATTCTCTAAAGAAATATCCTTCTGTAGGTGGGATTGACCGTAGCCAATTAAGTGCTCTATCGTATCCACCAAAAGCTTTGAAAGCTGGTGCCTGCTTAGCTAATAAGCGAGATCTAGCATGGATAACAGGAAAAGCGAGAGCATCAGCAGCTGTAACTGAGTAACCAGCTTGCGCCAAGGCTAATGAGACAGAAGCAGTACCACACATTGGATCCGCAATTGATGAGCCAGCAGGAATAACCCTACTTATCTCTCCAACTATCCATTCTGAAAGCTTTGTTTTGTTACCAAGATAACGAAATGACATAATACTTACTGTTTCTTTTTAATAATTATACGCTCATACATTCGGCGATAAGTGCCATCACCATTGGGTAAATAAAAGCGTGGTCCTCCTTGTGAATAGGTGCCTTTTTCAGCTATCTCAGACATTGGCCGGCTTAAAGATCTACTAGACCCAAGTATCTCAAATTGATCAGGATTGTATTGGTCTAAGAAAGAAATAGGTACTCCCATCAGACCGTCGAAGTCATACGGTATATCTTTACTTTTACTAACCTCTATCGCATCACAGTTTGCATATTTTGGGTTTGTACTAGGAGAATAACTTTTTTCAAGAGGAAGGTCTATGTGTCTACTTTGAAAATCGATGTTAGTAAACCAACGCACTCCTTTAACCCGAACATATTTATTACCATGCTCATCTTTCCTAGTTCCAGATGCTGCAAGTGGGTAATTAGATGGTACACGAAACTCCCTGTCTCCACTTCGGATACTCGGCCCATACCACAACTCATTATTTTGAATTAACGGAAAGACACTTACATACGTCACAGCATTCATATTTCCTATGATTACGAACTTCTTTTTGTACTTTACTAACTGAGCACAATACTCCTTAAAAAGTGAGAACGGCGGATTTGTTACTACCACATCTGCTTGTTGTAATAATTCGATACTTTCAGCGCTACGGAAATCGCCATCCCCTTTAAATTGCTTGGTGTGTATCAGTTCATCTTTTGAAATCTTATTCACATTTTGCCTACCACTATACTCCAAGTATACCGCTTTCTCTGATATCTTGTTATCAAACAAATCTGCGTTTTGGCTTCGATAACATGCTGTTATTAGCTTCTTTAAACCAAGTTCCTCAAAGTTGTTATAGAAATAACGAAAGAAATTACTCTCCTGTGGATCATCACAATTACAATAAATAACCTTTCCCTTAAAGTAGTTGGTGTAATGAATCATCTCAAGCTCGATATCTTCAAGGGATGTATAGAACTCGTCATTCTTCCCTTGTTTAGCTTGTTGAAAATCTTGATTTCGAGTAGAGAAAATTCCATTTTTCGTAGTATTCAACTCCTGAAAACAAGGGTTGTTAAGGATCCGGCTCTGTCTAAGAGTATCTGTCATAGTTTACTGTCATTTGGTCTTTTACATTAATCACATCGATTAAGGGCTTATATTTTGCGGGATTATCAGCACGTCACTCTAAACCCTATGCTAAGGTAACTACAAAGTAGGCCACTCGCTACTACTACCTCAATTTGCATTATGGCTCCACCTATCCTGCATGGTTCACCTGTCAACCGTTTTGCTTTTGAAACTTAGTAAGTAAGTCTAAAGAATACCGACGTTTTGTGAGACACCTAATAAGATGGATGGGTAATTTTCGGCGTAGACCCCAATATAATAAAACTATAAGTATGTAGTTTTATTGAGAGTTAATTGATCAGTAATTTTTCAGCTATTTAAACTAATTATCATGACAAATTTAGATGATAAAGTATGGTATGCCTGCTACGGGTCAAATATTTTAGAGGAACGTTTTCTTTGTTATATCAGAGGTGGACAACCAAATGGAAGCAAGAAAAATTATGAAGGTTGTAGTGATAAAACTTTACCAGCAGACAGTGAAGACTTTTATATTTGTTCTGAACTTTATTTTGCTAGAAAATCAAAGAGTTGGGATAATGGTGGAGTTGCATTTGTTAAAACTATATTTGACCCCCAAATAAAGACGATTGGGAGATTATATTTAGTAACAAAAGGACAATTAATAGATATTGCCAAACAAGAAACAGGCACAGAAAATAATTTAGTGATAAACTTTGACGCAGCTACCAGAGACGGAGCTTATATTTTTAAAAAAGCATCTTGGTACGGAAACTTAGTGTACTTGGGAAAACAATATGGCTATCAAATTTTTACCTTGACAAGTGAAAATGACTTACAACCATTGTCAAAACCAAGTAAAGATTATTTAAAAACTATTAGTTTAGGAATAAAAGAGGTTTATAATTTTAACGACCAGACAATCTTGGAGTATTTAAATACTAAGGGTGGAATTGTAGGAAATTATTCTGATCAAGAATTATTAGAGATTATCATTTAGTAGCAAAACGGTTGTTTGAGCAAAATATATCTATTTCTCAAAACGCTCTTTTGCAATGAAGCGTTTTGCATTTTGGTGTATTTGATTAGCACATAACACTATCTATGTGTTTTGTATCTTCGTAAATTCAATTCGAGTTAAGGTGTTTGTGACGATTTTATCCATCAATTTGGGCCGATTAAAGGGGTAATACGTGTTAGTTGCTTGATTTATATAATTTAATCAATACAAATATTTTCAGGGATCGAAATAGGAAAATGCGAAGTTGCGGATACATTAAGAAAACTTTAACCTCATGCGAAATTGTAATTGGGCCAATCTGTGCCGAAAAATTCCTGAAACCTAGGCTTCCCAAATTACACTTAGTACAGAGTTGTATCTTGCCGTAATTATGCAAAACTCATTCATCGGTGCATCATTATCATATTTACCAAGCTCAAACCAAGTGGATTTAGTTATTTCCTGAGTAGTATCTTTTCGCTCGTAAATCCGATTATACTTATAAAATTCTTTTGCTACCGAATTCGAGGGAACATTTAGCTTGTTAATATCTGGAATTTTATAATACATATCTGTCGACTTTTTCCAGTATTGCACCTTTCCGTTTTTACTATAAAAAGCAGCAATAGGATGATTTCCTAATTCAGCAAAACGGTATACCGTTGATGTCAAACTGGTGTTAAATTGATGAGCCAATTCACTGATCAGTTCTGGTGAAAATTTCTTCTTATAACAACTCGATTTAAATTGTTCAGTCGGCATTAACAATTCAGCAGCAAAGTCGTTGGCTTCTTTTTCTTGCGGCCCTCTTTTATATCCTTCTAATGTAGTATCATCATCTGTAAAGGACGCTTCCTTATCAGCATGAAGTAGGATGTGCCCCAGCTCGTGAGCGAGTACATACCGTTTTCTTTGTTCAAATTCAATTGCCGAATCAATCGTTACAATTGAACGTCCTTGTTTCATCACCAACCTGCCGTCACAATTTTTCAGCTCAGCCTCCTTAACCATACCATTGTGATAGATAATCAGGTCTTTAATGTCGACATAGGCCATGTCGATGATGCCGAGTTGGTTAAGAAGTTTTTTGGCAGCAAATGCTGGTGCTATTTTCATTAAATTTCCTTTCTTTCAATTTTGTTCATCAGATCAAGCAAGTCTGATTCGTCAAGTATTTCCTTTAGATCCTGCACATCCATATTTTCCAAGTTATTGAACTGCAACTGCGGTGCGCTTTGCTTTAATAAATTAAGGATTCCTTCTTTGGTTGATTCCTTGGCACTTTCAAATATTGCCAGCGCCTTTGCATATAAACTTTCTAGTTCCTGTTTCCTTAGCGCTACTTTTTGCTTAAATAGTAAGGCCCTTACTTTCGCAATTCCATTTTTTTCCAAACGTTCAGGATCAAATCCACTATCACGCAACATTTCATTTAGTAATTCAGGCTCACGATGCGTCATCAGGAATAATTCCCGATTCAGCTTATCGATGTCTATTTTTGTGCTCTTCATGATTACCTTTTAAATAATGTCTTCACAATTCTTATGCCTCTTTTTATGGCATTGTTAACTTCTGAAACCGGGATTTCCAAAACATCGGCGATTGTCCGCGGTTGGGTGTTATCCAGCCATTCACAAAATATCACATGGTCATCTTTTCTTTCTCCGAATGCTAATTCTATTTCTTGCCACGTTTCCTGAGCGATTAAAATTTCATCTGGTCCTTCAACAGTATCGATATCATCACGTAAAATTTCATCGTCGATCGCATTATCACTAGAAGCAATAGCGTTCACATCTGAATTGCCTCCAGCCTTAACAATCGAACGGACGGATGATTTAAAATGACTTGAAATCAAGCTTTTTACAACGCCAGTCAAATGAATTGTAATATCAGGGTAGCGATTGTAATCCCAGGCCCGAACACCTTCAAATACTTTCTCTATTGCCAGAGCAGCAAAATGTTCTGCATCCACACTGTCCTTTTCGCTTCGGATTTGGAAGCCGGCCTTGTTCAATTTAAAATCTGCATAGCGTACCAGTTCCTTATAAATCAGCCCCCAGGACTTTTCATCTATTGCCGATAGTTTATCCAGTGTTTGAGAGTCAATCATGTAGGAGATTTTGGATCCATATAAAGATATGTTCTTTAAAATTATTTTTTTGACACGTAGCTAAAAATAAATATTGTGAAACATATAAATAGTGTGGGATATAAGAATTATACACATATGAAAAAAAATGTATTCGTCGTAAAATTCAGCAATAATTGGGCGACCAGAACGACCGGGAACGGACGCGTAACAAAAAATCTTGACACTCAAAAAAAGAAGCCATTGATGCGGGCAGGCAACAAGCTATTAAAATTCAGTCAGAGCTACCAACATCAACTCCAGCAGCGTGGCGATAAATGATGTTGAATGATATTTCCAGTGTTCCCATAAACAGTTTTTGTTTAATAACTTCTGGGAGCGAACATGGTTAGTTAAGATTTTTCTGTACGGGATTATATAAAGATCACCAGGCTATTCAACAAATAATCTTTAGGAAAAAGGGAAGGATCGCTCCAGTCCAGATTTTATTAAGTACTCAAAGTATCAGTAAAAGTGGAGGGCTTGGTTCAGAAGGTTATTCAAATATAACACATTAGGATATTTATTCGAGTTAAAGCTAGGTTGCTTGGCTATTCAACAGCAGTATGCTGTACACGGATTTTAATATATCGCGTTCAAGTCGTGTGTCACGGAGTTCTTTGCTTAGCCGGGCTAATTACTGTTCCGTTTCACTCAGTTTCTTGTATTATATTTTATTTTACATAACTACTAATTATGTAAAATAAAATAATGTTTGATGTTGATTTTTACTGATGACCTCATTCAGCGATTCCCTCCTGCACCGATTACCTATCCCAAGACCAAATAATACAAGACGACTCCTGCCCCGCATCATTTTGCTGGAGCCTTCTCTTAACCTGTAAAAAACTGCTCAATAATCGAATTTGCATGGTTCTGAAATTCATGCTGGGCTTTTTCTCCAAGTTTTTCAAGCCTTACCCGGTCTGTCTCGTCTAGTTCAACAAAGCAAGTATCGTCAAGCTCGGTATCAATACGTTTGTAGATAAAATTTTCAGCCTCCTGCTTGTCAATCCCATTTTGTAACAGACTGATCAGATTTTGAACCTGTTGCGACTGTCCTTGCATAAAAAGTTCCATGATCCGCTTTCTTCCTTTTATCCAGTAAAGTAATCCCCAATCATTGCGGGAGCAGGCGTCCGTGAACTTCTGGTGCCCGGTGCCGATAGAAAGCACCCGCAAGTTGCCTAAGTCCTGACCAAAGGCTTTCTGGGCCTCAATAATAGCCAGCAGTGTTGGGTTATTGGCAAACACCCCGCCATCCACCTTATTACTAAATAATTGCTCGATACCTTTCAGGTCCTGGTATTTTGCTGAAAACGGATCAAAATATGTCGGCGCTGCTGATGTTGCCAGGGCTGCCTGATAAGCGGGGATGTGATAATCTCGTACAAATCTCGGGTGATATTTGTTCTTCAGCACCGAGGGCTTGCCCTGCATCAGGTCATAGATTGGGATACAAACGGGTATCTTGCAGTCCAGTAGAAGCGGGTCTGTGCCACCATGTACCTCCCGAAACTTATCCCTGATTAACTGCTCCAAAGCGCTTCTGTCATGTTTTGAATAAAATAGGCTGCTCAGTAATCCCTTCTTTTTTCCAAAGATCTTCTCAGCGTTGTTTAAATAAAGATCGTGAATGTCCTTTGCAGGTATTCCCAGCGCCAATGCCAGTGCAATGATCCCTCCGGTAGACGTCCCTGTAATGAGCTGAAAGTGCTGGAAGATCTGGTGGTTTTCAATTCCCCGCTGTTTAAGCTCCGCTTCCAGGTTTGCCAGTAGCATGGCTGGAAAAACGCCACGAATTCCCCCGCCATCAATAGACAATATATTAAATGATTTCTCTGTTTCCATTATCCTTTACTTTTTGTTGGGTCAGCCGATCTAGGATAGGTTCGTTCTTCCTGGATGCGGCCATCCATTTTGTGAATTTTTAATGATGAATTTGAGTCGCTCAATATTTCAGCGCTCTTTCTGATCGCTTCCTCCTTACTAGAACCGGAGAAATTTGCCGTCGCCCGGGAAGTATTTTCCCGTTGGAGTTTCCAGCTTTCTCTATCTTTGGTTAAATGATAATTTTTCATAATTGTCAAAATTTATTAATTGTGATCTTTCTCCGGTTTCGGATCATGCGAGGTGCCGCCTCCGTACCACTGCCCCGCTGGAAGCCATAGTTCGTAGAAATATAACCATTCGCTGATCCAGGGAATAATTGTTTGGGACATATATTTGCTTTTGTTCCATTCCTTGCCGTCGGGAAAATAGAGGCAGAGCTCCTGTTTTTCTGTCGAATAAACGTGTGGTAGCTTCTTAGCTCCCTTGGCGAGAGCCAGTTTGGGCGATAAAACAAAAACTTCGATGCCATTTGTGCGTGTATAGACGAGCCGCACCCTATACTCTTCACTGACCGCAGTCGGCTGCAAGGTATGCTCCCAGGTTAGCGAAGCATCGGAGACCCGTTTAATAGTCGCAGAAGGGAACTGCTGGCGCAGTGCAACTTCCTGCCTGACAAGCGTGATATATTTACTCCCTACCATGAAAATTATGATTTGCCACTTTTGTGCCCACACCTCCCAGTATCCCACTACCTGCCGCCATTCTCCGGTGGCCCTCTTCCCGAGCAACCCTGGCCTTAATTGCTAACTCCTCGAAAGCCTTGGAAACCTCACGATTACCGAATGGGGCCGAGAGTGATTCTTGGATACGATACAGCCCATGTTGATTAAATGACCGCAATACATCCTGCTGTATCCGCTCGAGCCAATTATAGAAATTTTTCTCCTTCTGAGGCTCATCTGGCCACTTATCCGCAAAGTTCTCTTCCGGGTTGATGGGATTGGGGATCCATTTCACGTACCGTTTCCTAACGAGATCGTAGCGATCTTCGATGAATGATGCCATCCTCTGAACCACTTCCAGCGTCGCTGTAGCAACATTGGTTTGCTTTTGATATGCAAGGGCCGCCAATGTTGTGATGATAATCGATATTGGTTTATCGCAATCTCCATTATACATCAAGTCCCTATGCCTTTTCAATATCTGAACAACTACCTGCAATGGTAACTTCTCCTTTTCGTATGCCGGCACGGGTTGAACTGCTTCCCTGAGCGACATTGCCGCATAGATATCGAGTGATATACGCTGTTTAAACCAGGCGCCATATCCAAAAGGATTACTTTTTAGCCAGAGTCCTGGGTTCGTTTCCCGGTAATAATTATCGGTTTCCTTATCTGTGATGCGAATAGCCAGTGCTTGCGTATCCAAAACATCCTTTGCGGAAAAAGAACGCTCTAAAAGCACTTTGTAATTTTCGCTGACTATCGACGGCAAAATATCCAAGTGAAATTTAGCAGAATCTGCATATTGTAAGGTCCAGCAGCGGCGTCCTTCTTCATCCAGTAATCTTTTGAGCATGCCGTGATCCTTTAACCGATCACCAACTTGCTTCTTCAGGTCGTATTGTGTCCAAGTGGTACCTTTTCCCTTCAGCTGGCAGACCAGGTCAATATCCAGTTCATCATCTTCGTGGATAGGCTTGGTCATCGTCCCCAACATAAAAGACCCCTGCGGTACTATTTCTGGTTCGTAATGGGAAAGGCTTGAACCTTCCTGTGCCAGCCATTCACCCACAAACTCATAACTAGTTACTGCTGCGTTGTGTTGTGCTTCGGTAATATCCAGGCTTTTGCCCAGCTCCTTGAATATTTTATTAAATTCTTCTTTTTGTTCAGGTGTCACCATTTTTCACAAATTTTAGTTCACATCCATTTTTAAATCCTTCTGTACATATATGCTCCACGATATTTATTTTTTGCCACGGCGGTAAAAAAGATATTTTTTGAAGCATATCATGTTACGGATATGTTCATTTCAGGAAATGATTGAACCAAAAACACTCGAAAAGCAAAAGTCCATCCCGGAAGGCCGTTGGGGTGAAATTTATGGACGGTTGGTGGGTTACGCTGCCACGAGGCTTAGGCTGTCAGGCTTTCAACCAAGATTGGAGATCGATGGCATAGAACCGGACGATTTAGTCGGGAATGCAATTGAGAAGATATTCGATGGTAAGCGTGCCTGGGAATTCGAAAGATTCCCGGATAGTGAGATACACCTTAAAGGCTTGGTAAAGAGCCTTATATCAAGTCATCTGAAATCATCAGGTCGAAGGCCGATTGTTCAGGAATTGGAACTAGCGGAAAGAGGCCGTGACACTGATGATTCCCCACGGGATCAGAGCGATTATGCTGATGAAACGGATGAACTCAGAATTACAGAAGCACATTGGAGCTATATCGAACAGCAATTTTGGACGATGATGATGGATTGCGAGTCTTTTATAAGTGGCTGGACGGTAGCCCCCCGCGGGAAATCACCGACAGCTACAAGCTGGAGGTAACAATGGAGAATTTGGAGGCGTTGACCATTTGATTCCGCGGCAAATTGACCATCAAATAGACTATTACTTTCTTTGTGCTAAATAATTGTAAATCATTTGGCTTAAACTGGTGAACTCCAACCGGAATAACCTGTCTTCAATTTCCTAATTGAGGTGACAAGTGATTCCGAATTCTCCATTAATGATTCCTATTTAACACACTAATAATTAACTTCTTAACCGTTTCCATTTCCTCAGGTTTGCTGGCGGCAGCGAAAAGTGTTAGACTTGCAAGAGCTTCATTACTTATAAGTGCTACCCCGGTTCCCGATTTTAAAAGATCATTATTTTCTAAGAATAACAGAAAACAAGCCGCAGCAATTCGTTTGTTTCCATCAATAAATGAATGGTTCTTAATGATCAGATAGAGTAATGTAGCTGCTTTTTCTTCAATTGAAGGATAGAAGTCGATATCTCCAAACCCTTTACTGATTTGTGCCACAGAGCTCTGAAAGCTATCATCCTTTTCCTTACCAAAAATATCAGAGTCGAAATCCCTTCTCATACTCTCAATTATATTTCTGTAATCCGATAAATCCGGGAACTTTGCCTGCCGTGTCGTGATGCCCTTCGAATCCAATTTTTCATGATCGTAATCGTCTAGTAACTCAAGACCTTTGGCGAAGTGATCGAGCAATGTCAGATCTGCATGGCCCATTTTTGTTTCAATTGCGCGGCTTAATATTCGGATTCCATCCCTCAGGGTCTGTACCTCTTGCTGCTTTTGACTCAACCGTTTCTCGTTAATCGCATAACCTTGGATCAGATAATCTTTTAAACGCTGTGTTGCCCATTGCCGAAACTGAGTAGCTTTTGTTGAATTCACCCTGTAACCAACAGATATTATTACATCCAGGTTATACAAATGCATCCTTCTTTTCTTTCCGTCTGCTGCAACCTGTTCCATTTTGGAACAAGTTGCAGCAGGATCTAACTCACTAGATTTGTATATATTATTAATATGTTTTACGACAGCTGGACGCTGAACCGAGAATATCTCAGCCAACGAATGAGCGTCAAGCCATACGGTTTCTTCTCCAAATTTTACTTCTATCTGAGTTTGTCCGTCCTGGCTTTGATATATTTCTATTTGATTTTCCATTTTCTGGATTTAGAATTCAAGTTTACAATAAATTTATAATCCTTCTGGAGCCAGTTACAGCCGGAGCTGATTGGTAAACACGCTGTGCTCAGAAGTCTTTATATTTCAGAAAAAGTCTTCGATTTTTTCTCTGCCGCCTCCCACAGATAAAAAACGGCTCATGAAAGGCATTCAGCTATCAACAAGATTTGCGATTAAAACAACAGGGTACCGCAGGCATATTAGCACCACCTGCGATACCAATTATTCTTAAACTTCTCTTAACTTATCCTTGAGCGCTTTCATATCCTCACTAATCTTCACATCCAGAATTTTAGCATAAATCATCGTCTGTTTCAAAGACCGGTGTCCGAGCATTTTCGACACCGTTTCAATAGGCACCTTATTACTAAGCGTGACTGTCGTCGCAAAGGTGTGACGGGCGATATGGAAAGTAAGCGTTTTTGAAATCCCGCACAAAGTAGCAATCTCTTTCAGATAAGCATTCATCTTCTGGTTGCTTAAAACCGGAAGCACAACACCCCGGTTACTGCATAAAGGATCATCCTCGTACCTTTTCATTATTTCCAACGCCGTTGGAAGTAGTGGAATCCTAGTAGCCGCATCGGTTTTCTGTCTGGTGGTATCGATCCAAAGATCCCCATCCATTCCGGTAACGATATCGCTGCGCTTTAACTGCTTTACATCAACATAGGCAAGGCCGGTATAACAGCAGAAAAGAAAGATGTCACGCACGTTGCTAAGGCGATCCATGTCAAATTCTTTATCTGTAAGTCGTTTTAGCTCTGCACGAGATAACGGATTTTTTACAACTTCCTTTTTAGTCAGTTTGAATCCCTGAAATGGATCTTTTTTCAGCCATTTGTTATTAACACAGATGAGCACAATCTTTTTCAGGTTAGACATGTACTTGATGGCTGAATTGTGATTACAACCACGTGCGCTGCGAAGCCAGAAAGAAAATTCAGAGATGAATTCAAAATCAAGGTCGCGGATCTGCCGGTCATCCATTTTGTACTTCCATTGAATAAATGAGCGCGTGTGTTCCAGCGCAGTTTTGTATCTGCTTAGTGTAAGTGGAGCAAATTCTTTTCCTACGAGCGCCTCCATCTGCTCGTTGTGATACTGGAAAACCTCCAGAATTGTTCTTGTCTCCGTGCTCTTTCCTAAAAGAATATTTTTTAAAGCCTCGGCAGATAATTCTTTGTCATCTTCGATAAGCATTTTCTTTGCCTGAAAAACTTTGGAGCTCAGAGTATCCAAATACGCGTTGAGCGTTCTTGAATCCTCTTTGTTGCCAATTGCACGTCCGGCGTCAATACTCCAGCTCGAAGGGCTCCAAAGCTGCTTTGTAGATAATTCTGCCGATTTTCCATCGACTGTGATTCGAAGGTAAACATAACGTAAACCATCTTTTTGATTTTTGGCGTGTTTTAAATAAAACAACATACCGAAACTGTTTTCCAACATGACGCTAGCGTTTAAGTGATAAATATCGAGCCGCCGCGCTTGCAAATCAAGATGTGCAATAAATGAACATCTTGCAAATCAATAAGTTAACACTTTCCAGCGTCTTTTTTTCGTTTTTCATCGAACTCCACGAATGACGCTGGAAATGATGGGAATTTTTGCATATTTTGGGATATCCCGGAAAGCAAAAATGCCCATAAATCATTGATTTACAGGCATTTTGTTGATTTTAAAAACTTCTAAATGGGAGGGAGACGGGTCTCGAACCCGCGACCTCTAGAACCACAATCTAGCGCTCTAACCGACTGAGCTACAACCTCCGTTTGAGGACACAAAATTATAAAAAGGTTTACAGCTTCCAAGACAAATTTGATATTTTTTTTCAAAAGCTGTAAACCTTTTTTATTTCCAACTCATTATTTTGCTGCAACGTAAAGAGCGTCAGCGGCTTTCCAATCCACTACGTTCCAGTAAGCATCAATATAATCAGGACGTTTATTTTGATATTTCAGGTAATATGCGTGTTCCCACACGTCCAAACCAATAACTGGTGTACCTTTTGTTTCAGCGATGTCCATTAAAGGATTGTCCTGATTTGGAGAAGAAACAATCGCAATTTCTCCATCAGCTTTAACAATAAGCCATGCCCATCCTGAACCAAAACGACCTATTGAAGCTTTTTTGAATTCATCTTTGAACGCTGAGAAAGAACCGAATTTAGCAGTGATGGCTTTTCCAAGTTCTCCTGTTGGCTCTCCTCCACCTGATGCAGAAAGTGATTTCCAGAAAAATGTATGGTTCCAGTGACCACCGCCATTGTTACGAACTGGTGCCGGTGCTTTGCTGATATTGGCAATAATTTCTTCTATTGTTTTACCTTCCAGTTCAGTTCCTGTTACAGCTGCGTTCAAATTAGTAACATATGCCTGATGGTGACGGTCATGATGAATCTCCATTGTAAGCGCGTCGAAATGCGGTTCTAACGCGTTGTTTGCGTATGGTAAGGGATCAAGTGTAAATGCCATTCTGAAATAGGTTTATTGGTTATTGAATATGTTTTCTTAGTTGGTTAACAGCAGAAAAGTGCTTTATGTTCTTAAACCCTTAAAAAATTTGAGTAACAATGTCTGGGATTCGTCTGCCAAAATGCCCGTTTTCAATTGTGTTTTAGGATGTAAAACGTTCTTTCCCACTTTTGAAAATCCTCTTTTCTCATCCATTGCACCAAACACAACACGCTTCATTTGTGCCCAGTATAACGCACCCGCGCACATTACGCAAGGTTCCAAGGTTACATAAAGCGTACAATCCTGAAGATACTTTCCACCCAGATATTCAGAGGCTGCGGTTATGGCAAGCATTTCAGCATGCGCCGTCACATCTTTTAGTCGTTCGGTTTGATTATACCCTTTTCCGATGATCCTTTGTCCAATTACAACAATTGCGCCAACGGGTATCTCTCCCTCTTCATAGGCTATTTGAGCCATTCGTAGGGCTTCTGCCATGAAGTAGTTATCCAGAAAATCCGAAGTCATTGCTGATTTTTGTTATTGATTTCAAAACAAAAGCGGGAAGCAATATACTCCCCGCTTTATTAAATATATGTCCTTGAACTAAGGTTTCAGTATTCTCTGCACAGAATTGTATTTGCCGTTTTGAACTTTCAGTAAATACAAACCAGCCGGTCTTTGTGAAAAATCAACCTCTGTTATTTTCTGATTTATTGATCTTTTATACAGAGACCGACCATTTAAATCCAGGATTTCCACCTCTGCTTCTTTTGCTGAAACAGCTGATGTTATTTCGACTGTACATTTTGAATCGACCAAAGTTGGATAAATTTTCAGCCAGTCGCCGGATACAACAGGTGGTTCGGTACCTAAAACCGGGTCTACCTGAATTCTGGCACTTCCAGCCCCTCTTCCCGTACCGCACTGATTTGAAACCTTGGATATGGTGTAAGTCGTAGTGGCTTTCGGTATTACCTTCACGATGATTGGATTAACACTAGTTGATACAAGTGAATCCGTAAGGCCATTGTTTAAACTAAAAGTCCATGGAGCATTTCCTGTCAAATCTACTTTCAGGTTGGTCGTTGCACCCATATAAATAGTGGTTGCACCCGATATCGTTGCTACCGGTAATGGATTCACGGTGATCTGTCCTGAACTCACATTTCCAGCTGCAATCAAAGATCCATCTTTTCCAATATTGGCAATACGGATATAGTAAGTACCCTTCACAGTTGTATCCGGTATGGTCGCAGTAATTACATTTCCACTAATCACCGATGGAATTGAAATAAATTTGCTTGTTTCATTCACGGTTGAAATCTGCGCTTTCATTGTACTACCATCAGGAAAAGAACCTGACTGCTGGAATTGAACTGTAAAAGTTTTACCAGCACAAGATTCTGATACCGAAGGTACACCAATGGTCAAAGTTGGTATTTGTACCGTTACCAGTGCACTTCCGTTTATGATACCTTTTCCACAAGAATTAGAAACCTCGGTAACCACATAAGTTGTTGTCACCGTAGGGCTTACCGGAATTGATAGTGTTGCACTGCTTGTCGTTGCAGAAGATCCGTTTGATAAAATATAAGACCACGGTGCGTCACCGGTAAAGTTAATTGTAACATTAGCAGTTCCGCCTAATGGAATAGAAGAATTTCCCGAAATCGTAGCCGAAGGAAGTGGTTTGATATGAACCTTTATTTCAGCTTTTGCACTCTCGCAATTATTTGTTCCGGTTTGGGTAACGTAAAATGAATAATCATCCACTTTTGCAGTATATGGTATCAACGCTGTTGTCCGGGGACTGGTATCGTCTATTGTCAGATACCATTTAAGATTTGTTCCGGTAGCTACAAGCGCAGGTGCAACTTCATTCTGACAATAGGCTACTGATGAAGTTGCCAAAGTTGGTTTTGGAGTTACATTCGTTTTTACAGAAATAGCAGCTCTTGCACTCGTACAACCATTTGCATCGGTTTGTCCAACGTAATAAGTAACAGTCCCTTCTGTATCAGTTGAAGGTACCGGAGCAGCAGCAGAAGCAGTGCCGCCAGTTGCATTTGTACCATACCAATTCAGAGTTGCACCTGCCAGCGGCGTAGCAGACAATGCTGGTGCTTTTACGGATTGGCAATATTCCAAAGCACTTGTAGTAATTGCAGGAGCGGCAACTTGCGGACTAATAATTACATCTATTTTAGCACGCGTTCCTTCACAACCATTTAAAGTCTGACTTACATAATATGAAGTTGTTCCGGCAGTTGTAGCAGAAGGCGTAGGTGCTGCGGACAATGCAGTCCCGCCCGTTGCTGCTGTGTACCATTGCAGTGTAGTTCCGGTTGCTGTTAAAGCTGTTGTCGTAGCATTAAAACAATACTTTATCGTAGCCGTAACAGTAGGTGCAGCCGTTTGGGGATTTACTGTTACATCAATTTTCGCGCGTGTCCCCTCACAACCATTTATAGTTTGACTAACATAATAAGAAATTGTTCCGGCAGTGGTTGTTACAGGGGTGGGGGCAGCAGCTAAGGCTGTTCCACCTGTTGCAACCGTATACCATTTTAAACCAGTTCCTGTTGCTGTCAAAGCAGAAGGCGTTTCAGAAAGACAATAGGTTACTAATGCTGTGACTGTTGGTGCAGGTGTCAAAGGATTTACTATCACATCAATTTTTGCACGAATGCCCTCACAGCCATTTAGTGTTTGGCTTACATAATACGAAGTTGTTCCAGCGGTTGTAGTTACAGGAATTGGAGCCGAAGCAAGTGCTGTTCCTCCTGTCGCAACGGAATACCATTTTAACGCTGTTCCAGTTGCAGTTAAAGCTACTGGCGTTTCAGATAAACAATAAGTGACGTTGCTAACTGTTGGAGCTGCTGTTGTACAAGCATTAACTGTTACTAAAATCATAGCACGTGGACTTTCACAGCCAGTAGCGGTAGTAACCTGACTAACATAATAAATGACAGTTCCGGCAGTAGCCGTTGATGGTGTCGGTGTTGCTGATGAAGATGTTCCGCCAGAAGCATCATTTCCCCACCATTTTAAAGTATTCCCTGCCAAAGCAGTAGCTGATAAAGCAGCAGGCGTTTGACCAACTGTATAATTTACTGGTGAAACAACAACCGGCGCAGCAGGTGCAGTACAAGCAG